>JBFMCA010000050.1:0-29650 GCA_040754955.1 Acidobacteriota bacterium | reverse complement strand
CCCCACCCGGCCCACCTGCCCCACCCGGCCCAAACCCGGCCGTGTAGTAGAACTTCTTCGCCTGCCAGGGCCGCAGGCCCTCTTTGGCAATCTGGTCGGGGAAACGCGCCGGATCGGCGGCGGCGCGGAAGGCCTCGGCCGTCAACCGCGATGACGTCTGGTGGTGCTGGCCGCCGCCCTCGCCGTCGAAGACGAAGCCGACGATGACGTCGGGGCGGATGGTGCGGATGAGCCGCACGACGTCGCCGAGAATCTCCTCCTTGCCCCACTGCTCGAGCGTCTCCTCGACGCTGAACGAGTACCCGAAGTCGATCGCGCGGGTGAAGAACTGCTCGGCGCCGTCGAAGCGATGCGCCGCGGCAAGCTCCTCCGCGCGCAGGATGGCCAGCGCCTCGAAGAGCTCGGGGCCGATCTCGTTCTGCCCGCCCTCGCCGTGCGTGGCCGTCACGAGCGTCGTGCGATAGCCCTTGCCGTGCGCGTAGTAGGCGAGCATGGCGTTGTTCTCGTCATCGGGATGCGCGGTGGTCATCATGAAGGTCCCGACGGTGTCGAGCTTGCGAAGCAGGAGCTCGAGCGCGGGGCGGCCCTTGAGTGCCGCCACCGGCTGCAGCCGGTGCTGGGCGCCGGGGCCGGCGGTCGCAATCAGGACGGAGAGGACGGTGGTGAAGAGGATGACCCTGCGCATGACGATTGGTCCCCGCGAAGAAGAAACGGTCCTCAAACGCACGAATGGGCCTTGGAAGCGTCTCCGCCTCCAAGGCCCTCTGTGTCTCAACGCCTCCAAGCCTCCAAGCCTTCAGGCCTCCAAGCCCTCAGGCGCCAGCTTAGTTAGAAGATGAACCGGAACCCGAGCTGGAACTGCCGCTGCTCGTAGCCGCTCGTGGCCGGGAACTGGTTGGCCTTCGTCGGAATCGGCGCGAGCGGGTTGCCGACGGCGTCGACGGCGACCGTCGAGTTCACGCCGGCCCACTGCACGGTGTTGAAGAGGTTCTTCACTTCCGCGATCACCTCGGCCTTGCGGCTGCCGCCGACCGCCACCTGCCGCGAGAGGCGCAGGTCGACGTTGTAGCGGGCGGGGAGGTGCATCGAGTTGCGGCGGACGCCGTTCGGGCGGTCCGCGGCGATGCCGTCGTTGTTCAGCTCGCGGTTGGCGCGCACGTTGAACGCCGACCCGCTGGCAAACTGCAGCGCGAGGCCGACGACCGTGCCGTTGACGAGCCCGCGCAGGGCGGCGCTGTCACCCTCGTAGCGCGGGTTCATCACGACGCTGCCGGTGAAGGTGTGGCGCTGGTCGAGGATGTTCGGCCCGCGATCGTACTCGAGGTTGGTGATATCGCCGCGGCCGGCGTCGCCGGTCACCGACAGCGTGCCGGGGATGGGCGCGTTGTCCTCGCTCTTGCCGAGCGTGTAGGCGAAGTCCCACCGGATGCCGTCGGCGGCCCGCCGCGTGAACTGCAGCGTCAGGTTCTTGTAGGTCGACTCGCCGATGGACTGGACCGCGTTGATGACGTTGTAGCGCGGATCGCGCCGCGTGGACGCGTTCACGGCCGTCGAGAAGATCGGCCGTCCGTCCGGCAGCGTGCCGATGGGGTTGATGGGGTTGATGTTGGTCACCACGGGCAGGTTGTAGCCGCGGATGTAGGAGACGCCGACGGCCACCGCGTAGGCGTTGCCAAGCTGGCGCTCGAACTGGATGTTGTTCTGCCAGTTGCTCGCGGTCTCGAAGGCGGGATCGACGGTCCACAGCAGGTTGGGCTGCGCGCCCGCGCCCGCGCTCAGGACGTTCGGGAACGCCGGCGCGCCGGGCGTGGTCGGCTGGAAGCTCGCGGCCGCCCGGCGGTTCGTGCCGTCGTTGACGAGCGCCTGCTCGTACATCGCGAGCAGCACCTGGTCGTACATCAGGCCCGTGTTCGCCCGGATCACCGACCGCCGGTCATCGTCCACCGTCCAGACAATGCCCACGCGGGGCGCCCAGTTGTTCTTGTCCACGCGGAAGTCGCGCGAGTCCGGGAACGGCGCGTTCGGGTCGGGCGTCGGGACGTCGTAGAGGTCGTACCGCACGCCGTACAGCAGCTTGACCGTGTCGGAGAGCCGCCAGTCGTCCTGGATGAAGAACCCGTAGAGGTTCGAGCTGTAGTCGAGATCGCGCTCGCCGAAGAACTGCGTGAAGGTGGTGTAGGCGAACGGGTTCGCGCCCGACCGCGCGGCCAGGTAGTTGGCCACGCTCGAAAACGTGTACGACTGGAACGCGGCGTTCGTGCGGCCGTCCGCCACGTGCTGGACGTCGATGCCGAACTTGTAGGCGTGATCGCCGCGCAGGTAGCTGAAGTTGTTGTTCACCTGGAACACGTTCTGGGTGAACGCGAAGCCCGCGTCGGTCGCGCTGGCGATGGGGCCGCCGATGTTGGCGACGCCCGCGATGTTGATGGCCGGCCCGCTGCCCGCCAGCGCGCCGGGCGTCCGCGCCTGCGCGCGCGTGGCGTACTGGATGCGCAGCTCGTTCAGCGCCGCGTTGCCGATCGTCGAGATCAGCTGCGCGGCCGTGGAGTGCTGCCGGTCCGTGAAGTCCGTGGCGCGCTGGACCGAGGTGAGGCCGCCGCCGACGTTGTTCGGGATGTTGTTGTCGAAGAAGATGTAGCGCAGCGACAGCCGGTTGCCCGGGCTGATCTGGTGGTCGACCTTGCCGATGGCAAACTCGGTGTCCAGAGCCGCCGGCATGAAGGCCGGCTCGGTCAGGCCGAGCGCCGCCTGATTGGCCGGCGAGATCGTGATGACGCGCCCGCCGGATAGATCGCGCTCGGTGTGCTCGTACCCGGCGAAGAAGTGGGTCTTGTCCTTGCGGATGGGGCCGCCCAGATCGACGGTGTAGAGGTTCACTTCCGTCGGCGGCTTCGCCGTCGCCCTCGAGAAGAACGGCAGCGCGGCGAATGACCTCCGCTGCATCCGGTAGCTGCCCTGGCCCTTGAACGTGTTGGTGCCCGACGGCGTGATCGCGTTGTAGATGAGCCCCATCGTCTGGCCGAATTCCGGCGCGTAGCCGGTCGTGACGACCTTGACCTCGCGGATCATGACCTCGGACATCGGCATCTGCCTGAGGCCCGCGCGATCCTTCTGCGTGTTGTTGCTGCCGTCAATCTGGTAGTTGACGCGCATCAGCGCGCCGTTCGCCGTGAGGCGCGGGACGCCGAACTCCTGCGTCTCGAAGCCGACCACGCCCGGCTGCAGCAGCGCAAAGTTGTACGGGTTGCGCGACGTCAGCGGGAGCGTCTTGATCTCCTCCTCTGCCAGCGTGCGGCCCTGCTCGATGCGCGCCAGGTCCACCAGCGGCGCATCGCCCGTGACCGTGATCGTCTCCGTCACCGTCCCGACGACGAGCGTGACGTCGATCACCGCCGTCTGGCCGGCGCGCAGCGTGATGCCCGTCTGCTCGAAGGCGCGGAAACCCTGCAGCTCCGCGTGCACGCGGTAGGTGCCCAGCGCCAGGAGCGGCGCCCGGTAGAGGCCGTTGGTCCCGGTCACGACGGTCCTCGCCTCCCCGGTCCCGAGGTTCGTGATGGTCACCGTGACGCCGGGCAGCACGCCGCCCTGGTCGTCCTTGACCGTGCCTTCAATGGTGCCGTTGATCGCAGTGGACTGCGCGAACACGGGGGAAGCCAGCGCGAGGGTCGTCAGCAGAACAATGAGCATGCGGGGCATCGGAAATGCGCCTCCGAAAGAGGAAGAGAGGGGATCTTCAAGTCAGATTGCAGCTGTGGGCTTTGAGAGTGCGATCTCACGCCTCGAGACCCACGATTCCAACCCTAGAATCTTAAGTCCAAACCCTCGATTCTCAAATCCAATTAGCGGACCGGCACGGGCCGAAGTGGCCGGCGCGCGCGGAGCCGTGCGTGACCCGATCGAGCCACGCGTTCAGCCGTTCGACGCCGCACAGCCCAACGTGGTGGTCCCCGGCCGGGATGGACTCCCGCAGCCCGCCGCCTTCCGCCTCGCCTTGTCCATGGCGGGTCCGCCGGCAGCATCCTCGCCGCTCACCGGCGGCCGCGGCGTTCTCCCGCGCGACGGCGGTCGCCCCGTCGGCGCTCGGCGGTGCCGGGCGGAGGGCCAAGGTTCTCCTTCCGGCGATCGGCGCCGGTGCGGCGTTCCCGTCCCGTGCGCCGCTCGGTCTTCGCGGTGAGCGCGGCCTTGCGGGCCGAGTCGCTCATCTCCCGCTGTATCCGGGCCGCGCGCCTCGGCGGATCGAGCACCTCGAGCAGCCCTTCGTAGACCGTGCGCGCGCGGGCGTCGGCCGGCGGGTTACCGTGCTGCTCCCGCAGAAAGGCGGCGGCCGCCATGACGGCCTCCCGCTGCCAGCCGGAGAGCGGAGGGAGGCGGAAGACTCCTGAATCGGCCATGGCGCTCTGATCCTCGGTTACCCCCGCGTGAACGCGAAATAGGCGTCGCCCGGCTGCGGGTTACCGAGGACGTGTCGGAGCACGATGCGGCTCGCCAGGAACGCGTGCGCCGGATCGTGCGCGGTGCCCCAGGCGAACAGGTGGCGCGGGTAGTTGCGATGCGGGCCGGCGTACATCGCGCCGTCGCTCGTGAGCGCGAGCGGCGCGTGCCACCCTGCGGCCGGTGCCAGGCCGGCGATGGCGGGATAGCGCCGCAGCAGCTCGTACATCAGCCGCCCGGTCCGCGGCGCTTCGACCTTCGCCAGGGCTCGTGCCGCCAGCGGCGCCTCGGCCGCGCCGGCGACCACGATGCGATCGTCGGCCGTCCATCCGATGGTGAGCGGCGTATCGGTGTCGGTGACGACGACGTCGCGCGGTGCGACCGCGCGCCGCATCGCGGCCGGCATTGGCTCGGTCAGCACCACCGGCTGCTCCCGCCGCGAGAGGTGCCGCTGGAGCGGCCGGTAGAGCGCACCCGGCGCGCCCGTGCACACCACCACGGTCTCGGCAGCGATCGCGCCCGAGACCGTCTCGATGGTCACGCCGCGCCGTCCGACCGTGACGCGGCGAACGGCCGAGCGCTCGAACAAACGCGCGCCGCGCGCGGCGGCCGCACGCGCGAAGCCCAACGCCAGGCGGTAGGGATCGACCTGACCCCAGTCGCGCAGCCGGAGCGCGCCGTCGGCATCAACCGCGGCCACACGCGCCAGCGCCGCGCGCGACAGCCAGGACGCGTCGAGCCCCGCGTCCCGGCGCCTCGCGCCCTCGCGACGAAGGGCGATGTCGGGCTGCCACAGGCCGGGCACGCGCAGCGCCACGCGGGGCTCGTAGCGCACCTGGAGTTTCAAGCGGCGGATCGTCGCCGCCAGATCGAGCGCGGCGCGGCGCGACAGGTCGAACATGGCGCGGGCGGCGCGCCGCCCGTGGGCCGCTTCGAGCGCGGTGAACGACGTGCACGGCTCGGACGTGATGAACCCCGGGCCGCGGCCCGCGCCGCTCACGGCTACCCTCCCGGCCTCGACGAGCACGCAGTCCACGCCCGCCGCCGCCAGCGCGTAGGCGGTGGCGGTGCCCGTCAGCCCGCCGCCGATGACGGCCACGGGCGCGTCGTGGCTGCCGGTCAGGCGTGGGTAGGCGGGCCGACGGCGGCCGCCGTCTGCCACCCAGGGCGCGGTCCCGTAGCGGGTCGCGGAAGTCCGGCGCGGAGACATCCGCGCCGGATCTTACCCCTACTTGCCGGCGCGCTCGCGGGCGAGCAGCGCTTCTTTCCGGCGCGCGCCCCAACGGTAGCCGCCGGGTCCGCCCTTCTTCGGGACCACGCGGTGGCAGGGCACGACCAGCGAGACTGGATTGGTCGCGCAGGCGCGCGCAACCGCGCGCACCGCGGTCGGGCGGCCGATGGCCGCTGCCACTTCGGCGTAGGTCCGCGTGCGACCGGCCGGAATCCGCTGCAGCGCCCGCCACACCAGCCACTGGAACGCCGTGCCGTGCACGTCGAGCGGCACCCGCGCGGCGCCGGGGCTCACGCGCGCCTCGGCCATGGCCACGATGCGCCGCACCCAGTCGGGCGACACGTGCACGCCCCGGGCAAGCGTCGCGCCCGGGAACTCCGCGCGCAGATCGGCCTCGAGCGCGCCATCCCGGTCGCCCAGCTTGACGGCGCACACACCCTTGGCGGTGGCCGCCACGAGCAGCCGGCCCAGCGCGCTGTCGACGATGGTGAAGCCGATCTGCTGGCCCGGGGCTCCCGCGCGGTAGGCGCCCGGCGAGAGCCCGCGCCCCGTCGGCGAGGCCTCGTAGACGCGGCTGGGCGACCCGTAACCGGCCTCGTAGATCGCGCCGGTCACATCGCGCCCGGCGCGCAGCGCGCGGCGGAACCGCTCGGCACGGCAGGCGGCCTGGTACTGGCGCGGCGAGACGCCGACGAGGGCCGTGAAGCGCCGCTGCAGGTGTGACCGGCTCATCCCCGCGACGCGGGCCAGCGCCGCCAGCGGCACGGCCTCGTCACGATGCGCTGCCAGATACCGCGTGGCGCGCGCGATGCCGGCCGGCAGCGACTCCCCGGGCTCGGTGGGCCGGCACCGGCGGCAGGGGCGATAACCGGCTCCCGCGGCCGCCTCGGGCGTCTCGAAGAACGCGACGTGGTCGCGGCGCGGCCGCCGGCTCGGGCAGCTCGGCCGGCAGAACACGCCGGTGGTGCTGACGGCGTAGACGAACGCGCCATCGGCCGATCGGTCACGGGCCAGCACCCGCGCCCACCGCCCGTCGCCGCCGGCTCCGGCCGGCGGGTGTCCCGTGCTCACGTGCATATGGTTCATCATGCCCCCCACCGTACGCCAGCGGCTCGGCAGCCGGCGATCCGGGGGTTGTGGTCAAAGGGACGGGTGCACGGGTGCACCCGTTACAATCCTCTGAGATGCTCCGTACCGCGCTCCGCGTCGTCCTCGTCCTGCTCCTCGTTCTGCTCGTCGGCGGCGTCGGCGCGGCGGTGTGGGTGCGGATGACGCTCCACGGGAGCCTGCCGCAGACCAGGGGCATCGAGGAGATCCCCGGGCTCTCGGCGCCGGTCACGGTGGTGCGCGACGCGCTGGGCGTGCCGACCATCTCGGCGATCTCGCGGCCCGATGCGGCGCGGGCGCTCGGCTTCGTACACGCGCAGGACCGGTTCTTCCAGATGGACCTGCAGCGGCGCCAGCCCGCCGGCGAGCTGGCCGCCCTGGTCGGCGTCCGCGCGCTCGCCGCTGACCGGGCGGCGCGCGTCCACCGGTTCCGCACCGTCGCGGAGCGCGCCCTCGCGAAGACCAGCGCCCAGTATCGCGCGGTGCTCGACGCGTACGCGGCTGGCGTCAACGCGGGGCTCGCGGCGCTCGACGCGCCGCCCTTCGAGTACCTCCTGCTCCGCACGGCGCCTGAGCCCTGGCGGGCCGAAGACAGCCTGCTGACCGTGCTGGCCATGTTCAACACGCTGCAGGGCCGCCAGGCGGCGTTCGAGCGGACGTTCGGCACGCTGCGCGACACGCTGCCGCGCCCGATGTACGACTTCCTCACGGCGCGCGGATCGGCGTGGGATGCGCCCGTCGTGGGCGACGCGCTGCCCCGCCCGCCGATTCCTGGTCCGGACGTCTACACGCTGCCGCGCGCACGCGTCGCGCGCGCGTCGCGCCTCGGTGACGTCGCCGCGTGGCCCGAGCCCCTCCCCGCCGACGAGGCCGCCATCGTCGGCAGCAACAACTGGGCGGTTGCCGGGACGCGCACCGCCTCGGGCGCGGCCATCCTCGCCAACGACATGCACCTGGCGATCAACGTGCCCAACATCTGGTATCGCGCCGTCCTCGAGATCGGCCGGCGCCGCATCGCGGGCGTCACGCTCCCGGGCCTCCCCTCCATCGTCGTCGGGTCGAACGGCGACGTCGCCTGGGGGTTCACGAACACGGGCGGCGACTGGAGCGACCTGGTCATCATCGAACCCGACCCGCGCGACCCGGGGCAGTACCTCACGCCCGACGGCCCGCGGGCGTTCGAGACCTTCAGCGAGACCATCGCCGTCAGCGGCGGCGCGCCCGAAACGATCACCGTCCGCGCGACGGTGTGGGGACCCATCATCGGCACGGACCACCGCGGGCGCGAGCTGGCTCAACGCTGGGTGGCGCACGACGCCGAGCTGCTCGCGAGCGACGTGACGCGCCCCGAGCGGGTGACCTCGCTCGAGGAGGCGCTCGTCGCCTTTGCGGGCCTGGGCATCCCGGCGCAGAACGTCGCGATCGCGGATCGCTCGGGCCGCGTGGGGTGGACCATCGCGGGCCCGATTCCAAACCGCGTGGGACACGACGGGAGCGTCCCGGCCTCGTGGGCCGATGGGACGCGGCGGTGGGACGGCTACCTGAGAGCCGACGCGTTTCCGCGGATCGTCGATCCGGAAGACGGACGCCTCTGGACCGCGAACGCCCCGGTCGTTACCGGCGATGCGCTGGCCGTCCTCGGCGAGGGCGGGTACGCCGACGGCATCCGTGCGCGCATCATCCGCGATCGCCTGCGCCGACTGGAGCGGGCGACCGAGCGCGACATGCTCGCGATTCAGCTCGACGATCAGGGACTCTTCCTCGAGCGGTGGCGCGCGCTCGCGCTCGAGGCGCTCACGCCTGACGCGGTCCGCGGCCATGCCGGCCGCGCGGAGTTCCGCCGTCTGGTGGAGACGACATGGACGGGCCGGGCGACGCCCGAATCCGCCGCGTACCGCCTCGTCCGCGAGTTCAGGTCCGAGCTGTCACGCCAGGTGTTCGACGCGCTCACCGCCCCGGCGCGGGAGGCCGATCCCGACTTCGATTTCGGCCGGGCCCTGCGGTCGGAGGGGCCGCTGTGGCCGCTCGTCACCGAGCGTCCGGCGCACCTGGTGAACCCCGCGCTCGGGGGATGGCCGGAGCAGATCCTCGCGGCCGTCGATGCGGTCGTCTCCACGCTGACGCGCGACGGCGGACGGCTCGAGGAGCGGACGTGGGGCGACTACAACCGCGCCGCGGTCACCCACCCGCTCGGCGCGGGCCTCCCGGTCCTCGGCCGCTGGCTCAACATGCCGCGCGATCCGCTCGCCGGGGACATCTACACGCCGCGCGCCAGCTCGCCGCGCGCCGGGGCCTCGGAGCGCATGGTGGTGTCACCCGGCCGCGAGCAGGAAGGCATCCTGCATATGCCCACTGGCCAGAGCGGCCACCCCCTCTCGCCGCACTACCGCGACCAGCATCGCGCGTGGGTGAGCGGGGAGCCGCTCCCGTTCCTGCCAGGCCCCGCCGTGGCCACGCTCACGCTGGTGCCGTAAGGCGGGCTCGCAGGCATCGGGCTTGCGGGCTCTCGGGCTTCGGGCTCTCGGCTCTTGCCCAAGCCCCCAAGCCTCCTCAAGCCTCCCCCAACACTGCGCGCGCCGCGCGCACCTTCTCTACGGCCTCGTCCACGGTGTCGGCCAGCGCGGTGAGGTGGCCCATCTTGCGGCCGGGGCGGGGCTCGGTCTTGCCGTAGAGGTGCAGCTTCACCTCGGGGAACGCCAGCGCGGCCGGCCAATCGGGCTCGCCGTTCGCCCACAGGTCGCCGAGCAGGTTGGCCATGGCGGCCGGGCGGATCTGCCGCGTCGAGCCGAGGGGCAGGCCGCAAACGGCGCGCACCTGCTGTTCGAACTGGCTCGTCACCGACGCGTCCACGGTCAGGTGCCCGGAGTTATGGGGGCGGGGGGCCACCTCGTTCACCAGCAGCCGGCCATCTCCGGTCACGAAGAACTCCACGCACAGCACGCCCACGTAATCGAGCTCGTCCATCACGGCCCGCGTCAGGCGCACGGCCTGGGCGGACACGTCGGGCGGCACGCGCCCGGGCGCCATCGACAGATCGAGGATGTGTCGGCGGTGGGTGTTCTCGATGGCGCCGAAGTCCGCGAACGCGCCGTCGAGGCCGCGCGCGCCGACGACCGACATCTCGTGCGTGAAGTCCACGAAGCGCTCGACGATGGCGTCCTGGTGGCCGACGAGGCTCCACACGCGCTCGACGTCCTCGACGGTGTCGAGCCGGTGCTGCCCCTTGCCGTCGTAGCCGAACGCGGCGGTCTTGACGACAGCCGGGAGCCCGATCCGGCCGAGGGCGACGGCCAGCTCGTCGAGCGACGCGACCGGCGCGAACGGCGCCACCGGAAACCCGCGCGCGGCCAGAAACGCCTTCTCGCGCGCGCGCTGCTGCGTCAGGTGCAGCGCCAGCCCGTGGGGGCGTACGGGAACCACCTCGGCGGCCGCGTCGGCCGCGTCGGCGGTCACGTTCTCGAACTCGAAGGTGACGACATCGACGCCGCGCGCAAAGCGGCGCACCGCGTCGAGGTCCTCGTAGTCGGCGTGCACCTCGACGTCGGCGACCTGGCCGGTGGGCGTGTCCACGTCGGGCGAGAGCGTGTGGATGCGGTAGCCGAGCCGCCGGGCCGCGATGGCGAACATCCGGCCGAGCTGGCCGCCGCCGAGGACCCCGATGGTCGATCCCGGCAGGATGACGCGCTTCACGGGAGGCGGTCGCCGCGCACCCGCGTTGTCTGCTCCTCGCGGTAGGCGCGGAGCTTCGCGCGGAGCTCGGGGCGGGAGTTGGCGAGGATGGCGACGGCGAGCAGGCCCGCGTTGGTCGCGCCGGCCTTGCCGATGGCGAGGGTCCCGACCGGCACGCCGCCGGGCATCTGGACAATCGAGAGCAGCGAGTCGAGGCCGCTCAGCGCGCTCGACTGGACCGGCACGCCGAGCACGGGAAGCACGGTGTAGGCCGCCGTCATGCCTGGCAGGTGCGCGGCGCCGCCCGCGCCGGCGATGATGACCTCGAGGCCGCGCGCGTCGGCGCCCGCGGCGAACTCCGCCATCCACGCGGGCGTGCGATGCGCCGACACGACGTGCTTCTCGTAGGGCACGCCGAACTGGTCGAGGATCGCCGCCGCGTGGGACATCGTGTCCCAGTCCGACGTCGACCCCATGATCACCGCGACGAGCGCCATGCGGCCGTCCTCCCGCGTTACTGTCCCTGACCGAGCGAGAACCCGATCTGGCCGTCGAACGTGTACAGCCCCTCCATCTTGACGATGTCGACGCCGGCCGCCGAGAGCTTCTGCTGGAGGTCCAGCATCTGGGCGAACGTCACCGGGCCCCGGTCGGGGCGCATGAAGCGGCAGCGCCAGACATCCACGTACTTCGTCTCGGGGAGCGGATCGGGCCACACCTTGACGCCGCGGTTGCTGATCATCACGAGCGTCAGCCCGCACGCCTTCGCCGACGGCTCGAGCGTGGCGGCCACCTCGTTGGACGTGCCGGGAATGTGGAATACGAAGATGTCCTGCCCCACGAGCTCGCGCCTCGTCACCTTCCGGTCGTAGACGTACGGCTTCACCTCGTGCTTCGGCGCCGCCTTGTAGGAGACGGGCTTGAGCTGCTCGGGCCGCTGGCCGAGGCGCGCGACGACGGCCGCGGCGAACTCCTTCGTGCCGACCTTCTCCTTCGACACCTCGGGTTTGAAGATGTCGTAGGTGTGCACGCCGTCCTCGATGGTGCGGAGCCACGCGTTGTGGATGCGCTCGGCGGCTTCGGTCTGGTTGATGTGGACCAGCATCATCACCGCGCCGAGCAGCAGGCCCGACGGGTTGGCCAGGTTCTGGCCGGCGCGCCGGGGCGCCGAGCCGTGGATGGCCTCGAACATCGCCGCGCTCTCCCCGATGTTGGCCGAGCCGGCCAGGCCGACCGACCCGGCAATCTGCGCCGCGACGTCGGACAGGATGTCGCCGTACAGGTTCGGCATCACGAGCACGTCGAACGCCTCGGGCGTGTCGGCCATCTTGGCGGCGCCGATGTCGACAATCCAGTGCTCGTTCTCGATGTCGGTGTACTCGGCCGCGATCTCGTCGAAGACCTTGTGGAACAGGCCGTCGCTGGCCTTCATGATGTTGTCCTTCGTGAAGCACGTCACCTTCTTCCGGTTGTTGCGGCGCGCGTACTCGAAGGCGTAGCGGACGATCTTCTCGCAGCCCGGCCGCGAGATGAGCTTGAGGCACTGCACGACGTCGTAGGTGTGCTGGTGCTCGATGCCGGCGTAGGTGTCTTCCTCGTTCTCGCGGACGATGACCAGATCCTGCTTGGGGTGCTTGGTCGCGACATACGGCGCGTAGGACACGGCGGGGCGCACGTTGGCGTAGAGTCCCAGCATCTTCCGCGTCGTCACGTTCAGGCTCTTGAAGCCGCCGCCCTGCGGCGTCGTGATGGGCGCCTTCAGGAACACCTTGGTCCGCCGCAGCGACTCCCACGCGCTCGGCTCGATGCCGGCGGAGTTGCCCTTCAGGTAGACCTTCTCGCCGATCTCGATGGTCTCGATGTCGAGCTCCGCGCCGCCTTCCTGCAGGATGTGCAGGACGGCCGCCATGATCTCGGGGCCGATGCCGTCGCCGTTCGCAACCGTGATGGGAGTCTTGGCCATGATGCTGTCGTCCGCTCCGGAATGAGGTCGAATCTGGAAACGGGAAATTGTACCTGAAAACCCCGGCGGGCGGTCCGCTAGGATGGAGGGCGCATGGAGTGGCTCAACTACCACCACCTCCTCTACTTCTGGACCGTCGCCCGCGAGGGCAGCGTGAGCCGCGCGGCGCGGCAGCTTCGCCTCGCGCAGCCCACCGTCAGCGGACAGCTGCGCGCCCTCGAGGAGCGGCTCGGCGAGAAGCTCTTCGAGCGCTCGGGCCGCGCACTCGTCCTCACCGACGTCGGCCGCCTCGTCTACCGCTACGCCGACGACATCTTCGCCCTCGGCCGCGAGCTCCTGGACACGCTCCGCGATCGACCGACGGGACGTCCGCTGCGGCTGCAGGTGGGCATCGCCGACCAGGTGACCAAGACGATCGCGCACCGCCTGCTCGAACCCGCGTTCCGCGCCGCCGAGGCCCTCCACCTGGTGTGCCGCGAGGGGCCGCCGGACCGGCTGCTCGCCGACCTCGCCACGCACCAGCTCGATCTGGTGATTTCCGACGCGCCCATCCCGCCGGCCGTCCGCGTGCGGGCGTTCAACCACCTGCTCGGCGAGTCGGGCGTCACGGTCTTCGCGCTGCCGAAGCCCGCCGCCGCCTGGCGGCGGGGCTTTCCGGCGTCGCTCGACGGCGTACCCTGGCTCATGCCGGCGGAGACGTCGTCGCTCCGCCGATCGCTCGACGAGTGGTGCCGCCGGCATGGCGTGCGGCCGCGCGTCGTGGCCGAAGTCGACGACAGCGCGCTGCTGAAGGTGTTCGGGCAGGCCGGCAGGGGCGTCTTCGCCGCTCCCACCGTGGTGGAGGCCGAGATCGCCGCGCAGTACGGCGTGGCGGCCGTCGGCCGCCTCGAGGGCGCGCGCGAGCGCTTCTACGCCATCACGGTCGAGCGCCGCATCACGCACCCGGCGGTCGTCGCCATCTCCGAGGGCGCACCGGCCCTGCTGCGGGAGCGGAAGAAGGGATGAGCCGCCAGCCGATCAGCCGGCCAGCGTCCAGCGCGTGCCCAGCGCCGCACGCGACCGGCCCAGCATGGCGGCGAGCACGTCGAGACGCACGGGCTTGGTGAGGAAGTCGTCGAAGCCGGCCGCCGCGCAGGCGTCCCGCGTCTCCGTCGTAACGTCGGCCGTCAGCGCGACGAGCCGCACCTGCCCCCCGCGCGCCAGCACCTCGCGCGCGCACTCCAGGCCGTCCATCTCGGGCATCTGGATGTCCAGCAGCAGCAGGTCGTACCCCTCGCGCTCGTACATCTCAAGCGCTTCGCGCCCGTTGGACGCGACGTCGCAGGCGTAGCCGAGCTGGTGCAGCATGCGCCGCACCACGAACTGGTTCACCGTGTTGTCCTCGGCCAGCAGCACGCGCAGCGCGCCGCCGCTGCCGCGGCCGACCGGGACCACGGGCCTGGCCGGATGCGCCACCGGGTTGACGGCGGGCATCGGGGCGCTCAGCGTGAACGTGGATCCGTGTCCAGGCGCGGTGACCACCTCGATCTCCCCGCCCATGAGCCGCGCGAGCCGGCGGCTGATGGCGAGCCCGAGTCCGGTGCCCCCGTGGCGCCGCGTCGACGAGAGATCGGCCTGCGTGAACGGCTCGAAGAGCATCTCGAGCTGATCGGCGGGGATACCGGGGCCCGTGTCGTGCACCGAGAAGCGCAGGGGGCCGGTGCCGGACGCATCCGTCGCAATCTGGAGCGTCACCGTGCCGCGCTCCGTGAACTTCACGGCGTTCGACAGCAGGTTCAACAGGATCTGGCGGAGGCGCACCGCGTCGGTTTCCACCCAGGCCGGCACGAGCTCGGCCACATCGAGCCGGAGCTGCAGGCGCTTGGCCGTCGCCGTCACCTCGACGAGCGAGAGCGCGGCCGACGCGAGCGGCCGCAGTTCCACGGGCTCGAGGTGCAGGTCGAGGCGGCCGGCTTCGATTTTCGCGAAGTCGAGCACGTCGTCCACGGTCGCGAGCAGGACCTCGCTGCCCCGCTGCAGCACCGACACCAGCTCCTTCTGATCCGGCGAGAGGCTCGTCGCTTCGAGAAGGCTCGTGGTGCCGATCACCGCGTTGAGCGGCGTGCGCATCTCGTGGCTCATCGTAGCCAGAAACGCCGACTTCGCCCGGGCGGTCGCTTCCGCCGCATCCTTGGCCGCGCGTAGGGCCTCTTCCGCCTCGTGCTCGCGGGTGACGTCGCGGATGATGCCGATCATCCGCTGGGGCGCTCCGTCCTCGTCGCGGGCGACCACCGACGCCCGCGACAGGAACCATCGGTACCCCCCGCGATCCGTGCGCATCCGATACGTCATTTCGAGCGTGCCGGCCGGGTGTTCCGCCGCTCGCCGCTGCTCGGTCGTCACGCGATCGCGATCGTCGGGGTGCACCTGCTCGAGCCACTCACGCGTCGTGCGGGGCACGTGGTCGGGATCCGTCCAGAACGTCTTCAGCCAGCGCTCGGCCACCACGAGCCGGCCGTCGCGGGTCCATTCCCAGACGCCCTCGTCCACGGCTTCGAGCGTCGCCTTGAGCCGCGTCTCGCTTTCCACGGCCCGCCGCGAGAGCTGCTGCTGCTCGGCGAGCGCGCGGGCAAGCGACGCGGTCTGCCGGCGGACCTTGGCGCGCAGCGTGAGCGTCCACACCCAGGTGACGACGAGGAGCCCGGTGGCGACCAGCGCGGCCGTCGCGACCCAGTGCGGGAGGAACCGCTCCTCCGGCGCCGCCAGGTGCCGCTCGACCAGCGAGTCCAGAGTCCCATTCGCCCGCAGGGCGTCAATCGCCGCGCCGACCGCGGCGAGCGACGGACCGCAGCCCTTGCGCGTGGCAAACCAGTACTCCATCCCCCGGACGGGCAGCTCGCCGGGCAGATCGAACCGCCGGCCCTGGTTGGCCATCCACCGCAGCGTCGCGCCCGGACCGACGGCCGCCTGCGCCGTGCCGGCGGCCACCAGTCGAAGCGTCTCCGTCCGCGACGTCGTCAACAGAAGCCGCGGCGCGCGGCCGGGCGGCATCGATCGGAGCATCTCGTGCCCCACCGTGTCGCGCTCGGCGGCTACGATCAGGTGCGAGAGGTCGTCGGTCGAGGCGGGCACGGCGACATGGGCCGGAAAGACCAGGCTGATGCGAAGCGGAAGAAAGGACGCGAGGAAGTCGTACCGCGCCTCGCGTTCGCGCGTCCACGCCATCGCGATGAGATCCGCGGCGCCCGACTCGAGCGCCTGCAGCGCCACCGACCAGGAAGCCATCTGTATCTGCACCGGAACGCCCAGATGCCGCCCCACGGCGCGCGCGACAGCGACGTTCAACCCCCGCGGTTCGCCGGACTCGTCCAGCCACTCGTAGGGACCCAGGTCGGCACTGGCCACGAGCCGGAGCGGCTGACCCGGCGTCGGGCACCCGTGTGTCACCGCGGGCCGCGGTTCGGCGGATGTCGGCGTGACGACGCCGGGTGTCAGCGGCACGATCAGCGTCAGGGCGGCGAGCGCCGCCGCCGGCGCGAAAACCGGCCGGAACTGGACGAATCGACAGGCGGTGGTGCCGGGGATCACGGCTGGCTGCCCGGACCGGCTACAACTTCCCTGCCAGATCCGTTAGCCGCTGCACACGGAAACCGGTTGGGTAAGATGACCAGTATGACCCGAGGCTTCTTCGCCCTCGCCCTCGTGTGGGCCATGGCTGCGGCGCCTGCCGCCCGGCAGACAGCGCCGCTCGAGGTGCCCTACGCCGAGTTCACCCTGGCCAACGGCCTGCGCGTGGTCCTGCACCGCGACACCAGCGTGCCGGTTGTCGCCGTGAACGTCTGGTACCACGTGGGGTCGGCGCACGAGAAGCCGGGCCGCACCGGGTTTGCCCACCTCTTCGAGCACCTGATGTTCGAGGGCTCCAAGCACGTGCCCGAAGGGGCGTTCGACGAGTGGCTCGAGGCCGCCGGCGCCAGCAACAACGGCTCCACCACCAACGACCGCACCAACTACTACATCGACGGCCCGTCCGGCGCGCTGGAGCTGATGCTCTTCCTCGAGTCCGACCGCATGCAGTACCTCCTGGACACCATGACGCCGGCCGTCGTCGACGGGCAGCGCGACGTGGTCAAGAACGAGCGCCGCCAGAGCTACGAGAACGCGCCGTACGGCCGGGCGTTTCTCGAGCTGTCGGCGCTGCTCTACCCGCCGGGTCATCCCTATCACTGGCCGGTTATCGGCTCGATGGAGGACCTGTCGGCGGCCAGCTACGAGGACGTCGTCGAGTTCTTCAAGACCTACTACCGGCCGAACAACGCCAGCCTGGTGATTGCGGGCGACATCGACCTGGCGGCCACGCGCGCGATGGTCGAGAAGTGGTTCGGCCGCATTCCCCGGGGCCCCGATCCGCCGCCGCTCGCGGCGCAGGCCGTCCGGCTCGCCGACGTGAAGCGGTCGGCGATGACCGACAAGGTGCAGCTGCCGCGGCTCTATCTGGCGTGGCACACGCCGCCAGCCTACGCGCCGGGCGACGCGGCGATGGACGTCGTGAGCGAGCTCCTCGCCGGCGGCAAGAACTCCCGGTTGTATCGCCGGCTCGTCTACGACCTGCAGATCGCGCAGGACGTGTTCGCCGGCCAGCAATCCCGGGCCCTCGGCAGCGTGTTCACGGTCGCCGCCACCGCGCGGCCGGGCCGGACGCTCGACGAGATCCGGACGGTCATCGACGAGGAGATCGGGAGGCTCGCTGCCACTCCGCCCGACGCGCGCGAGCTTGCGCGGGCGCGGAACAAGATCGAGGCGTCGTTCTATCGGCGGATGGAGCGGGTCGGCGGCTTCGGCGGCAAGGCCGACCAGCTCAACGCCTACCTGGTCCAGACCGGCACGCCCGACTACTTCGAGGAAGACCTCTCGCGGTTCCGGGCGCTGTCGCCGGTGGACATCCAGTCGGCCGTTCGCCGGTTTCTCCCGCTGGACCGACGTGTGGAGCTGGCGGTCACGCCTGAGGGAATTCAGCGATGAAGAATGAAGAATGGCGAATGGCGAATGGCGAATGACAAATGACAAAGGACACCGCGCCATGAGAGTCGTTCTTGCGGGTCTGGTCGTGCTGGGGGCCGTCGGGCTTATCGCGGCGCAGGAGCCCGATCGCAGCCGGCCGCCGGCCCTCGGGCCGGCGCCGGCGCTCAACCTGCCGGACATCGCCCGCGCGACGTTGAGCAACGGGCTGCCGGTGTGGCTCGTCGAGCAGCATGAGGTGCCGCTCGTCCAGGTCAACCTGGTGGTGCGAGCCGGGAGCGCGGCCGATCCCGCCGACCAGTTCGGCATCGCGAGCCTGACCGCCGCCATGCTCGACGAGGGCGCCGGCGGCCGCTCGGCGCTGGAGCTGGCGGACGCCGTCGAGTTCCTCGGCGCCGAGCTCGGCACGGCCAGCACCTTCGATTTCGCCTCGGTCCGCCTCTCGACGCCGGTGGCGCGGCTCGGCGACGCGCTGCCGCTCATGGCCGACGTCGTGATGCGGCCGGCGTTCAACGGCGACGAGCTGGAGCGGCTCCGCAAGGAGCGGCTCACCAGCCTGCTGCAGGCGCGCGACAACCCCAACGCGATCGCGGGGGCCGCCTTCCCCCGGCTCGTGTTCGGCGCCACGCACCGCTACGGCACGTCGCCGCTCGGCACGGCCGCCGTGCTCGAGCGGCTCGGCGTCGAGCAGCTCCAGCGCTTCCACGCGCGGTACTACCGCCCGGACAACGCCGTGCTCATCGTCGTCGGCGACGTGACGGCGGCCTCGGCCATGCCGCTCCTCGAGCGGACCTTTGGGGTGTGGAAGGCGGCGGGCGCGCCGCCCGCCGCACCGGAGGTCCCCACCGCGGCGCAGCGGACGGCGCGCGAAGTGTTCCTCCTCGACAAGCCCGGCGCCGCGCAGTCGCAGATTCGCATCGGCTGGGTGGGCGTCGCGCGCCATACGCCCGACTTCGCCGCGCTCGACCTCCTGAACACCATCCTGGGCGGCTCGTTCACGTCGCGTCTCAACACCAACCTGCGCGAGAAGAACGGCTACGCGTACGGCGCCGGCTCGACCTTCGACATGCGCGCGGCGGCCGGACCGTTTTTCGCGTACGCGGGCGTCCAGACCGACAAGACCGCCGAGGCGCTCCGCGAGTTCTTCGTCGAGCTCGACGGCATCCGGCGGCCGGTCGGCGAGGAGGAGTTCCGCAAGGCCCGCAACTACATCGTCCTCGGGTACCCGTCGGAGTTCGAGACCAGCCGCGACCTGGCGCAGAAGCTGGAGCAGCAGTTCGTCTACAACCTGCCGGACGACTACTACGAGACCTACACCCGCCGCATCGAGCAGGTGACCATCGCGGATCTCGAGCGCGCGGCCGAGCGCTACATCCGCCCGGACCGCTTCGCCGTCGTGGTCGTCGGCGATCGGTCGGTCATCGAGCCGGGCATCCGCGCGCTCAACCTCGGCCCGCTCACCGTCGTGCCGCTCGACGACGTGTTCCGGTGATCGTCGTCGTCGGCGCCGGAGCCGCCGGGCTGGTGGCCGCGATTGCGGCGCGAGGCGGCGCGGGCGCGACGGTGGCCGATCCGCCGCCGGTGACGCTCGTCGAGCGAACCGCCGACGGCGGTCGCAAAATCCTCATCAGCGGCGGCGGCCGATGCAACGTGCTGCCCGCCGCGCTCCAGCCCGGCCGGTTCGTCACCGACTCGCCGCGCGAGCTGCTCCAGCGCATGCTCCGGGCGTGGCCGCTGGCCGGGCAGATGCGCTTCTTCACCGACACGCTCGGCATTCCGCTGGCCTTCGAGGGCGACTCCCGCAAGTACTTCCCGGCGTCGAACCGCGCGCGCGACGTGCGGGACGGTCTCGTCGCCCACGCGCGCCGGCTTGGTGTCCAGACCCGTTTCCGGTGCGCCGTGCGCGGACTCGTCCCTGGCGCCGACGGATGGACCGTCGAGACCGCCGAGGGACCGATCGCCGCACGGGCGGTCGTGCTGGCCACCGGCGGCCTGTCGGTGCCGGCGACGGGCAGCGACGGCACGGGGCTCGCGCTCGCGGAGCGGCTCGGCCACCGGATACACGCGACCTACGCGGCGCTCACCCCTCTGGTGGCCGATCCGGCCCGGCACGCCGATCTTTCTGGCGTGTCGCTCGAGGTCCGCATCCGCGCGCGGTGGCGCGGGCTCGCCGCCCAGGCGGACGGCGGCTTCCTGTTCACGCACCGCGGCTACTCCGGGCCAGCCGTGCTCGCCGTCTCGCATGTCGCGGTGCGCAGTCGTGCCGCGGGCGAGCGCGCGGTGGTCTCGGTGCGATGGGGCGCCCTCGACGAACGCGAGTGGCGCGACCAGCTGACGGGACAGCCGGCGCTGGTGGCCTCGACGCTCGCGCGGCACCTGCCGCAGCGGCTGGCCGCGGCCCTGGCGGCCGACGCCGGCGTGCCGGCCGACCGGCGGGTGAGCCAGCTGACCCGCGCCGAGCGAGCCGCGCTCATCAGCCGGCTGACGGCCTTCGAGCTCCCGTGGACGGGCGACGAGGGATACCGCAAGGCGGAGGTCACCGGCGGCGGCGTCGCGCTCGACGAGGTCGACCCGCGGACGCTCGAGAGCCGACGTTCGCCCGGGCTGTTTTTCTGCGGCGAGATCCTCGACGCGTTCGGCCCCATCGGCGGCCACAACTTCGCCTGGGCCTGGGCGACCGGCCGCACGGCGGGACTGGGGGCGGGCAGGCGCGGTGGAGGAGCGGAGGGATTGAGGGGTGGAGGGATGGAGACGTGAGGGCTTGGAGGTCCCTCCACCCCGGCAGGCCTCCACCCCTCCACGCCTCCCTCCCTCCAAGTCTCCACCCCTCCACGCCCCCAAGCCTCTATACAATCCCCCCATGCGTCCATCACGAATCCTCGTCGTCTCCGTCGCCCTCGCCGCCGGGTCCGCGCTGCTGGCGGCGCAGGGCCAGCCGCAGGCCCCGTCCGGATACCTCCTGCCGCCACAGGTCGTCGTGGACATCCTCGACGCGCCGCCACCGCCGGTGATCGAGGTCAGCCCGACGCGCGACCGGGTCGCGGTGCTCGAGCGGGCGTCGATGCCGCCGTTGTCGGAGCTCGCGCAGCCGATGCACCGTCTGGCGGGCGAGCGCATCAACCCCCGCACCAACGGTCCGCATCGGGCGGTGACCTACCGCGCGATCACGCTGACCGCCATCGCCGATGGCACCGCAACGCCCGTCACCGTGCCGGCACAGAACCCGCGGCTGACCTGGATTGGCTTCTCGGCCGACGGTCACCGCTTTGCGTTCACGCACACGCGCGATACCGGCATCGAGCTCTGGGTCGGCGAGACGGCGACGGGCCATGCGCGAGCGGTGACGCCCGCGCAGCTCAACGCCGTCTTCGGCCGGCCGTGCGGGTGGATGGGCGACGGCGCGGCCCTCGCGTGCCGCTTCATCGTGCCCAGCCGCGGCGCGCCGCCGGCGCCGCCGGCCGTGCCGCCGTCGCCCAACATCCAGGAGAACCGCGGCCGCACCGCTCCCGTCCGCACCTATCAGGATTTGCTCACCAGCGCGTACGACGAGCAGCTCTTCGAGTACTTCGCCACGAGCCAGCTCGCCATCGTGGACGCCGCCAGCGGCCAGCGGACACCAGTCGGGCGCGGCGGGCTGCTGGCGAGCGTCGATCCGTCGCCCGACGGCCAGTTCTTCCTCGTCGAGCGGCTCGAGCGCCCGTTTTCGTGGCTCGTGCCGCACGGCGACTTCCCGAAGAGCGTCGAGGTCTGGGATCGGCGTGGCACCGCCGTGCGGCAGATCGCGCGCCTGCCGCTCGCCGACACCGTGCCGAACGGCGGCGTGCTGCCCGGACCGCGGGGGTATCGCTGGCACGCGACCGAGCCGGCGACGCTGGTCTGGGCGGAGGCGCTCGACGGCGGCGATCCGAAGGCCACGGTGCCGCATCGCGACAGAGTGCTGGCGCTCGCCGCGCCGTTCGCCGGCGATCCGTCGGAGTTGACGCGCACCGAGTACCGGTTCACGACGATCGCGTGGACCGATGGCGGCGCGGCGCTGGTGACCGAGTTCGATCGGCCCAGGCGCTGGACGCGCACGCGCATCTTCGACCGGCCGGGTGCCGAGCCCCGCGTGGTGTGGGATCGCAGCGCCGAGGACGCCTATTCCAATCCCGGCGCGCCGCACCGCCGGGTCGGCCGCTCGGGGACTGCGCCGATGGTGCAGTCGGGGGACACCATCGTGCTGTCGGGTCCCGGCGCCTCGCCCGAAGGGGCCCGCCCGTTCCTCGATCGGCTCAACCTGCGGACGCTCCAGACCGAGCGCGTCTTCCGGTCGGCGTCGAACGCCTACGAACAGGTCGTGGCCGTGCTGACCGACGACGGATCGTCGTTCATCACGCGAAGCGAGAGCCGCACCGAACCGCCGAACTACTACGTGCGCACGGCGGGCTCGGCCGAGCGGCGGGCGCTCACCCGCTACGCCGACCCGGCGCCCCAACTGCAGGGCGTGCAGAAGCAGCTCGTGACCTACACGCGCAAGGACGGCGTGCAGCTCTCGGCGACCATCATGACGCCGCCGGGATGGACGCCGGCAAAGGGGCCCCTGCCCACGCTGCTCTGGGCGTACCCGCGCGAGTTCACCGACCCGAACGCCGCGGGGCAGGTGACCGGTTCCGCGGCGCGCTTCACGACGATCTCGGGCGCCTCACACCTGCTGTTCCTCTCGCAGGGCTGGGCCATCATCGACGACCCGGCCATGCCCATCGTGGGCCCCGGGGAAACCGCCAACGACACCTACGTCGAGCAGCTCGTGGCGAGCGCGGAGGCGGCCATCGATCGCGCCGTTGCGCTGGGCGTCACCGATCGTGATCGCGTGGTGGCGGGTGGCCACAGCTACGGCGCCTTCATGACGGCGAACCTGCTGGCGCATTCCGATCTCTTTCGCGCCGGCATCGCGCGCAGCGGCGCCTACAACCGGACGCTGACGCCGTTCGGCTTCCAGAACGAGCAGCGGACGTTCTGGGAGGTGCCGCAGATCTACGCGCGGATGTCACCGTTCTTCCACGCGCATCTCATCAAGGAGCCCATCCTGCTCATCCACGGCGAGGCCGACGACAACAGCGGGACGTTCCCGGTGCAGTCCGAGCGCTTCTACATGGCGCTGAAGGGACACGGCGCCACCGTGCGCTATGTCACGCTGCCGCACGAGGCGCACGGCTACGCCGCGCGCGAGTCGGTGCTGCACGTCGTGGCGGAGATGCTCAACTGGGCGACCGAGTGGGGCAAGAACGCACCGCCGCGCACGACGACGCAGCGGTAGGGAGGAAGCGGAGGCTTGGAGGGGTGGGGAGTTGGAGGTACCTCCACGTCCCCTCCACCGCTCCACGCCTCCACCCCTCCACCTGCTCCAAGCCTCCCTACCGAAACACCCCCGGCAGGCCTCCCGTGTGCCAGAAGAGCACCGTCTCGTCGGCGCGGAAACGCCGGTCCCGCACGCCGCGGATGAGGCCGGCCATGGCCTTCGCCGTGTAGGTCGGGTCGAGCACGAGCGCCTCGGTGCGTGCCAGGAGCGACGTCGCTTCGAGTGATTCGGCGGTCGGCATGCCGTAGCCGGGGCCGACGAACCGATCGTCGATGTGCACGGGCCGGGCCGCGGCCACCGACGCGCCGTCGAAATCGGCGATTTCGCCCATCCCAGCCACGAGACTGCGCGCCTGCGCGGCCAGCGCGGCCGCCGGCTCGTCGGCGCTGATGCCGACGACTCTCGTGTCGAGACCCAGCAGCTCGCACCCCGCCAGGAGCCCGGCGGACGTCCCGCCGGACGATGTCGCGTGGACGATGACGTCCGGCGCCGGGATCTGGTCGACGAGCTCCTCGACGGCCCGCGCCAGGCCGATGGCGCCGCGTGGCGTCGAGGCGCCGACGGGGATGATGAAGGGCGTTCGGCCGTCGCGCTCGAGCGCCGCCGCAATCTCGCGCATGGCCGGCGCCCGCGCCTCGCGGGAGTCCACGTAGTGGATGTCCGCCCCGAAGAGCGTGTCGAGGAGCGTGTTGCCGCGCGGCACCGCCGGGCGTTCGCCGTTGAGGACCAGCACCGCGTGCAGGCCGAGCCGGGCGGCGCACGCGGCCGTGACGCGCGCGTGATTCGACTGCACGCCGCCGCACGTGATGAGCGTGTCGGCGCCCGCCTCGAGCGCCGCGCCCGCGACGTACTCGAGCTTGCGGACCTTGTTGCCGCCGAAGCCGAACGGCAGCGCGTCGTCGCGCTTGACGAGGATCCGCGGCCCGCCGCCGATCGCGTCGCGCAGGCGCCGCAGTTCCTGCACGGGACTCGGTCCGTCGACGAGCGGCACCCGCGGCAGCCGCGAGAGCGCCGCGGCGACATGGGCAGGCCAGGACGCCACGCGCGGCATTGTATACTTCGAGAGTTCTGCGCCCCCCATCAGCAGGCGCCTCGATGACGCGGACGCTCCTCACGCTCTCCATCGCGTTGCTCGCAGCCGCGCCGGCCGGCGGGGACCCCCTTGGTCGTCTGGAGAACATGAACGTCGAGTCGGGGGTCCGGTGCGTCGACACCGCGCCGCTCGACGGTCCTTTCGCCGCGCAGGCGGTCGACACAATCAAGCAGCAGAAGTGACCTCGTTCAAGACCCTGCTCGAATCGTCGGAGACGCCGGTGGTGGCCGTCGAGCTCCGCCCGCCGCGGGCCGAGCTCGAAGCGGCCGCGGGCATCGACGCCTGGATCGACACGTACCACGCGATCCGCTCGCTCACGCGGCAGGGCGTCCGCGTGATGCTGACCGACAGCGCCGTAGGCGCCCAGGAAGAGAACAACCTGCGCCATCTCGTCGCCAACCTCGGCGGCGATGTCGCGCGGCACCAGGTCATCCCGTTCCTCACCACGAAGCACTCGCTCGACTTCTGCCTCGAGTACGCCGACCAGGCCGTGCAACGCGGGTTCTCGTCGCTCGTCGTGCTGGGCGGCGACAAGCACGTCGGCCGGCCGCGCTGCGTGCCCCATGCCTGGGAGCTGCGCCGCCACATCCGCGCCCGCCATCCACGCCTCGAGCTCGGCGGCTGGGCGAACCCCGCACAGGACGCGGCATCGCAGGTGGCCTTCCTCCGACACGAGGAGGTCAACGCCGACTTCTATCTCACGCAGATCGTCTCGCACCACCGGATGGACGATGTCCGGGCCTTCCTCGACGAGGCCCGGCGCCGGGGCATGACGCTCCCCGGCGTGTTCGGCGTCTTCTACTACCGGAGCGCGAACGCGAAGACGCTGCAGATTCTCGGCAGCTTCCTGCCGGTGCCGGTCGACGCGCTGTCGGCGGAGTTCGCCGCCGGCGCGACGCCGGTTGACGTCTGCGCGCGCACGATTCGCGCGCTTCGCGACGCCGGCGTCAACGCGTTCTATCTCAGCAATCTGCCGCTGCACGGTACCGCGCGCGTGCTGAACGCCATCCTCGACGCCGCCTTCGGGCGCCCCGCCATCGTCGCCGGCCGCTGACCCGCCGCCCGGCGTGCTACCCTGTCACGCCATGGGCCAGTTCTTCGACACCGTACCCGTCTCCGCCATCATCCGCATCCGCGACATGATGTACACGGTGAAGGACCCGTTCCGCCTCGACCAGGGTGACGTGTCCTTCGACGCGCCCGACACCTTCAAGGACGGCATGCGGCGCGCCATCGCCGAGAACCACACCCACTATCTGCCGACGGCGGGCCTGCCGAAGCTGCGCACGCGGCTGGCCGAGAAGCTGCGGACGAAGAACGCGCTCCCCGTAGAGTCCGACGATGAGGTCGTGACGACCAACGGCGGGACGCACGGCGTGTGGGCCGTCTGCCACGCGCTCCTCGAGCCGGGCGACGAGGTGATCGTGCCGGACCCGGAGTGGCCGCCGACCATGGCCATCATCATCGCGGCACATGGCGTGCCCGTCGCCGTGCCGCTCCGGGAGCGGCTCGGCTGGCGGTGGGACCTCGACGAGCTCGCGCGCGCGATCACGCCCAGGACGCGCGCGATCTACGTGAACTCGCCGAACAACCCGAGCGGCGGCGTGATGACGCGCGCGGATCTGGAGCGCCTCGCAGCGCTGGCGCGCGACCGCAACCTGTGGGTCATCTCCGACGAGGCGTACGAGGACGTGATCTTCGCCGGCGAGCACGTCAGCATCGCCTCGCTGCCCGGGATGTACGAACGGACCATCCCGATCTACACGTTCAGCAAGACGTACGCGGTAACGGGTCTGCGACTGGGCTACTTCGCCATCCGCGACGCGAAGCTGCGGGCGCGCGCCGTCAAGGTGGTGGCCTACACGACCAGCAACGTCAATTCCGTCGTCCAGCACGGCGGTGTCGCGGCGCTCGAGGGATCGCAGGCCTGCATCGGCGAGTTTCGGGCAGAGCTCGAGGCGCGGCGCGACCTGTTCTACGCCGGCGTCGCAGACGCGGCGCCGGGCATTCTCAGCGGCGCGCCGCCCGACGGGACCTTTTATGCGTTCCTGAAGATCAATCCCGACTGGGCCAGGCAGGCGGGCCTCGGCGGCGCGTCGCTCTCCTGGGCCATGGCCGAGCACCTCATCAAGCAGGCGCGCATCGGGTGCGTCCCGGGAGTCGACTTCGGGGCGGCGAGCGAAGGGTACATCCGCTTCTGCTTCGGCCGCGAGCGCCGCGAGCTCACCGGGGCGCTGGCCTCGATGAAAGCGGCGCTTGCAGGCGCTCACGCGCCCGGCCGGTGAGCAGGCCGTTGGTGAAATGCACGGGACCGAGCAGGCCGTAGAGCACGCCGGACACCCACAGCATCTCGACTGGCAGTGTCGCCGCGAGCGCGACTGACGCCATCCCGACGCCCACGCTGAGCAGATGTCGGCGGCAGCCGGCGCCGGCGTCGAACGCCTCGAGCGCCGACAGGCCGAGAACCGCGCGCTGTCGTCGCGCGTGCGAGTACAGCAGCGCCAACGCGGCGAACACGGCGATGAACCCGCCGCCGTACACCAGCATCAGCATGCGCGCCCCGCCCGGCCCGATCGCCGACCAGCCCGCTGCGCCGCCGCTCAGGATCAGGTCGAAGACGAACTTCAGCGGGTAGACGAAGAACAGGACCACGAAGAGCAGCGAGCAGTTGAGCACGACGGTCAGCCCGTCCTGCAGGCCGAACCGGCGGAAGAACAGGTAGTGCTCGAACCAGATCCACGAGACGATGGCGAAGGTGGCGGCGAACGGCAGGAAGCCCGCCAGCGTCGCGCGGAGCGCATCGAAGTCGCGCGGCACCTCGAGCGACACCACGAGCAGCGTCAACGCGAACCCGAAAGCCGCGTCGCTGAACCCCTCGATCCGCGACACCTCTCGCCCCCGCATCGGCCGCACCTCCTGGAGCCTGTCGGAACGTGTCGGAACCCTTCCGAACCGTTTATTTCACGTGCCTGCCGCCGTCCACCCGCACCGTCTCGCCGGTGACGAAGTCGGTCTCCACCAGGAAGAGCACCGCCTTCGCGATCTCCGCTTCACCGCCCCACCGCCCGAGCGGCGTGGCGCGCACGACGGCCGCGTGCTCTTCGTCGGTGGTGCCGGACGGCGCGACAATGGGTCCTGGCGCGATGGCGTTGACGAGAATCTGATCGCGGGCGAGCTCGAGCGCCAGCGCCTCGGTGAGCGCGATGACGCCCCGCTTGGCCACGTAATACGGGACGTAGCCCTCGTAGCGCGGACGGCCGCTGGCGGCCACCCAGTCGGCGAAGTTGATGATCCGGCCGCCGCCCTGGCGCCGCATCGCGGGCACGGCCGCGTGCGCGCACAGAAACGCGGCGCGCAGGTCGACCGCCAGCTGCGCATCCCAGTCCGCCTCCGTCAGCTCGTCGAACGGGCGGGCGCGGTAGACGGACGCCATGTTGATGAGAATGTCCAGCCGACCCAGCGCCTCGACGGTCTGCTCCACCGCGCGCGCGCAGTCCTCGGCGCGGGACAGATCGGCCCGGATGGCCGTCGCCGTCCGCCCGCAGGCCCGGGCGCCCGACACCGCGGCCTCGGCTTCGTCGGCGGAGCGGTGGTAGACCAGCGCGACGTCGACACCCCGCCCGGCCAGCGTCTCGGCGACCACGGCGCCGATGCGCTTGCTGCCGGTGATGAGCGCCGCCTTTCCCGTGAAGTCCATTGGTAGATCCTACTTGTCTCCAGTCAGAGACTGGATGTCAGCATGACCCCCGTTCAAACCGTGCGTGCGGATTTCCCGCACACGGCTTACCAGGTGGTCTTGGAATTGCGGCATTACGCTGCTCCCGGATACTGAATCGTTCCGCGCAGGCGGCAGAGGCCCAGTGATTCGAAGAAGGGGCGGTCCCATCGCGCGAGCTGACCCCCCGCGGGGCGACCATTGGCGCGCTTGTAACGCAAGCTGCGCAGACGGCGCTCCACGTAGGCATCAAGATCGGTGAAGTGATTCGCCGCGTTGCCGGTGCGGAAATACTGCCCCCCGCCGCGCAGCACCGGGTTGAGGTCCGCAATGACGAGGCGGAGGTCCTCATGGCACCGACGCCGCGGCGTGAGGTCGCGCACACGCTGGCGCACCCGACGCAACGCGCGCTGAGACGGCCACCGCTGGAGGTAATAGACGCGTTGCCGCGACCGCTCCCAGATGGGTCCGCTCATGCGCTTGCGTAGGTGACACCCGAGAAAGTCGACGCCCTCACGGCCGCGCGAGAGGTCGACCAGTCTCGTCTTCTCCGGATGGAGCTCCAGCCCAAGCCGCGTGAGCACGTGCTCGACGCGGCGGCGGGCTTCCTCGACCTGCGCCTTCGTGTCACACATCACCACGAAATCGTCGGCATAGCGGACCAGCGTGCCCAATCGCGCACACTTGTCTTCCCACACCCGGTCGAGGACGTGCAGGTAGATGTTCGATAGCAACGGCGAGATGACCCCGCCCTGCGGCGTGCCGGACAGGGTTTCCCGTCGCTGGCCGTTCTCCATCACACCAGCCGTGAGCCACTGCCGCAGCAGCTTCAGCACCCGTCGGTCCGAAATGCGCAGGCCAACCAGCGTCAGCAGCTTCGTTTGATCGATGCTGCCGAAGTAGTCGCGGATGTCCGCGTCCAGCACGTGGTTGCCACCACGCGCGCCCTGCACGCGCAGCGTTTCCAGGGCCTGGGTCGCACTGCGCTTCGGCCGGAACCCGTACGATGAAGCGCGGAAATCTGCTTCAAAGATTGGCTCCAGCACCAGCATCGTCGCCATTTGCGCGACGCGATCTCGTACTGTCGGAATGCCGAGCGGCCGCTGCCGGCCATCAGGCTTCGGGATGTACCGCCGCAAGACCGGGGGCGGCCGGTACGGCCCCGCCTGCAATGCGACGTGAAGCTCGTCAAGCATGCGCTTCACGCCGTATTGCTCCACCGCGTCGAGCGTCTCACGATCGACGCCCGCCGCGCCGCGGTTCGCCTTCACCCGCCGCCACGCCTCCTGGAGGACGTCACGCCTCCAGATCCGATCCATTAGCGCGTGGAAGCGGCGCTCCGGGGATCGCTTGGCCGCGATCCAGAGGTGGCGTTGCAATTGGCGCACTTTATCGACAGGCGGACGCCCACCGGGGTGATTGGACCTCGCGGTCATGCCCTCGCGCGTGCTTGCTCGACCACCGTGACCACCGCAGGGACCCTTCGCTCCCCTCGCGTTATTCGTCGCGAGGCTCGACACTACTACGGTCCCCTCGGACGCCCGCTGCACCGCGCTCGACTTCGCCGTCGGCTTATACGAGCCACGTTGCCCCGACTTGGGCTGTGCAGACGGGCCTCTCGTGTTCCGTTCCACTCCGTATCCGCGTGCTGCGCCCTGTACCCCGCCGAGACCTCCCGCACGTGTTCCTCCGGACCGAGGCACGGGAGACGTGGCCTTCGCCGTGACATGAGCGGCTCGGCTCTCGGGTTGTAACTCTGTCGAGGCTGCAGGCTTCACGTGATGTTGCGGCCCGCGGACTGGCTCCCTCCGAAGAGGCTCTTGACACCCCGCTCGGGCCCCCGGGATCTCTCCCGGCGCCTGGGGTCTGCTACTCGGCGCTCCGGCGCTTACCGAGGCGGGACTTGCACCCGCTGGAGAGGAACAGCGTGAAGCAGACGGTCTGCTGTCCGCTTCGTCACGACGCGACATGCTCCGAGCTTAATCCCGGTTCCCAGTTGCATGACCGTACCCGGCATGGGCAAAGAATTGGCGGCAATGATGGGGCGTGACGACATAGCGTGCAGCTCGCGCGACACGTCGCAGTGCGGGGCCCGTCCGCGGCGC
>JBFMCA010000049.1:0-29661 GCA_040754955.1 Acidobacteriota bacterium | reverse complement strand
TTCACCGGCGCAGGTGGCGCCGACGACGACGAAGCAGGCGTCGCCTGCGGAGGCGCCGTCGGCGCCGGAGGCGGCACGGAGGCCGCAGGCGCCGCCAACGGCGCCCGGTGCCGCCGCACCTCGATCCAGACGTCGTCGCCGCCGCGGGCCGCCACCACCGTGAACCGCTCGCCGCGCGCGACCTCGTTCGGCGGCAGCTCGTGCTCGATCGCGCCGAACTCCTCCAGCTGGCGCATGAGATCGCCCGGCAGGAGCTGCCCCAGCATCCCCGACACCGCGTCGAGCTTCAACGGCTGCGCCGAGAGCTCCGTCGTGCCGCGGGCCGTCACGACGTACGGCTTGTCGCCGACGTGCATCACCAGCGCATCGCCGTCGGCACGCACGATTGCCGCGAGGAGGGAGTCGACCAGCGCCATGGTTGCGAGTGCCCGTCGTTGCACGCGCGTACACACACGTGTGCACCGATCGTGATTAGTTTCGGCCCGCGCACGCGCCGGCGATAGAGAGCGTGCAGCGCTCGCGCGCGGCGGATCACCGCCTCCGTGTCGCGACGTGCAGCGACATGAGGCCGCCGAGCAGCCCGGCAATGCGCACGTCGCGAAAACCCGAGTCCTCCAGCCGCCGGGCCACCCCGTCGGCGCCGGGGTAGCGCTGGATGGACGCCGGGATGTAGCGGTACGTGTCCGCGTCCCCGTGGAGGAGCCACCCCAGCAGGCTGCCCACAACCGTCAGGTACCCGAGGTACGCACCCCGCACGGCCGCCGATGCCGGCCGGTTGAAGTCGAGCGAGAGCAGCATCCCGCCCGGCGCCAGCACCCGGGCGATCTCGGCCAGTGCGCCGTCGAGATCAGGCACGTTGCGCAGTCCGTAGCCGGTCGTGACCCGATCGAACGACGCGCTCGGAAACGGCAGCGCCATCATGTCGCCCGTCACGAACCGCGGAGCCCGGCCGCTCCCGGCGGCCTGGGAGGCCTTCGCGCGGGCCAGTTCCAGCATGCGATGGGTCACGTCCAGGCCCGTCACCGTCGCGCCGCGGCGCGCCGCCGCCAGCGCCAGATCGCCGGTGCCGCAGGCGAGATCGAGCACCCGCCGCCCGGGTATCAGCGCCGCCTCCCGGATCAGCCGCTGCTTCCATGCCCGGTCGCGCCCGTAGGACAGCACCACCGTGATGAGGTCGTACCGGTCGGCAATGGTGGCGAACAACCTGCGCACGTATTGTCGCTTGGCCTCGGGCGACTCGAAGGCGGTGCGCAGCGTCCTCGCCATCGACGGACCTGGTCGCGGGGCGAATCAGAACGGCCAGAGCGTGGCCACCGCAAACGTGACCGCGACGGCGATGCCGAGCGGCATGAGCGCCCCGAAGGCCGCCCACCGCGCGCTCATCGTCTCCTTGTAGATCGTGAGGATGGTCGTGGCGCACGGGTTGTGCAGCAGCGAGAAGAGCATCAGGTTGACCGCGGTCAGCAGGGTCCACCCGTGCTCGTCCACGAGGACGCGCCGCAGCTCGTCGAACCCGGCCACGTCGGTCATCTGGCCCGTGCCCATGTACACCATCAGCATCGTCGGCACGACGATCTCGTTCGCGGGGATGGCGATGATGTACGCGAGCAGGATCACGCCGTCGAGGCCGAGCGCGCGGCCGAACGGATCCAGAAAGCCGGCGACCTGCCGGTCGAGCGTCGAACCGCCGAACGAGATGTTGCCGAGGACCCAGATGACGGCGCCGGCCGGGGCGGCCGTCAGGCACGCACGCCACAGCACGAACAGCGTCCGATCGATGAGCGACGTGTAGAGGATGCGCAGGATACCCGGCCGGCGGTAGGGCGGCAGCTCGAGGGTGAAGGCCGACGCCTCGCCGCGGAGCACCGACCGCGACAGGGCCCAGGACACCGCCAGCGTGAACACGACGCCGACGCCCACGATGGCGACGACGGCGCCGGCGGCGGCCACCGACGCGAAGGCGGCGGGAAACGACGCCCCGACGAAGATCGTCGCGAGCATGATGAGCGTCGGAAACCGCCCGTTGCACGGGACGAAGTTGTTGGTGAGGATCGCGATGAGCCGCTCGCGCGGCGAGTCGATGACCCGCGTCGCGATGACGCCGGCCGCGTTGCAGCCGAAGCCCATCGCCATCGTCAGCGCCTGCTTGCCATGGGCGCCGGCGCGGCGGAAGAGGAAATCGAGGTTGAAGGCCACGCGGGGCAGGTACCCGAGATCCTCGAGAATGGTGAACAGCGGAAAGAAGATGGCCATCGGCGGCAGCATGACGCTCACCACCCAGGCGAGCCCCCTGTACACGCCCTGCCAGACGAAGCCGGTGACCCACCACGGGAGACCGACGGCGGTGAAGAGATCCGCGCCGCGATCCCCGACCCAGAAGAGCAGATCGGCCAGCATCGCCGAGGGCACGTTGGCGCCCGCGATGGTCAGCCAGAAGACGACCGCGAGCAGCGCCGCCATGATGGGCAGGCCGAACACCGGCGACGTCACGAGGCGATCGATCCGCTGATCGAAGTCGAGCCGCCGCCCCCCCTCGGTGCGGACGGCGCGGGCGGCGATGCGGCTGGCTTCCGCGTAGATCGAGCGGACGGCCTCGTCGCGGAAGCTCGACGACAGCTCGCGGCGGAGATCGGCGGCGCGCCGGATGGCGGCGTAGGCCGGGTCGGCCGTCGTCACTGGGCCCCCTCGAGCGCAATCTTCCGCGAGAAGCGCGCGGCGGAGCGCTGCTGCGCCGCGACCACCTCGGCCAGCCGGCCCGACACGAGCGCCTCCTCCACCTGCGCGTCGCCGTCGAGCAGGCGGATGGCCAGCCACCGCGCGTTGGGCACCCCGGGCGCGGCCTGTTCGATGAGCGGCACGAGGTCCTGCACCGCGCGCCGGAAGTCGGGCGTGCCTTCGACGCGCAGCGGCCGCGTGGGGATGCGCCCCGACGCCACGCCGTCCACCGCGTCGAGCAGCGCGTGCAGGCCCTCGCCGGTGCGCGCCACGATGCCCACCGCCGGGACGCCCAGGTCGCGCGCCAGGCTGCGCAGGTCCACCTCGATGCCCTTCCGCCGCGCCTCGTCCATCAGGTTCACCGCCACCACGACGCGGTCGGTGATCTCGAGCACCTGGAGCACGAGGTTGAGGTTGCGCTCGAGCGCCGTCGCGTCGGTGACGACGATGGTCGCGTCCGGGCCGCCGAAGAGCAGGAAGTCGCGCGCGACCTCCTCGTCGGTCGAGGCGGAGAGAAGCGAGTAGGTGCCCGGCAGATCGACCAGCTTGTAGCGCACCTTGGCGAACTCGAAGCCGCCCTCCGCGCGCGTGACCGTCTTTCCCGGCCAGTTGCCGGTGTGCTGCCGGAGCCCGGTGAGCGCGTTGAACAGCGTGGACTTGCCGGTGTTGGGATTGCCGGCCAGCGCGACGACGCGATCGAACCGATCGAGCGTCACGCCCATACGCTCGAGCTCGGCGTGCACGGCGCAGGTGTCGCAGGCGTGGGTGGTCATGCCGTCCTCACGAGCACGTCGCGCGCCTGGTCGCGCCGCAGCGCGATGAGCGTGCCACGCACCTCGTACGCGCGCGGATCGCCCGCAAACGTCGTGAGCGCGGGCCGAACGTGCGCGCCCTCGGTGAACCCGAGGTCCATCAGGCGCCGGCGGCTGAAGCCCTGGCACGCGTCGTCGAGGCCGACGACCCGCGCCGCCTCGCCGGTTGGCAGATCCGCCAGCCGCATCACGCCCGCATCCACCGCCTCCTCGGGGGCCGGCGCGAGGAACACGTTGGCGGCCACTGCCGGGGCCAGGCGGAACTCGTTCTCCCCGTCGCTCAGCACGATGCGCTCCGGCGACGTGTCGACGACCCGGACGCGCTGCCCGAGCCGCAGGCCCTCGGCGACAATCTGCGCGTAGGACAGCTCCGGCTCGTCCTCGAGGTGGACGATGCGGCCGGTCCGGTCGGCGGGCCACTCGGTGGCCGGCGTCCCGGATGGCGGCGCCATCGACCCGTCGCGCTCCGGAATGGGATCGCCGTGCGGATCGACCGACGGGTGGCCGAGCAGCGCCGACAGCCGATCGACGTCGCGCGGCGACAGCCGGTGCTCGTCGCGCTCGGCGGCCGCGTGCACCGCCTGCAGCGGCAGCCGCGCCTCGTCGGCGAAATACCGCTCGAGCAGGCGATGCGCGCGCACGATCTGCAGCGCCAGCCGCTCGCCCTCGGGCGTCAGCTGGAACTCCTGGCCGCGCGCCACCACCAGCCCCTGAGTCTGCATCCGGCCAAGGAGCGTGACGACGTCGCGGTCGCGCAGACCGAGCGCGCCGGCCACCGACGACCGCGACGCCCAACGTCCGCGATACTCCTGCTCGAAGAGGTGCTTGAGCGCGTCCTCGAGGCGCTGCCGGCGGCGCGCGGACTCCTGTCGCCGTCGCCAGCCCCACGCCAGCCACGCCGCAAGCCCCAGCAGGGCAACGATCCACGGCGTCACGATACGCTCCGCTTCGCGAGGTCTGCTAACATCCCGCCGTACGCATGCTGCCGTCGAGCACCGTCGAGAACTACCTCAAGGCCATCTACCTGGGCGAGAGCCGGCTCCGCGACGGCCAGCGCCTGGTGCCCATGGGCCAGCTCGCGGCCGCGCTGGCCGTAGCGCCCGGCACGGCGACCACCATGGTCAAGGCGCTGCACGAGTCGGGCCTCGTCGACTACGAGCCGTACAACGGCGTGCGCCTGACCGCCGCCGGCGAGAAGCTCGCCGCGCTCGTTCTCCGGCGTCACCGTCTCGTCGAGCTCTTCCTCGTCCAGGTGATGGACATGCCGTGGGATGAGGTCCACGAGGAGGCCGAGCACCTCGAACACGTCGTGTCGGACCGGCTCATCGAGCGCATCGACGAGATGCTCGGACATCCCGAGGTCGACCCGCACGGGGACCCAATCCCCACCGCCGAAGGCCGCGTCGTCCGCCGTCACTTCGACACCCTGCTGACCTGCCCGCTCCACGTCCCCGTCGTCGTCACGCGTGTCACCGACCAGGACGCCGCGTTCCTGCGCTTCATCGAAAGCCATGCGCTCAAGCCGGGCCAGGAAGTCGAGGTCGAGGCCCGCGACGAAGTGTCCGACAGCGTGCGTCTCCGGGCGCCCGGCGATCAGCGGGTCACGATCGGCATGCGGGCGGCCGGCAAGCTCCTGGTTTCCACACGCTAGCGCGGCCGAGCCGCCGTTTCAGAAACAGCATATCATTTTTTTTGATTACTCAAAAACATCAAGCCCCGTCACTGAGGGCCAGGACGCGATCGAGGACGGCGGCCAGGTCGGCCGGGCGATCGATCTCGAATCGGGCGGCTGGCGGCCGGGTGAAGCGGACGGCACCAAAGCCGTAGCGGGCGAACACGAAGTCGACGCCGGCCCGTGCCGCAGTGGCCTCGTCGATGGGCGAATCGCCGACGAGGAGCGTGGGCAGCCCCGGTGCGTCGGCCATGAGGTGATGAAGGCCGGCGGGGTCGGGCTTCCGTCCGAGCGGGCTGTCGCCCCCGATCACGGCATCGAACCGCTCCAGCAGCCCCAGCGCCGCGAGAATGCGGCGCGACGGCCCGAGCGGCTTGTTGGTGAGGACGGCCAGCCGGGCGCGGGGCGAGGCCAGGGCCAGCGCCTCCGGCACGCCCGGATAGGCGGTCGTCGTCTCCAGCAGGCGCCGGTCGTAGATGTCGAGGAAGCGCTCGAGCGCCTGTGCTGGCGCCGCGACGCCGGCCGCGTCGAGCGCGCGTCGCACGAGCTGGGCGGCCCCGTCGCCCACCATGCCCGCCACTTCGTCCGCCGGGAGGGCGCGGCCACCGAGGGCCACGGCCAGTTCGCTGGCCGAGGCCGCCAGGTCGCGCACCGAGTCGATCAGAGTGCCGTCGAGGTCGAAGACGAGCAGGAGCTTACGCGGCGTAGGTGGCAAAGGAGGTTGGCGTCTCCCAGACGGTGACCTTCACCACCGGGAGCCCCTGCTCGCGGGCGTGGTCGAAGATGAGCCGCGCGATCCGCTCCACGGTGGGATTGCTGTCCACCAGGTAGATCGGCTCGCCGAGCGCCTGCAGCGGCTTCACAAGCGGGTCGTCGTGGCGGAGGATCATCTTGTGATCGAGCTCCCGATCGATCCACCCCTTCACGACGCGCTTGATGTCGCTGAAGTCGCACACCATGTTCCGCGGATCGAGCGAGTCGGTGCGGACCTCGACTTCCGCCGTGGCGTTGTGTCCGTGAGGGTGCTTGCAGATGCCGTCGTAGTCGAGCAGACGGTGGCCGTAGCAGAAGTCGATCTTCTTGGTGACGGAATACATGGTGGCTCTCCCGGAATTGTACCCCGCGGAGCGGAAACGGCGTCAGAATGTCCCGATGCCCTCTGCGGAGGCGATTGTCCTGGTTTCGGGCGGGCTGGACAGCGCGGTGCTCCTGGCCCACGAAGCCGAAGGCCGGCCCGTGCTGCCGGTCTACGTCGGCGTCGGCCTCGCCTGGGAGGATGCCGAACGCGCGGTCCTCACCCGCCTCCTCGAGACGCCGCCCTTCGCGTCGGCGTTGCCGCTGGCGCGCCTCGAGTTCGGCATGCGCGACGTGTATCCGCCGACGCACTGGGCCATCCAGGGCACGCCGCCCGCCTACGACACCCCCGACGAGGACGTGTATCTGACCGGGCGCAACCTCGTGCTGCTGACGAAGGCGGGCGTGATGGCCGCCGCGTCAGGCGCGCGGCGCATCGTGCTGGGACCCCTCGCCGGCAACCCGTTTCCCGACGCGCGCCCGGCCTTCTTTTCGGCGATGAGCGCCGCCCTCTCGCTGGGGCTCGATCACGCCGTCGAGGTCGTGGCGCCGTTCCTGGACTGGCAGAAGGAATCCGTGATTGCACGGGGCGTGGCGCTCGGCGTGCCGCTCGATCTCACCCTGTCCTGCATGAGTCCGCGCCCGCCGGGTGACGGCGGCCGCCCGGGCGACGGCCTGCCCCGTCACTGCGGTCTCTGCAGCAAGTGTCGCGAGCGCCGCGACGCCTTCGCCGCCGCCGGCGTCCCCGACCCGACGAGCTACGCGAGCCCGTCGCCACGCGGGGCAAGGTCGTAGCCAGAGCCTGGAGCCTGGAGCCTGGCTTTGGGCTCTAGTTCTCAATCCGAATCGACCCGTCGCCCGACCGCAGGCGCAGGAGCTTGCCGCCGGTGCCGAGCGTGGCCGTCAGGCGCCGCCGGCGCTCGTCACGGTCTTCCCCGTCGCGCGACTCGGTTGCCAGCGCCGGATGGCGGGCGGTCACCCGGCCGTCGCGCGTCTCGGCGTCGATGGTCGCATCGAACGCCGCCGGCAGCGTCAGGACGATGCTGCCGTCGCCGGTCTGCAGGTCCCAGTCCTCGGCCATCTCGGCGTCCGGCGCCACCTGGACGCGGATGGACCCGTCGCCGGTCTTGGCCTTGAGCAGGCTCGGCCGGGCCTCGAGCACGATGGACCCGTCGCTCGTCTCGAGATCGAGCCGGCCGGACACCCGCTCCATTCGAATCGATCCGTCGCTCGTGCGCGCCGTCAGCTCGCCGGCCACACGCAGGGCGCGGATGGAGCCGTCGCTCGTGCGCGCCGTCACGCGGCCCTCCAGGTCCTCGAGCTGGATGGCCCCGTCACCGGTCACGGCTTCGAGCGTCACCGCGCGCGGCACCACCACCCGCAGCCGCGCCGTCGGCGAGATGTGCACGCCGACGGTCACGCCGCTGAACTCGCGCCGCGACGGACCGGCGACCTTGACGACGATGCGGTCGCCCGTCTGCTCGGCGGTGACCGTCATCTCGTCGATCAGGCGCTGCTCCATCGCGCGCTTCTCGATCTCGACCTCGACCTCCGCGCGGTCCCACGAGTGCACCTCGATGGCTCCGTCGAACGTGTCCAGCGCCACCTCGGGCGCGCCCGCCACCTGGAACGTCCGGGTCTCGCGCGCCGAGATGCCCTCGGTGTTGAGGTTCACTTCGCAGGCCGCGGCGACGAGCAGCGCGGGCGTCACGACGAGCAGCCGGGCGGCAGGCAGGACGCGGGAGATGTCGATCATCGGGGCCTCGAGGGGGATAAGGTCGAATGACGAATGGCGAATGACGAATGGCGAATGGCGAATGGCGAAGACCGCGTCTCGTAGATCAGACGGATGGTGCCGGGTCAGGGTTCCAGGGCCGGGGTGCCGCCGACCAGGGTCTGGCGGACGCGGAAACTGTCGCTGTCGAGCACGGCCACGTCGGCCTCGGCGCCGACGACGAGGCGGCCCTGGCCCTCCAGGCCGAGCTCGGCGGCCGGTGTTGTGGCGCACAACCGGGCCGCGTCGGACACCGACAGCCCCACCTCGCGAACGAGCACCGCGAACACCCGGTCCATCGTCACGACGCTGCCGGCCAGCGTGCCGTCGGCCAGCGTGGCGACGCGGTCGCCGACAACGATCTCCGACGGGCCGAGCCGCGCGCGGCTGCCGGGCGGGAGTCCCGCCCCGGCCGTTGCATCGGTGATCGCCATCACCCGCCCGACGCCCTTGATCCCGACCGCCAGGCGCATCATGACCGGGTGCACGTGCGCGCCGTCGCCGATGATCTCCGCCGCGACGTCCTCGCGGTCGAAGGCCGCGCCGGGCACGCCAGGCGCCCGATGCGTCATGGGCGTCATGCGGTTGAAGAGATGCGTCACCCGGCGCGCGCCCGCCTCGATGGCCGCAATCGCCTGCTCGTAGGTGGCGCCGGTGTGCCCGATCGACACGCGGATGCCGGAGCCAGCCAGCCGCCGCACCAGATCGAGTCCGCCCTCGAGCTCCGGGGCCATCGTGACGATGCCGACCACATCGGCGCCATCGTCAATCGCGGCGAGGATGTCGTCGCTCGAGAACTCGGCGTCGGCGGTCGGGGGGCCGCAGCCCGGCGGGCGGCGCAGGCAGGCGGCGGGCTGCGCGCCGCGATACGACGGGCTGATGAAGTTGCTCTCGAGATGGGCCGGCAGCACCCGCGCGGCGGCCGGCACGGCCTCGGCCCGTGCCTGGCGTGTGGCCTGCAGCATCGCCGTCAGATCCGCGGCCGGGCACGCCACCGTGGTCGGGCAGAACGCCGTGACGCCGTAGCGCGGCAGCCGGCGCGCCACGCGCGCCACGGCCCCGTCGCCCGACAGGACGTCGATGCCGTCCACCCCGTGGATGTGCGCGTCGACGAATCCGGGCACGGCCAGCGCGCCGCGACCGTCTACCCGGACCGCGCCGGCGGGACCGTCGACGACACGATCGACGATGTCGACGATGCGGCCGCCCTCGATGACGAGCGTGGCGCCGCGCGCGACGCGATCGGGGAGAACCAGGTCGGCGCCCGCGACGACGAGCGCGCCCATCTACCCCTGCCCGGCCCGCCGGGCGGCCCCGATCGCCACGCCGTCGGCGCCAAGCGTCGAGAGCAGCACCGCCACGCGCTCGGCCTGGGCCGGGCGGAGACGGCGCGCGCACTCGGCGCGAATCGGCTCGAGCAGCAGATCCCCCGCGTCGGCGAGCGGCCCGGCGAGCACGACGACCTCGGGATCGACCACGCTCACGAGGTTCGCAACCGCCATGCCGACGTACTTGGCCGTGTCGCGCACGACCGAAATGGACACGCCGTCGCCGCGGCGCGCGCCCTCGAAGACGTGAGCGGCCGTCAGCCGGCCGAGATCCCCGCCCACCTCGTCGACCACGCGCGACCGATCGCCGGCCTTCACGCGCCACACCAGCCGGCGCACGATGCCGGCCGCGGACACCTCGGCTTCGAGGCCGCCGTGGCGCCGGTAGTCCTCGCGCTCCACGGGGTTGAGCGCCAGCCAGCCGACCGAGCCGGCCAGGCCGTGGGCGCCGTCGACGACGCGCCCGCCGATCATCGTCGCGGCCGCGACGCGCTCGCCGCAGACGAGCGCGACGGCGTCGCGCGTGCCGGCTGCGGCGCCGAGCCACGTCTCGGCGAGCACACTGGCGGCGCCGGCGCTCACCGCGTGCACCGGCAGACGCGCCTTGAGGGCCCCGGCCAGCGTGTCCGCGACATCGGCCGGCAGCGCGTCGCCGGCCAGGGCGACGGCGACGCCAGCGGCCTCGACGCCGGTGACGGCCTTGCCCAGCCCCTTGACCGCATCCCGCGCCGCGGCCGCCAGCCCGCCGCGATCCGGCGCACGGTCGGCGCGCGCCACGACGTCGCCGGCGTCGCCGACCACCACGGCCCGCGCGTGCCCCTCCGACAAATCGAGCCCCAGAAGCCTCATCGGTCGTAGTCCCAGTCTGCGAACGCCTGCAGCTTGCGGCCCTCGAGCGGGAGCGGCGTGCCGCCCGTCTGAAACAGATGCCGGTCGATCCGCGCGACGAGCGCCGCAAGCCCGCGCTCGTCGGGCGCCGAGATGACGAGCACGCCGGCGCCTTCGGCCGGCGGGAACGTCCGATCGTCGAGGTAATCCCGATCGAGCGTGACGAGCGTCCGCCGGAGCTGGCGCGCCAGGCGGAAGTGGTCCGCATCGCGGGCACGGCGCAGATCCGGATGCTCAATCACCGACAGGACATCCCACGCCAGCCGCTCGCGCATGAACGCCACGAGCCCCGCCGGCACGTTGGCGTCGGCGTACACCCGCGGCCGATCCACCACCTGTTCGGCCACCGGCCCCAGCTCCGACCAGAGCGTGCCCATCCCAGGCCTCCGTGTTGTCCGGCCTTACCGCTTCTTCGTCTTCGCCGCGCCGGCAGCCCGCGCCCGCCGGGCCGCGCGCTCGCGCGTGCGCGCGGCGGCCAGCGCCTCCGCCTTGAGCGTCGCCACCAGCGCGTCGCGCCGGCCGACCAGCCGCTTCCGCCTGCGGCGGCCATTCGCGTGGCCCACGGCGTACTCGCAAAACAGCGGGAACGCGATCGTCGAGTCGGCGTAGGTCACCACGGTGTCCGGCAGCACGCCGGGATTGACCTTGCCCCAGCTCACGGCCTCGGCCGGCGTCGCGCCCGACAGTCCGCCCCAGACGACCTGGTCGGTCGTGATCTGGATGAAGTAGTCGTTGCCGCCCTTGGGAATGCCGTACACCTCCCAGAGCGTCGGCTGCCCCTGCAGGTAGAAGTTCTTGGGCGAGCCTCCGCCCAGAATCACCGCGCCGTTCTTCTCGGCAGCCAGGATGATGGCGCAGACCTCGTTGACGTCCTTGCTCGGATCCACCATCAGGCCGCTGCCGTTGATGAGCTCGTGATAGGCGACGTTCATGCCGATCGAGCTGTCGCCGGGCGACGACGTGTAGAGCGGGACGCCCAGCCGGGCGGCGCTGGCCACCACCGAGTAGGCCTCGCAGCCCGGCCGCGCCTCGAGCAGGTGCCGGCCGAGCGCATAGTGCAGGTCGGCCGTCGACACGGGGCCGTCGAGGCCGCTCTCGACGAGGAACCTCCGGATGTAGTCGTCGGTGTCGAGCAGGACCTGGGCCGGGAAGAGCACGTCGTAGATGCGGATGACGCCGGCGTCGTAGAGCACCCGGTCGTCCACGAAGGGCGACCCGCGGTGGAGCGAGAAGTTCAGCGCGTAGTGCAGGTCGTGGTACAGGTTGGCGCCCGTGCTGATGACGAAGTCGACCAGCCCGCGCTCCATCAGCGCAATCACACAGCCGCCGAGCCCCGCAGGCGTCATGGCGCCCGCCACGGTCAGCCCGATGGTGGTGTCGTGGGACCGCGACAGCATCTTGTCGGTGAAGATGCGGCAGGCCTCGCCGAGCCGCGCGGCGTTGAACGCCTGGAACCCCTCGTCGATGAGGGCGCGGATGTCGCGGCTGCCCCGGGGCCGGTAGTAGCGGATGGGCTTGCCGGACAAGAACGACCTGCGGGCGTGTCCGGGCGAGCCGGGAGCGCGGTGGGGCACGTCAGTCTCCAGTGGGACGCGGCCGGCGGGCCGCCATCGCGGACGTCGGCACGCGACTGCCAGATAGGGTAGCATTTGCGCGAGGCTGTTGGTGCGACGCCTCGCGCCGATACCAGCGATCGCCCGTGGATGACCTGACCTTCGCCGCGCGCCGAGCCAGCGCGGGAGCTGCCGCGCGCCAGGAGCACGACCCGGAAGCCCGCTTTCGCGCCCTGGTGCAGTCGCCGCTCCGGGCGGGCATCCTCCGCTTTCTGAGCGCGCGCCCCGACGAGGCGTTCGACACCGAGGCCCTCATGCAGACCTTCGGGCGCATGCGGCTCGACATCGACAACTGCGTCCGCGAGCTGGTCGAGTTCGGCGTCGTCCGACGGCTCGGCAGCGACCCGCCGAGCTACACCGCCCTCCGGCCTGCTGACCAGGCCATCGCGGCGCTACTCGACACGTTCCTCGAGCGCCGCGCCGCCGTGGGCATCGAGGACACGTCGCCGTCGGTGCAGCGGTTCCGCGAAATGATCGGCCGCGACGAGAAGATGCTCGCCATCTTCGAGTGGATCCGCACCGCGGCCAAGTCCGACATCGCCGTGCTCATCCTCGGCCCTACCGGGTCCGGCAAGGAGGTCGTCGCGCGGATGATCCACGAGCTGTCGCGGCGGGGCTCGGAGCGCTTCCAGGCGGTGAACTGCGCGGCGCTGCCCGATACGCTGTTCGAGTCGGAGATCTTCGGGTACGAAAAGGGCGCCTTCACCGGCGCGCACGACCGCAAGCCGGGCCGGCTCGAGCTGGCCGACGGCGGCACGCTGTTCCTCGACGAGCTCGGGGACACGTCGCTCGTCTCCCAGGCCAAGCTGCTGCGCGTCCTCGAAGAGCACCGCTTCGAGCGGCTCGGCGGCAACCGGTCCATTTCGGTCGACTTCCGCCTCATCTCGGCGACCAACCGCCCCCTCGATCTCTTCGTGCGCGAGGGCCGCTTCCGCGAAGACCTCTACTACCGCATCAACGCCTTCTCCATCCGGCTGCCGTCGCTCAAGGAGCGCGCCGTCGACATCCCGGTGCTCGCCAACCGCTTCCTCGCGCGCTACTGCGCCGCCAACGGCCTCCCCCTCGACGCCAAGCAGTTCACCGCCGAAGCGTTCGACCTGCTGGCCGCGTACCACTGGCCCGGCAACATCCGCGAGCTCGAGAGCACCGTGTCGCGCGCCGCGCTCTCGGCGCCCGGCCGCAGCATCCGGGCCGCCGACATCGAGTTCCTCCACGGGTCGGCGATGAAGCGCCCCGACGAGGACGCGCCGTCGCGCCTGCCCTCGCTCCGCGACGCCGAGCGCGCCCACATCATCCGCGTCCTCGAGGCTGTCGCGTGGAACAAGCTGGAGGCCGCGCGGGTCCTCGAGATCAGCCGCGGGACCCTGTACCGCAAGATCGACGAATTCGGTCTCGAGCCCGCCGTGGCTCCCCCGCGCCGGCGTGGCCGCCGCGACCTCCGCGCGGATCTGTAATCGGATCCGAGATTGCTGTCACATAAAGTCTGTCAACTGCCCTGTATGACCTATTACTTGGTCGATAGACCTAATTGAGGCCCATCCGTCAAGTATCCTAAAATCAGCAACTTAGATTACATTATTGATCGCTTGCGCAGCGCTGCGGGGAGTGTTCCATTCTTGGCTTGTGATGTGACTCGAACGTAAGGTATTCTCCCTTCACTGATGGTGGCCTGCACGTCCGCCCGCCGGCCCGCTCCTCTTGCAGAATTCCCGCAGGCTGGCGGCGGAACGAGTCGCCACAAGGCCGTCTGGGGCTGCTGAAGGATGCGCGCCCTGCCGGTACCGGCCCGCCTCTACATCGCCTCGATCATCGCGATGGGCCTCGCGGTGATGGCGGTGGCCGTCCCTCGCGTCAACCTCGACCAGCCGCTCCTCTTCCTCACCCTCGCGCTGCTGTCGGCCGTCACCTCCGCGTTCAAGGTCAACCTCCCGCTGGCCAAGAGCGGATCGACGATGTCGGTGTCCTACGCCGTCGACTTCGCCGCGCTGCTGCTGCTCGGCCCCTACTCGACCGTCGTCATCGCCAGCATCAGCGCGTGGACCCAGTGCACGTTCCGGATGCAGACGAGGAACCCGGCGTACCGCACGCTCTTCAGCATGTCGTGCCTCGCCATCACCGTGCTCGGCGCGGGCGAGACGTACCACCTGCTCGGCGGCATCACCGGGTCGCTGTCACCCACCGTGCCGGGCCTCGCCCGCCCGCTCGTCGGCGCCGCGACCACGTACTTCCTGCTGAACACGGCGATGATTGCCGTCGCCATCGCCCTCTCGACGGGCCAGCGGATCACCACCGTCTGGCAGCAGAACTTCCTGTGGAGCGCCCCGAGCTACTTCGTCGGCGCCGGTGCGTCGGCCATCGCCGCGTGGGCCATCACCGGCACCGGCGTGTGGCTGGCCGCGCTGGCGGCGGCGCCGCTCTACCTGACCTACCGGACCTACAAGGTCTATCTGGGCCGCATCGAGGACGAGCGGCGCCACGTGGGCGAGATGGCCGACCTCCACCTCGCCACCATCGAGGCGCTGGCGCTCGCGATTGACGCCAAGGACCAGACAGCGCAGACGCACATCCGCCGCGTGCAGGTCTACGCGACGGGCCTGGCCCACGGGCTCGGCATGTCGGACAACGAGATTCAGGGCGTCAAGACCGCCGCGCTGCTCCACGACATCGGCAAGCTGGCCGTGCCCGAGCACATCCTGTCGAAGCCCGGGCCGCTGACGCAGGAGGAGTTCCAGAAGATCCGCGTGCACCCCCAGGTGGGCGCCGAGATCATCAGCGCCGTGCCGTTCCCGTACCCGGTGGCCCCGCTCATCCTGAGCCACCACGAGCGGTGGGACGGCAAGGGCTACCCGCAGGGCCTCAAGGGTGAGGAGATCCCGCTCGGCGCGCGCATCCTGTCGGTCGTGGACTACTTCGACGCGCTCACCTCCGACCGGCCGTACCACAAGGCGATGACCCACGACGCGGCGGTGGCGCTCCTGCAGCAGGAAGCGGGGCGGGCGCTCGACCCGGCCGTCGTGTCCCTGTTCGTGCGGCTGCTGCCGCGCATGGCGGCCGAGGCGGAGTCGCTCGACGACGCGCCGGCCCGCCGACTCTCGCTCGAGCCGACGAGCGAGCTGGGCCGGCCGGCGGTGGGGTTCCAGCCCGAGGGCAAGAGCAGCTCGGTCTTCGAGGACATCGCGCTCGCTCACCGAGAGATCTACGCGCTCTACGAGATCGCGCAGACGATGGGCACCAGCCTGGGGCTCTCCGACACGATGGCCCTCATCTCGTCGAAGCTGGCGAACCTGGTCCCCTTCACGTCGTGCGCCCTGTTCCTCTTCGGCGAGGAGGACGAGACGCTCCGCTGCCGGTTCGCGACGGGCGCCGAAAGCGACCTCATCGGCGGCATGACGATCCGCAGCGGTCAGGGCCTGACGGGATGGGTGGCGCGCAACCGGCGACCGCTCGTCAACGCGCGCCCGAGCGCCGAGTTCGAGGCCGCCGGCCTTGCCGCGCGGGCCACGAGCCTCCAGTCTGCCCTCGTCGCGCCGCTCGTCTTCAACGACCGGTTCATCGGCACGCTGAGCGTGTACCACGCGCAGCCCGACTTCTACACCGACGACCACCGGCGCCTGCTCGACCGGGTGTGCGAGCAGGCCGCCGCCGTCGTCCACAACTCCATCGTGTTCGAGCAGACCCAGGAGGATTCGCTCACCGATCCGCTCACGGGCCTCCCGAACACCCGCTTCATGTTCATGCACCTCACGCGCGAGCTGGCGCGCGCCGAGCGCCTCAAGTCGGAAGTGGCGCTGCTCGTGATGGACCTGGACGACTTCAAGGACATCAACGACAGCCACGGCCACCACGTCGGCGACCGGGCCCTGCGCGAGGTCGCGACCGCGCTCAGGAGCGGCATCCGGCCCTACGACATCTGCGTCCGCTACGCGGGCGACGAGTTCATCGTCGTCCTGTCGGGCTGCGGCAGCGAGGAGGCCGACCGCAAGCGGCTCGAGCTGCAGCGCGCCATCGAGGACGTGGTCTTCGAGGCCCGGCCGGGGCGCCGCGTGCCCCTGGCCATCTCGGTGGGCGCCGCCATCTACCCGCACGACGGCGACTCGTACGAGTCGCTCCTCGCCACGGCCGACAGCCGCATGTATCGCGACAAGACCCGCCGCAAGCAGCCCCGCCGACTCGCGGCCGCGACCGGCACCGACGGCGCCCCCGCTGTGATTCAGCCCCTCGCGCCGCCGCTCCCCGAGCTCTCGGACATCGACATCCAGCGCGCCTCGATCGGCGTCATCTGATCCGCCTCACCGTTCGGTTGACACGAGCCGCCGCGGCACGCCCGCCGCCTCGAGCAGCGCCGTCACGTCGGCCACGAGCGACGGCGGCCCGCACACGAAGCACCGCACGTCGGGTCCCGGCAGGAGCGCCGCCAGCGCCTCGGCCCCCACGCGCCCGGTCAGGTCCTGCCAGCCGGCAGCGACGTCCCGCGTCACCGTGAACCGCAGGTCCAGCCGGCCCCGGGCGGCCAGGTCGCGGAGCTCCTCCGCATAGGCGAACTCGTCGGCCCGCCGCGCGCTGTACAACAGGTGCAGGCGGGGCGGGGCCGGCCGCGCCAGCAGCGTCCGGATCATCGCCCGGAGCGGCGCAATCCCGGTCCCGCCGGCCACGAACAGCACGTCGGGCTCGGCCAGGTCCGGCGGGAGGACGAAGCGGCCGAAGGGCCCCTCGACCGCAACCCGCGTACCCGGCACCGCGCGCTCCAGGTGCGGATCCGGACCGGGCTCATCGACCTGCACGAGCAGTTCGAGGAGCCCCGTGCGGGCGGCTTCCGACGGCGCGCAGGCGAGGGAATACGGCTTGCGGAGCGGACTGTGCTCGAGGCCGACGCTCACGGCCTGGCCGGCCTCGAAAGCGAGCGGCGGCGAGCCGGCGTCCAGGCGGATGATGCGGGTGCGAGGCGTGGCGGGCAGGACTTCGCGAACGACCGCGACGATCGACGCCACTACATTCCAAGCACGTGGTAGCCGGCGTCGACCATGACGATCTCGCCCGTGATGCCGCGCGCCTCGTCGCTCAACAGGAACGCCGCCGTGTCGCCGACCTCCGAACCCTCGATGGTCCGGCGGAGAGGCGCCTTCTCGCGCACGACGGTCAGAATCGACGAGAAGCCGCCGATGCCGGCCGCAGCCAGCGTCTTCACGGGGCCTGCCGAGATGGCGTTCACCCTGATCTGTCCGGGGCCCAGGTCGGCCGCGAGGTACCGCACGACGGCCTCGAGGGCCGCCTTCGCCACGCCCATCACGTTGTAGTTCTGGAAGACCCGCTCGCTGCCCAGGTACGTGAGCGTGAGAATCGAGCCGCCACCGCGCGCCGCCATCAGCGGCTGGGCCGCCCGCGCGAGGCCGATGAGCGAGTACGCGCTGATATCCAGCGCCAGGCGGAAACCCGCACGCGAGGTCTGCACGAAGGGGCTGGTCAGCTCGTCGCGGTTCGCGAAGGCCACGCCGTGCACGAGGAAGTCGAGGCCGCCGTGCGCCTCGCGGATGCGCGCCATGACCGCGTCGATTGCCGCGTCGTCCTGCACGTCGAGCGGCAGGACCAGCGGCACCGGATCGAGCGTGGCCGCCAGCTCCCGCACGTGCTCCTCGAAGCGCTCCTGGTAGGTCAGCACCAGCCGCGCGCCGCGCGCCGCGGCCGCCTGCGCGATGGCCCACGCCAGGGATCGCTTGTTGGCCACACCGACGATGAGGCCCACCTTGCTGGTGAAGTCAGCCATGGTGCTGGACTCGCCTGGAAGGACTAGCCCTTCTTGCCGCCGCGACGGCGCCGCCCGCGGCCCGACCGACCGCGGCCTTGCCCCTGGCCCTGGCCCTGTCCGTGGCCCTGACCGTGGCCGTAGCTGGAGTGGCCGCTCTGGCCCCGGCCCCCGTGCCGGTTGCCGAACGGCGGCCCGCCGCCGCTCGGGTCGAAGCCGCCGCTGCGGCGGCGCACGCCGCCCGGACGCTGGCCCGGTCGGCCGGGGCCGCGGCCCGTCCCCGGCTGCCGGATGGTGAACTCCGGAATGGCCCGGGCCGGCACCTGCTGCCCCTCGTGACGCGGAAGCTGCGCGCGGAACAGCCGCCGGCGGAACGGGCCGTCTTCGGTGGACGCAGGAACGGCCGGCTCCTCCGCCGCCTCGGGCGCTGCCTCGTCCGACGGGACGCGCCCGGCCGCCGCGACCGCCACCTGTGGCGCGTCCGGTGCCTCGGGCATGCCAGGCAGGTCGTCCGGGGCCGCCGCGTCCGGCTCGGCCGCGGGCTCGCCGGCGACGGCGGGAGATCCGGCCGCTGGCTGTCGGGCCGCGCGGGGCTGGAGCCCGTCGAGCACCTGGTTGAAGAGGCCGGCCGGCTCCTTCTTCCGTCGCTGCGGAGGCACCCGGGCCTCCTTGTACTCATGCTCGGCGTCGCACACGACGCAGCGGGTCCGATGCACTTTCTCGTCGACCATCGCCACGATGGCGTGGTCCGTCACACGGCGCTCGCGCGGACAGTAATCGTCCAGCACGTCGCCAGGCCGAAGCCGGCGTTGCTGCATGCACTCCCCCGAAAGACCCAGCTCAGGTCACGGACAGGGCGGGGATGTAAGCAAATAAGGGCACCTCGCGGTGAGGTGCTCTGGCCTTGAACGCGGTTGATAAACCGAGGCGCAGGTTCATCGAGTCTAGCAGAGGCGTCAGGCGGACGCCAGCCAATTCCGCGTCTCGGCGAGCGCGGCCCCAACCGCGTCCGGATGCGTCGACTGAGGCGTGCGCTTCGTGCGGACCGAGGCGCCGGCGGTGATGGCGGTGGTCACGTCGGGCTCGAACAGGGGGCTGAAGCCCTGCCATTCGGCCAGCGTCAGATCGCCGAAGTCGCGGCCGTCGGCCAGCAGCGCGCGGACCATCGCGCCGACCACCTCATGGGCCTGGCGAAACGGCAGGCCGCGCGCGACCAGGTAGTCGGCCACGTCGGTGGCGAGCAGGAACCCTCCCGCCGCGCGGCCGGTGCGATCGGCCCGAAGGGTCAGGCGCGACACGACGGCGGTGACCGCGTCGAGCGAGAGCCCGAGCGTGTCCTCGGCGTCGAAGAGCGGCTCCTTGTCCTCCTGCAGGTCCTTGTTGTAGCCGCTGGGCAGCCCTTTCATCGTCGCCAGGAAGCCGGTGAAGCGGCCCAACGCGCGCCCCGCCTTGCCGCGGACGAGCTCCAGCGCATCGGGGTTCTTCTTCTGCGGCATCATGCTGCTGCCGGTGGCGGTGGCGTCGGAGAGATCGAAGAAGCCGAACTCGTCGGCGGTGAACAGGATGAGATCTTCCGCCAGCCGGCTGAGATGCACCATCGCCATCGTCGTGGCGTGCAGGAACGACGCCGCGAAGTCGCGGTCGGACGACGCGTCGAGGCTGTTGGGCACGACGCGCGAGAAGCCCAGCCGCCGGGCCAGCGCGGCGGTGTCGACGGCGTAGCTGGTGCCGGCGATGGCGCCCGAGCCGAGCGGACAGGCGTCGGCCTCGGCGGCCGCGGCCGTCAGCCGCTCGTGATCCCGCCTGAGCGCCGCGGTGTGGGCCAGCAGGTAGTGGGCGACGAGGATGGGCATCGCGCGGCGCAGATGCGTGTAGGACGGCATGAGCGCGTCGCCGGCGCGGCCGGCCTGGTCGGCGAGCGCCGCGACGAGCGCGCGCAGGCGCGCCTGCAGACGCGGGATGGCGCGCCGGAGATACAGCCGCATGTCGAGCGACACCTGCTCGTTGCGGGACCTGCCGGTGTGCAGCCGGCGGCCCGCCTCGCCGACGCGGGCCACGAGCTGGCGCTCGACGAAGCTGTGAACGTCCTCGTCGGGCCCGCTCACCCAGGCCGGGTCGCGGCGGCCCTGGTCGAGAATCGCCGTCAGGCCGTCGCGGATGGCGCGGGCGTCGGCGGCGCTCAGTGCGCCGGCCGCCTCGAGCGCGTCCGCCCACGCCAGGCTGCCGGTCACGTCGTCCTCGAACAGCCGGCGGTCGAACGGAAACGAGATCTGGAAGTCGAACGCCGCGGGATCGGGGGCGCTATCGAAGCGTCCCGACCAGAGATGCTGTGTCATGGGGGTGAACCGCAGTGACGGACGGGCGGCCGGTCTCGAGCCGCAGGTGCACGGTGCCGCTGTCGGACCCCGCCGCGGCCAGCGCGCGGAACGCCAGCTGCGGCACGAACAGCGGGATCTCGTGGTCGGCCGCGATCGTGTCGACCACGTCGAACAACTCGGCCGGCGCGAGCGGCACGCCGTTGATCGCGGTCGGCTCGCCGGCCGCGAAGGTGATCTCGAGGGTGGCCGGGCGGTCGGGCCGGCCCGCGCGCCGCGCCGCCGGACGCGGTGGGTCCGGGCACGCGGCGCCGCCGACCACGCGGACCTCGAGCGTCGGCGCGACCGCGCCCACGAGCGGCGCGAGGGGCGCCGCCGACGGCAGATGGCCCACGGCACTCGCGCCCTCGAGCCGCGCAATCTCCACGAGCGTGGCCGCAACGAGCGGCGCGGCCAGCCGCGGGGCGGCGGCGGCGATCGGGCCCAGCGTGTCTGGCGATCCGAGCGCCGGCACGAGCACCCGGCGCGCGAACTCGTCCCGGACGTCCAGCACGTGGCAGCGCCGCGCGCCGGCGGCCCGGGCCTGCTCGCGCACGCCGTCGAGCGCCGGGCCGTAGCCGGTGTCGAGCGCGAGCGCGACGACCGCGACACCTTCGGCGGCCAGCGCGGCGATGGCCGCGCGCCCGGCCGCATCGCCGTCGAACGCGAAGACGATCGTGGACCTCACCGTTCGGCCCACGCCTCGAACAGGCGCCGCGCGTCCTGCGCGGACCGCGCGTCGCGGCAGATGACGAGAATCGTGTCGTCGCCGGCGATGGTCCCGAGCACGGGCTCGAGCCGGGCCCTGTCGACGGCGAGCGCGAGCAGCTGCGCCTGGCCGGGCCCCGTCTTGAGGACGACGAGCTGGGCGGTGACGGCGACGCTCAGCAGGTACTCTCCGGCCGCACGCGCGAGCTGCGTCTCCGCCGACGGCGCCGGGGCCTCCTGGCCGGCGGCGTGGTAGGCGCCGTCGCCGGCGCCCTTGACGAGCCCGAGCGCCTTGATGTCACGCGAGAGCGTGGCCTGCGTGACGACGAAACCGCGCCGTGCCAGGAGCCGCCGCAGCTGGTCCTGGCTGCGCACGGCGCCGTGGTCGACGAGGTCCTTGATGGCGGACAGGCGCCGGGCCTTCATGGACATGGGGTTGGATCACGAGCCGAATAAATATTCGTCGCGCCCCATCAGTATACATGTATACTTATTCCTTCCGGCGCATATATTTTCCGCGCCGGGCACAGGACCGCCGTGCCCGCGTCGTCCGCCCCCGTTCGCGTCGCCGTCGTCGGCGCCACCGGCTATGCCGGCCAGGAGCTCGTCCGCCTCCTCGCCCGCCATCCCGGCGCCCGCCTGACCCTCGCCACGGGATCGCCCGCCGCCACCGGGGTCCGGCGGATCCCGGCCCTCGCGCGGATCTGGGACGGCGAGGTCGTCCCCCTGGACCCCGCCCGCGTCGCCGCCGACGCTGAGGTCGTCTTCCTGGCCCTGCCCGAGGCGGCCTCGGCCGAGATCGCCCCAAGGCTCGTCGACGCCGGCCGGCGCGTCGTCGATCTCTCGGGCGCCTTCCGGCTGCGCGACGAGGCCGCCCGCGCGCGCTGGTATCCCGCCACCACGACGATGCCGCGCGGCGTCGCCTACGGGCTCACCGAGTTCGAGGCCGACGCCATCCGCGCCGCGCGCCTCGTGTCGAACCCTGGCTGCTACCCGACGGCGGCGCTCCTCGCGCTCCAGCCGCTGGCCAAGGCCGGCCTCCTCGCCCCGACGGCCGACGTCATCGTCGACGCCAAGTCCGGCATCTCCGGCGCCGGCAAGGCGCCGAGCGACCGGACGCACTTCTCCGAGAATCACGGCAGCGTCGCGGCCTACGGTGCCTTCGGACATCGCCACACGCCCGAGATGGAGCAGGCGCTCGGCCGCGCCGTGTCGTTCGTGCCGCACCTCGTGCCGCTCGATCGCGGCCTGCTGGCCAGCGTCTACGTCCGCCTCGCGCCGGGCGCCACGGGCGCCGCCGTGGCCGACGCGTTTGCCGCCGCCTACGCGCGCGCGCCGTTCGTCCGCGTCACCGGCACGGACCTGCCGGAGATCAAGCACGTCGCGTGGACCAACTTCTGCGACATCGGCTGGAAGCTCGACGAGCCGACGGGCCGCCTGCTCGTGGTTGCCGTCATCGACAACCTGCTCAAGGGCGCGGCCGGGAGCGCGGTCCAGAACTTCAACGTGTTGTGCGACTTCGAGGAAACGGCAGGGCTTCTGTGACGAGGGTTCCTGCACGGGGTGCCGCACGGGGTTCCGGGGCGACGATTCCTGCACGGGGTTCGCCCGTCGTGATCAAGCTGGGCGGCGAGCTGCTCGAGACACCCGAACGGCTGGCGGGGCTGGCCCGAGCCGTGGCCCGCGCGGCACGAGAGGCGCCGGTCGTGGTCGTGCACGGCGGCGGGCGCGAGATCGACGCCGCGCTGGCGGCGGCCGGCATTCCGAAGACGCAGGTCGACGGGCTGCGCGTCACCGACGCGGCGACGCTCCAGGTCGTCGTCGCCGTCCTGGCCGGCAGCGTGAACACGCGGTTCGTAGCCGCGATCACCGCCGCGCGCGCGCGCGCGGTCGGACTGACCGGCGCCGATGCCAGCGTCGCGCCAGTGCGCAAGGCCCCGCGGCACCGAACCGCGGGGGGGGCGCGCGTCGACCTCGGCCTGGTGGGCCAGCCGATTGCCGGCGCTCCGCCGACGCTCGTGCGCGACCTGCTGGCGGCTGGCTACACGCCGGTCATCGCGTGCGTCGCCGCGGACCGGCGCGGCCGGCTCTTCAACGTGAACGCCGACACGCTGGCCGCGTCGCTGGCCGCGCGGCTTGCCGCGGCGCGTCTGGTCGTCGCCGGCGCGACGGCGGGCGTGCTCGACGCGGCCGGCGGCACCATCCCGGCGCTTGATCAACGGGGCATCGCGTCGCTCATCCGCGGCGGCGGGGCGAGCGCCGGGATGGTGGCCAAGCTCGCGGCGTGCCGCGCCGCCCGAACCGGCGGCGTCGGCGACGTCGTCATCGTGGACGGCCGCGATCCGGCGCGGCTGCTGGCCGCGGCGCGCGGCCGGGCGGTGGACGCCGCCACGCGCATCACCGCGTAACGGACGAAAGATGCAGGAAACGATGACCATCGACGTCAGGGGCCTCGAAGCCCGGCACGTGCTGCAGACCTACAAGCGCGCCGACGTGGTGTTCGTGCGCGGGGAGGGCAGCTACCTCGTCGACGAGCGCGGCCGCCGCTATCTCGACTTCATCTCGGGCATCGGGGTGGTCGTGCTGGGGCACGGCCATGCCGGGCTCGCGGAGACGCTGGCCGACCAGGCCCGGACGCTCATCCAGACGTCGAACCTCTACTTTCACCCGCTGCAGGGGCAGCTCGCGGCGCGGCTCGCCGCGCTCTCCGGCCTGGAGCGCACGTTCTTCTGCAACAGCGGCACCGAGGCCGTCGAGGCCGCGCTCAAGTTCGCGCGCCGGTACTGGTTCACGCAGGGCGTGCGGAACCGCACCGATTTCGTCGCCCTCCAGCACGGCTTCTCCGGACGGACGATGGGGGCGCTGTCGGTGACGGCCAACGCGCAGTATCGCGACCCCTTCGGACCGCTGGTGCCGGGCGTGACGTTCGTGTCGCCGGACGATCCGGCCTCGCTCGAGGCCGCGGTGACGGATCGCACCGCCGCCGTCATCGCCGAGCCCATCCAGGGCGAGGGCGGCGTCCGGCCCCTGCCCGCGGCCTTCACCGCCGCGCTCGAGCGCGTCACGACCGCGACCGGCACGCTGTTGATTGCGGACGAGATTCAGTGCGGGCTCGGCCGGACGGGCCGTCCGTTCGAGTACCAGGCGCGGGGACTCACGCCGGATCTCGTCACGCTGGGCAAGGCGCTGGGATCGGGCGTACCCATCGGCGCCACGCTCGTGGGCGCGCACGTGGCCGCACAGATTGCGCCGGGCGACCACGGCAGCACGTATGGCGGCAACGCCCTCTCGACGCGGGCCGCGCTCTACGTGCTCGAGCAGCTGACCGGCACGGCCGACCCCACGCCGTACAGGGGCGGCGGCCTCATCGCCCGCGCCGCGGAGCTCGGGGCGATCTTCGAACGCGCCCTCGAGGGCCTCAAGGCCGGCCATCCGGACCTGGTGGTGTCGGTGCGCGGGGTGGGCCTGATGCGCGGGCTCGAGCTGGCCGTCGACGCGGCGCCGGTCGTGACCGCCGCCCTCGGGGCGGGCCTGCTCGTCAACCGGACGGCGGAACGAGTCGTGCGGCTGCTGCCGCCGCTGACCGTGACGGAGGAAGACATCCAGCACGCGGTCGCCGTGCTCGACCGCGCCCTGCAGGGAGCGCGCTCATGAACGTCGATCTGTCCCCCGCCGCGCCCTGGCCGGCGCCGGCGCCGCCGGCGGGCGCGACCCCCGTCGCATCGACGACGCTCAGGACCGGCACGCCGGCCGAGGCCGAGGCGATCTGGCGCCTCATCGACGCGCACGTGGCTGAGGGCCACCTGCTTGCGCGGCCCCTCGACGAGGTCCGCGCGCACGCGCCCCGCTTCGTCGTCGCCGAGAACGACGGCGCCCTGGTGGCGTGTGCCGAGCTCCTGCCTCTCGGCCGCGACGTCGCCGAGGTGCGCTCGCTGGTGGTCGATCGGCCGGCGCGCGGCGTGGGCCTGGGCGGCGCGCTGATTGCCGAGCTGCAGCGCCGCGCACGGCTCGAGGGCTTCGCGCGGCTCTGTGCGTTCACACACGAGCCGGCGTGGTTCGTGCGCCAGGGGTTCTCGCTCGTCCCGCACGCGTGGGTGCCGGAGAAGATCGCGCGCGACTGCCACGCCTGTCCGCTGTTCCGCCGGTGCGGCCAGCACGCGGTGATCCTGCCGCTGGCCGAAATCCGCCGGCTGTCGCCCGGAGTCTGACCGTGCGATCGAGCGGCAAAACGGGCGTCAGGCCCGTCGAAGGTGGCATTACGGCCCCACGGGGCTTCCGCGCGGCCGGCATTGCCTGCGGCATCAAGGCGTCCGGCCGTCCCGACCTGTGCCTGGTGGCGACCGACACCCCGGCCAGCGCCGCGGGGGTGTTCACGACCAACCAGGCCAGGGCGGCGCCAGTGCTGGTCTCCCGCGAGCATCTGGAGTGGAGCCACGGCGTGGCGCAGGTCATCGTGACCAACAGCGGCTGCGCCAACGCCTGCACGGGACCGCAGGGCATGGCCGACGCGCGCGAGATGACGGTGCTCGCCGCCAACCGCATCGGCTGCGCGCCGGGCCAGGCGCTCGTCGCGTCCACGGGCGTGATCGGCGTGAATCTCAACATGGACGCGGTGCGGCGCGGCATCGTCCAGGCCCACGCCGCGCTGAGCGTCGAGGGTGGCGCCGCCGCGGCCGAGGCCATCATGACCACCGATCCGTTCCCGAAGTCGTACGCGGTGGCCGTCGACACGCCGGCGGGCACGTTCCACGTCGGGGGCATGGCCAAGGGGTCCGGCATGATCGAACCGCGGATGGCGACGATGCTCGGGTACCTGACGACCGACGCGGAGGTAGCGCCCGCGCTCCTGCGGCGGGCGCTCGTCGAGGCGTCTCGCTACACGTTCAACGCCATCACCGTGGACGGCGAGAGCTCCACCAACGACTGCGTCTTCGCCATGGCGAGCGGAGCGAGCGGGGTGCACGTGGACGAGGAGCTCTACACCGCGCTGTTCACCGGCCTCCGCGCCGTGGCCCACGAGCTGGCGATGGGGATCGTTCGCGGCGGCGAGGGCGCCACGAAGGTGATCACCGTCACCGTCTCGGGCGCCAAGACGCACGACGAAGCCTGGATTGCGGCCCGGACCATCGCGAACTCGCCCCTCGTCAAGACGGCGGTGCACGGCGGCGACCCGAACTGGGGCCGCCTGGTGGCGGCCGCAGGCCGCGCCGGCGTGCCGTTCGTGCTGGATGGCGCCTCGGTGCGCATCGGCCGCCTCGTCCTGTTCGACAAGGGGGCGCCGCACGACGACCTCGCGCCCGAGGCGGCGGAGTACCTCCACGGACACGAGATCGACATCGAGGTGAACATGGGCACCGGCGGCCCGGGACGCGCCACGATGTACACGTGCGACCTCAGCGCCGAATACGTCAAGATCAACGCCGAGTACAGGACCTGACCCCATGGGCGCATCGATGCGGACTCTCGATGGCGGCGTCGCGAAGCTCGCGTCGCGTAACTTCCTGTCGGTGCTCGACCTCAGTCACGACGAGCTGCGGCGCGCGCTCGCGCTGGCCTCGCGCCTGAAAGCCGAGCGGCCCCTCGGCCTTCGCGCGCCCACGGCCCACGCGCTCGACGGCCGGCACGTGGGCCTGCTGTTCGAGAAGCCGTCGCTCCGCACGCGGGTCACGTTCACCATCGGCGTCCGCGAGCTCGGCGGCGACATCGTCGAGATTCCCGCTGACGTCATGCACGCCGACCGCGAGCCGGTGCACGACGTGGCGCGCAATCTCGAGCGCTGGGTGGACGCGGTCGTGATCCGGACCTACGGGCAGGAACGGCTCGACTTCGTCAGCCAGTCCACGGCCCGCCTGCACATCATCAACGCGCTGTCCGACCAGGAGCACCCGTGCCAGGCGCTCGCGGACCTGCAGACGCTCGGGGAGCTCTGGGGCGGCGATTTCGCCGGGCGGACCGTCGCCTTTGTCGGGGACGGCAACAACGTGGCCACATCGTTCGTCCACGCGTCGGTGATGCTCGGCATGTCGGTGAACGTCGCCACGCCCAAGGGCTACGAGCTGCCAGCCAAGGTGGCCGCCGACGTGCAGCGCGTCGCACGCCACGGGGCGGTCCTCCGGACCTTCGTCGATCCGAAGGCCGCCGTGAAAGGCGTCCACGCCGTGTACACCGACGTCTGGACCTCCATGGGCAAGGAGGTCGAGTACGCGGAGCGCTCGAAGATCTTCCGCCGCTACCAGGTCGGCGGCGCGCTGATGGCCCACGCCGCTCCCGACGCGGTCTTCCTGCACTGCCTGCCCGCCCACCGCGGCGAAGAAGTGACCGACGAGGTCATCGAGTCGAGCGCCTCCCGCGTGTTCGATCAGGCCGAGAACCGGCTGCACGCGCAGAAGGCGCTGCTGTTGATGTTGTTGGCATAGAAGAACGGGGGCACCTACGTGACCTTCCTCCCCCTCACCAGCACCTGAATCTCATCCGGCCGCCCGTTCTCGAAGTACAACTCCTGCCGCCCATCGTCGCGCTCGCTGATGACGGCCGGGATTGCGCTCCACACGACCGTCCACCCCGCCGGCAGCACCACCGTGTTCCGCGGACGCCCGAACGCGCGGTCCCAGACGAGCTCGTCGCCGTCCACGTAGTAGCGGCCGGGATCGGTGTACGTCTCCGAAATGCGGAGCCGGATCGACTGGCCAGGCTTCACGGCCGGAAACGAGACGACCACCACTTCGGCGTCCGGCTGGACCGGCTCGCCAGCGTCGAGGCCGCGCGCCTGCACCTCGGCGCCGGTGATGGTCTCGACGGGCAGCGACGCGCCCGTGTCCAACACGAGCGCTGACGGCTGCGACACGCGGCTGCCGGGCCGGACGACGTTGAAGTACCTGCTCACGCCGGGCCGGGATTCGGTGTAGTCGTGGTACAGGCTGAACGACGATGTCGACGGGTCGTTGAGGAAGTAGACAATCTCCCGATCCTGCCGCGCGCGCTCCGCGAGCCGCGCGCGCTGGCTGGCGAGCGTCGAGGTCACCTGCGGGCCGCGCGCAGCCGGCAGCGCCGGCCTGAACGGGGCCAGGCCCGGCTTCGCGCGGACCACGAGGGGCGCCGCCGCCCCGCTCGAGTTCATGAACGAGATCATCACCCGGCCGTCGTCGGTCGTGTGCACCTGCGAGGGCACGTTGACGCTCACGAGCCGGTAGCCCGGCGGCAGGACCACGCTGTTGCGCCGGATGCCGAGCGACCGATCGAAGACGAGGGCGTCGCCGTCGCGGTAGTAGCTCCTGGCATCGGTGTAGGTCTTGTCGATGAGCAGCCGCACCTGCCCGCCGGCGGGCACGGGACGGGCCAGGTGCACCTTGATCCACTCGGCGTCGAGGTCGGCCGTCGGATGACCCTCGCGCCGCGCCTGGGCGCCGCTCACGACTTCCCACCTGAGCGGCTGGCCCGTCATCACGTCGACGACGCGCTCGTCGGTGGCGACGCTGCCCTTGCGGATCACGTTGAAGAAGTACCGCGCGCCCGGCGTGGTAGCGGTGACTTCGTAGAGGATGCGGAACCGCGCGCTCTCCGGAGCGAGCAGCTCGTAGCGGGTGTAGTCGTCTTCCTGCGTCTGACGGGGCGGCGTCTGCGCCCACGCCGGGACGGCCAGCAGCACGAGGAGCGGAACGAGCCTCATGCCGCGCATTCTACCCGCTGGCTACTGGCGCACGGTGGCCGGCACGCCGGCGGCGGCCGCCATGGCTCGCACCCACGTGACAAGGCGATCGTCGGGCGCCAGGCCCTGGTCGGGCATCGCGTAGGGCAGACCGTCCAGCCGCTTGCGGATGCCCTGCTCGATGCCGCCGTACGACAGCAGCAGCGGCACGATGAGCACCCGGCGACCGTCGGCGACCCGACGCTCGACGAGCGCGCGGAGCTCGGCGGAGGCCGCGTCGCGGATCGGCGCGGGCGCATCGTCGCGGACGGTCAGCGCGTCGATGCTCCCAAACGTGGTGGCGGCGCGCATCTGGGCAGCCAGCACGTCCATGTCCGCGAGCCACCGGGCGTTGTCGTCGTCGGGCACCGGTCCGTGGGCCACGAGGATGACGGCTTCCTCCGACGGCGACTGGCTGATCGACCGCGCGCGGTCAATCAGGATCTCGCCGACGAGCGCGTGCCGGTTGAGCGCCGGTGTCATCTGGATCGGCACGGGCGACACGACCGGGCGCGTGTTGTCCTCGGGGGCGGCGGCAGCGGCGTGGTGCTCGTGCGAGGCCGGCGCGCCGTGGCTGCCGTGGCGCATCCTCGCGAACACGCGCAGGTCGGGCGGCATCTCGGCCCGCAGACCGAGGAGGTACTCGGTAGACGTCACCACGGAGCTGTGGGATGACACGAAGAGCGGAATGGCGACGACGCGCGTGGCGCCGCGGGCGACGAGCGCATCGATGGCTTTCTGGATGGCGGGGCGTGAGGCCATGCCGAAGGCCACCTCGATGGGCTGGTCGGAGCCGACACGAGCGGCGAGATCGAGCACCCGGGCGTTCCAGGCGGGCTGGCCGCCGTGCGCGAGCAGGAGCAGGCCCGGGCGGTCGGGGGACTGGGCCGCGGCCGGAGAGCAGACAGCCAGGAGGGCGGTGCACAGGACGAGGAGTGCGGGTCTAGGCATGATGCAGGTTCCGAAGCGGCGCGTCCGCATAGAATGAGAGGCCGGTGCGTATAAGTTGAGATTCGTTCTCAACTTTGTCCGGACGAGTCTATCTCCGACCAAAACAGTCGGTCAAGCAAAATGAGAATTGATCTCAACTCTGACCTCGGCGAGTCGTTCGGCCCCTGGCCGATGGGGCAGGACGCGGCGCTCATGCGCGCGATCACCTCGGCCAACATCGCGTGCGGCTTCCATGCGGGCGACCCGGGGGTGATGCGGGCGACGCTGGAGCTGGCCAAGGCCGAGGGCGTTGCCGTGGGTGCGCACCCCCGCGTTCCGGATCTGCAGGGCTTCGGCCGCCGCGCGCTC
>JBFMCA010000048.1:0-29855 GCA_040754955.1 Acidobacteriota bacterium | reverse complement strand
GGTGCGATCTCTACTTCGTGGAACGCTTCCGGGGACTGGAAGAAGCGGGCGCGTACAACGCGGTGTTCCGGCTCGTGGAGGCGGTCCGCCTCGCGCCGGCGGCGGTTCTGGCCGTCATGTTCCCCGCGCTCTGCCGCGCCGCCGATGCCGCCCCGCTCAGTCGCCTGGCAGCCCGGCTCGGCGCGGCGGGCGTCGCGGTCGGCGCCGCCACGGCGTGGGCCGCGCCTGTCATCGTCCGACTGGCCTACGGCGACGCGTACGCCTCCGCGGCGCCCGTGCTGGTCATGCTCTCGCTCGCGGTGCCGCTGCTCTTCGTGAACTATGCGCTGACCCATCAGCTCATCGGGTGGAACGGCCAGCGCGCCTACCTGCAGATCGTGCTGGCGGCGCTCGCCGCCAACCTCGCGCTCAACCTGGCTCTCGTGCCTCCGTACGGCATGAGGGGAGCGGCGCTCGGGACCATCGCCACCGAGCTCGTCGTGACGGCCGGCTGCCTGGTGGCGCTGGCCCGACGCCCGGGCGTCGCGCCGCTGCCGAGGCAGGCGTCCATGGAGGGCGCGTAACGTGGCCCAGGCTCGCCCCGAGGAGATGGCCGTTCTCCACACCATCGCCTACGCGGCGCTCTTCGACTACCCGCTCACGCTGGAGCAGCTCCGGGAATCGCTCATCGGCACGGCCGCCACCGAATCCGAGCTGCGCGAGTGGCTGGCGACGAGTCCGCTGCTCCGAAGGACCATCGAGCACCGCGACGGCTTCTACTTCCCCCGCGGGCGCGCCGACATGGTGTCGATCCGCCGCCGCCGCGAGGCGGCGAGCCGCGCGCTCCTCGACCGGCATCGCCGCGTGCTCGCCTTCATCGCGTGCCTGCCGTTCGTGCGGATGGTCGCCCTCACCGGTAGCCTCGCCCACCTGAACGCCGACGACGACGCCGATCTGGACCTCTTCGTCATCACCAGGCCCGGCCGCGTGTGGCTCGTGACCGTGGGGGCGCTCGTGGCGGCCAAGCTGACAGGTTGGCGGCGGCGCCTGTGCCTCAACTATGTGATTTCCGAAACCGCGCTGGCGGTCACGCCAGCCGATCTGTTCTCGGCCAACCAGATCATCCACCTGCAGCCGGTGACGGGGAGCGATGCCTATCGCGCCTTCCTGCGTGCGAACCCGTTCGTCACGGAGCACTACCCGAACTTCCGACCGCGCCCGGTGGCGGCGCCGGTTGCCGCGTCGCCAATTCGCGACCGGGCTCGGCGCGCGGTCGAAGCCGCCGTCGATGTCCTGGTCGGTGGCCTGGGCGAACGCGCGTGCCGCCGCGCCTACCGGTGGCACTTGCGCCGCGGAGCGTCACGGTGGCAGTCGCGCGACCAAGTGCGGCTCGACGACGAGTGCCTGAAGCTGCACACTGCCAGCCACCGCGCGGCCACGATGGAGCGGTTTCTCCGATCGGTGCACGAGAGCCTCGACGGCGAGCCTGCCCCGCCGCGACTGCGGCAGGCGATCTGAAGCCGCGCGCTCAGCGAAAGTCCTCGAGCCGCAGCTCGAGGTACTTGTCGCCCATGTACTCGTTCTCCTCGATCGTGAAGGCGAGCTCGAGGCCACCCCGGCGCTCCTGGACGAGGGCCTCGCGTTCGACCGCATTCCACGCGATCGCGCGAAAGACACGGCCGTCCTGTTTGACCGTCATCTTCAGGTGCCGATCCTTCAGGCGGCGCGGGCCGTCCACCACTTCCACGGGTCCCGTGAAGAACTTCGGCCGCGGGTTTCCGGCGCCGAACGGCGCGAGCTGCGCAAGCTCGGCCGCCAGGCGCTGGTCGATTCGCGGGAACGCGAGCGGCGCATCGAGCCAGAGGCGCGGCCGCAGGTCGTCGGGCCCCAGTCGGGCGTCGGCGTAGTCGGCGAGCGACTGCCGGAACTCGCGAATGCGGGAGGTCTCAATCTGGAGCCCGGCCGCCTGCTTGTGGCCGCCGAAGCGCAGCAGCAGCGGGGCCACCGATTCGAGCGCCGCCAGCATGTCGAATCCTGGAATGCTCCGGCACGACCCGTGGGCGATGCCGTTGTCGATCGAGAGCACTATGGCGGGCCGATAGTACGCGTCCACGATCTTGCTGGCGACAATGCCGATGACACCGCGGTGCCAGCCTTCTCCCGCAACCACCAGGAGGCTGTGGGCGCCCACCTCCGGGTCGCTGTCGATGATCTTCCGCGCCTTGGCGACGATGTCCTGTTCCTCGGCCCGCCGCCGGGTGTTCTCGGCGTCGAGCTGGTCCGCCAGCGCGCGGGCCTCGTCGGCCAACCGCTCGTCCGACGCGAGCAGCAGGCGCATGGCGATGTCCGGCGTCGCCATCCGTCCCGCGGCGTTCACGCGCGGGGCGAGCATGAAGGAGATGTGGTAGCTGTCGATGGTCTTGCCCGTGAGGCCCGCGACGTCGAGCAGCGCGCGCAGGCCAACCTTGTGCGGGCCCTTCGAGAGCATCTGCAGGCCGAGGCGGGCAATCACGCGGTTCTCGCCGACGAGCGGCACGACGTCGGCCAGGGTGCCGATGGCGGCGATCTTCACGAACGCCGGCAGCCACTGGCCCTTGCCCGCGCGTCCGCAGAGGGCCTGCACGAGCTTGAGCGCGACGCCGACGCCGGCCAGGTTCTTGTCGGGATAGGCGCAGTCGTGGCGCTTCGGGTTCACGACGGCCGTGCAGACCGGCAGTTCGTGATCCGGCTCGTGATGGTCCGTGATGACGAGGTCGAGTCCGAGCTCGCGCGCGCGGCGGGCCGCCTCGGCGCCGCGGATGCCGCAGTCGACCGAGACCACCACCTGCACGCCCTCGGCGTGGAGCCGCTCGAGTGTCGCGGGCTGCAGGCCATAGCCGTCCCGGAGCCGGTCGGGAATGAAGTGGACGACCCGGCCGCCCAGCAGCTCGAGCGTGCGGCGCAGAATGACCGTCGACGTAATCCCGTCGACGTCGTAATCGCCGTGGACGGCGATGGTCTCGCCCTGCGCGATCGCGCGCTCGAGCCGCGCCACCGCCCGGTCCATGTCCGTCAGGCCGAAGGGGTCCAGCAGGTGATCGAGCGACGGCTGCAGGAACCGCGCCGCGACCTCGGGGTCGGCGAGCCCCCGAATCGCCAGCAGCCGCGCCACGACCGGCGACACCCCCAGCGCGCCGGCAAGCGCCGCCGCCGCCGCGTCATCGCACGTCTGCGTCTTCCAGATCAGCGGAACGGCCATGCCCGTGCGTCACTCGCCCTTCGTCATTCGCCCTTCGCCATTCGCCATTCGCCATTCGCCATTCGTCATTCCTCCACAATCCCCACCTCGCCCATCCGCCGGAACTTGCGGTAGCGCTGCTCGAGCCGGGTCGCCGTGTCCAGCGCTCCGACCTCCGCCAGCGCCCGCTGCAGCGCCGTGTCGAGCAGCACGGTCGCCGCGGCGGGGTTGGTGTGGGCGCCGCCCACCGGCTCCCCGACGATCTCGTCGATCAGCCCGAGGTCCATCAGGTCCGGGGCGGTCAGCTTGAGGGCTTCGGCCGCCTCCACCTTCTTGCCGGAGTCGCGCCACAGGATTGCGGCACAGCCTTCGGGCGGGATGACGCTGTAGATCGCGAACTCGTGCATGAGGATGCGATCGCCGACCGCGATCCCGAGCGCGCCGCCGCTGCCCCCCTCTCCGTGGACGACGACAATGATGGGGACCTCGATGACGGCCATCTCCCGCAGGTTGAGCGCAATGGCCTCGGCGACGCCCCGCTCCTCCGACTCGATGCCGGGGTACGCCGCCGGCGTGTCGACGAAGCACACGATAGGCCGGCCGAACTTCTCGGCCATCTTCATCACGCGCAGCGCCTTGCGGTAGCCCTCGGGGCGCGCGTAGCCGAAGTTCCGGTAGATCTTGGTCTTGGTGTCGCGGCCCTTCTGGTGCCCGACGAGGGTGACCGGGGCGCCTTTGTACAGCCCGAAGCCCGTGATGATGGCGTGGTCGTCGGCAAAGCGCCGGTCTCCGTGTATCTCGACGAACTCGGTGAAGAGGCTCTCGATGTAGTCGAGGGTCGTCGGCCGCGACGGATGCCTGGCCACGAGGACGCGCTGCCACGGCGTCAGGCGCTTGTACAGCTCGGCGCGCATCGACTCGACGCGACGCTCGAGCCGCTCGACCTCACGCTGCCGCTCGTCGGTGGCCGGCATCATGTTGAGGGCCTCGATCTCCTTCAGGATGATGCCAATGGGCTCTTCGAATTCGAGAAGTTCGGGCATGGCGTCCTCACCGGACCGTGACCGAGCCGGCGCCGCACAGCCGCTCGAGCTCGGTCAGCAGCTCGTTGCTGGGCCTCACGCGGATCTGCGAGGTCACGTCCGCGCGGACGCGGAGCGTGCGGCCACCCTGCGGCACGTCCAGCTCGACGGCGACGGGCTGGTCGCCGCGGTGCTCGGCCAGCAGGTCCCACAGCCGTTCGATTTGCTCGCGCGTCGCGCCTTCCGGGAGGCGGATGCTGACGCTGCGGCCCAGTTTCTCCCGCAGCGTCTCCATCGGGAAGATCTCGGCGGCCTGCAGCCGCGCAGACTCTTCGTCGCGCTCGAACTTGCCCCGCACGACCACCAGCCGGCCGTTCTCGACGAGCGACCCGCACCGCGCGAACGTCTCGGGAAACACGACGGTTTCGACGGCGCCCTGGTGGTCCTCGAGCATGAAGACGCCCATGCGGTCGCCCTTCTTGGTCTTGAGCGGCCGGTATGCCGACACGATGCCGCCGACGTGGACGTCGTCGACGAGCAGGCGCGCGGGCGCGCCGTCGCCGCCGGCCGGCAGGTCGGCCGTCACGAGGTCGCCGACCGTCTTGGCGCCGAAGAGGCGCAGGTCGTCGGCGTGCCGATCGACGGGATGCCCGCTGAGGTAGAGGCCGAGCGCTTCCTTCTCGTGCTGGAGCAGCTCCATCTCCGACCACGGCGCGGCATCCGGCAGGCGGATGATGGTGATGCCGCCGCCGTCGGCGTCTCCGCCGAAGAGGTCGGCCTGGCCGCGGTCGCGGTCGCGCTGGGTGCGGCTGCCATGCTCGAGCGCCGCGTCGACGGCACCGAAGAGCCTGGCGCGCCCGGCGCCCAGCGGGACGCCCTGTGGGACAAGGCCGTCGCAGGCGCCCGACTTGACCAGCGCCTCGAGCACCCGCTTGTTCACGATGCGGAGGTCGACTTCCTCGCAGAGCTGGGGCAGTGAGGTAATGCGGCCGATCCGCGCGCGGAGATCGAGGAGGGCCAGCACGGCGCCCTCACCGAGTCCCTTGACGGCGGCCAGGCCGAACCGCACGCCGCCGGGCACGACCGAGAAGTGCAGCTGGCTCTCGTTGATATCAGGCGGGAGCACGGCGATGCCCCGCTCGCGGCACTCGGCCACATACAGCGCCAGCTTGTCGCTGTTGGCGGCCTCCGTCGTCAGCAGGGCCGCCGCGAAGTGGCGCGGGTAGTTGGCCTTGAGATACGCCGTCTGGTACGCGAGGTAGGCGTAGGCCGTCGAGTGCGACTTGTTGAAGCCGTACCCGGCGAAGTACTCCATCAGGTCGAAGATCTTCGCGGCCCGCTTCTCGTTGACGCCGCGCTTCCGCGCGCCTTCCATGAAGGCGTCGCGCTGCTTGGCCATGACCTTGGGGTCCTTCTTCCCCATGGCCTTGCGCAGCACGTCCGACTGCCCGAGCGTGAAGCCGGCCAGCTCCGACGCGATGCGCATCACCTGCTCCTGGTAGGCGATGACGCCGTAGGTGTCGGCCAGAATCGGCTCGAGCTGCGGCAGCTCGTAGGTGACGGGGCTCTTGCCGGCCTTCCGCGCGATGTAGTCGTCCACCATGCCGGATCCGAGCGGCCCGGGGCGGTACAGCGCGTTGAGCGCGATCAGGTCGTCGAGGCGCTGGGGCTTGGCCTTGCGGAGAATCTCGCGCATGCCCGAGCTCTCGAACTGGAAGATGCCGTAGGTCTGCCCCTCCACGAACAGCTGGTAGGTCTTCGCGTCGTCCAGCGGCACGGCGTCGATGTCGAGATCGATGCCCTCGGTGCGCTTGATCTCCGTGAGCGCGTCGCGGATCAGCGTGAGCGTGCTCAGCCCGAGGAAGTCCATCTTGAGCAGGCCGACCCGCTCGACTTCCTTCATCGCCCACTGCGTCGTGATTTCGTCGCGGTTGCTCCTGAAGAGCGGCGCGTAGTCGCGAATCGGACCGGGAGCGATGACGACGCCCGCCGCGTGAACGCCGGCGTTGCGAGACATACCCTCGAGGCGCCGGCCCATCTCGAGCAGTTCCTTCACACGCGCGTCCTGCTCCTGCATCTGCCGGAGCGCGGGGTTCTCGGCCACGGCCTTCTCGAGCGTCATGTCGAGCGCGGCCGGGATCTGCTTCGCGATGCGATCGACGTCGGCGTACGGCATGTCCAGCGCGCGGCCGACGTCGCGGACGACGGCCTTCGCCTTCATCGTGCCGAAGGTGATGATCTGCGAGACGTTCTCGCGTCCGTACTTCCGCGTCACGTACTCGATGACCTCGCCCCGCCGGCGCTCGCAGAAGTCGACGTCGATGTCGGGCATCGACACGCGCTCGGGGTTCAGGAACCGTTCGAAGATGAGGTCGTAGTGCAGCGGATCGACGTCCGTGATCCGCAGCGCCCACGCGACCAGGCTCCCCGCCGCCGACCCGCGTCCGGGGCCGACCGGGATGCCGCGCTCACGCGCGTACCGGATGAAGTCCCAGACGATCAGGAAGTAGCCGGGGTACCCCATCTGCTTGATCATCTCGATCTCGTACGCCAGCCGCTGCTCGTAGGCGCTGATCGGATGACGGAGGGTCCCGGCGGCCTCCTGCTCGACGAGCCGGACGCGCCGGTCGGCGAAGCCCTGCCGCACGACGTGCTCGAAGTAACCGTCGAGGGTGAAGCCTTCCGGCACCTCGAAGCGCGGCAGGTGCAGCGCGCCCGACGGAATCTCGACGTTGCACCGCTCGGCGATGCGCACGGTGTTGGCGAGCGCCTCGGGATGGTCCGTGAAGATCGCGGCCATCTGCTCGGCCGTCTTCAGGAAGAACTGGTTGCCGTGGTAGCGCAGCCGCTTTTCGTCGTGCACCGACTTGCCCGTGCCGATGCACAGGAGAATGTCGTGCGCGCGGTGATCGGTCTCGCGCAGGTAGTGCACGTCGTTGGTGGCAACGAGCGGCAGGCCGAGATCGCGCGCGATCGGCAGCAGGCCCGTGTTCACGACCCGCTGCTCGTCGAGTCCCTGGAACTGCATTTCCAGGAAGAAGTTGCCCTCTCCGAGGATGTCCCGGAACGTCGCGGCCGCCGCGAGCGCCTTGCGCGCCTGGCCCGCGCGGATCTCCGTTGCCACCTCGCCCTTGAGACAGCTGCTCAGCCCGATGAGGCCCTCCGCATGCGCCGCGAGCAGATCCTTGTCGATCCGCGGCTTGTAGTAGAAGCCCTCCGTGTAGCCCGCGGACACCAGCTTGATCAGGTTCCTGAAGCCCGTCTCGTTCTCGGCCAGCAGCACCAGGTGGTTCGCCGTCTCGCCGGGCTGCCCGCTCCGGTCCAGCCGCGACCCCGGCGCCACGTAGACCTCGCAGCCGAGGATGGGAGTGATGCCGCGCTTCCGCGCCGCATCGTGGAATACCACCGCCGAGAACATGTTGCCGTGCTCGGTGACCGCGAGCGCGCGCATCCCCAGCTTCTGCGCCTGGTCCAGCAGCTCCTCGATGCGGCAGGCCCCGTCGAGCAGCGAGTACTCGGTGTGGAGGTGCAGGTGGACGAACTCGGGCATGACCGTCCCGCTATTCCCACTCTATCGTGCTCGGCGGCTTCGAGCTCACGTCGTAGACCACCCGATTGATGCCCCGAATCTCGTTGACGATGCGCGAGGAGATGCGGGCCAGCAGCTCATGCGGAAGCCGGGCCCAGTCGGCCGTCATGCCGTCGAGGCTCTCCACGGCGCGGATGGCCACGGTGAACTCGTAGGTGCGCGCGTCGCCCATCACGCCGACGCTCTGCACGGGCAGCAGCACGGCGAAACTCTGCCAGAGCTTCTCATACCAGCCCGACGCGCGCATCTCCTCGGCCACGACCGCGTCGGCGCGTCGCAGCAGATCGAGGCGTTCGCGCGTCAGCTCACCCAGGAGCCGCACGGCGAGACCCGGTCCCGGGAACGGCTGCCGGATGAGGAACTCCGCGTCGATGCCCAGGTCGCGCCCCACGGCCCGTACCTCGTCCTTGAACAGCTCCCGCAGCGGCTCGACGAGGCGGAAGCGCATGCGTTCGGGCAGGCCGCCGACGTTGTGGTGGCTCTTGATGGTTGCCGAGGGGCCCCGGACCGACACCGACTCGATGACGTCCGGGTACAGCGTGCCCTGCGCGAGGAAGTCGAAGTGACCCAGCTTGCGCGCCTCCTGCTCGAACACGTCGATGAAGGTCGCGCCGATGATCTTCCGCTTCTGCTCCGGGTCGGTGACGCCGGCCAGCCGATCGAGGAACGTGGCGGAAGCATCGACGAAGTGCACCGGCAGCTGCAGCTTCTTGTACCGCGCCACCACCTGTTGGGCCTCGTTCAGCCGCAGGAGGCCGTTGTCGACGAAGATACACTGCAGTCGATCGCCGACGGCCTCGTGGATGAGCGTGGCCGCGACGGTCGAGTCCACGCCGCCCGACAGCGCGCAGACCACACGCCCCTCGCCCACCTGCTCGCGGATGCGCGCCGTCGACTCGTCGATGAACGAGGCGATCGTCCAGTCGCCCGTGCAGCCGCAGACGTCGAACGCGAAGTTGCGGAGGATATCCTTGCCACGCTCGGTGTGCGCCACCTCAGGATGAAACAACAGCGCGTAGATGCCCCGCTCGGGCGACTCCATGGCGGCCACCGGCGCGTTGGCGCTCGTGGCCACCACCGAGAAACCGGGCGGCGGCGCGGCGACGAAGTCGCCGTGGCTCGCCCACACGCGGAGCTCGTCAGGCAAGCCCCGAAACAGCCGCGCCTCGATCCCCGGCAGGACCTGGACCGCGGCGAACCCGAACTCCCGGTGCGGCGACGGTCCGACGCGGCCGCCCAGCATGTCGGTGACGAGCTGCATGCCGTAGCAGATGGCCAGCGTCGGCACGCCAAGCGACAGCACCGAGGGGTCGCAGCGCGGCGCGTCCTCGTCGCCGACGCTCCGCGGCCCGCCCGAGAGGATGAGCCCGGCCGGGCGCCGCGCGCGCAGCGCGTCGAGCGGCGTGTTGAACGGCAGAATCTCCGAATACACCGACAGCTCGCGCAGCCGGCGCGCGATGAGCTGGGTGAACTGCGAGCCGAAGTCGAGTACGAGGATGGTTTGGTGGGACACGGCTGCGCGACTGCCGATGACGGCGTCGGACCGCTATTATAACGGTGTGCTGTCGGCTCACACCACAAGATGTAGGGGCATTCGCCCAATCCTGGCGGCCGCTGTCGCCGCCGGGCTCGTCGGAACGCTCCTGGCGTCACCAGCCGGCCAGTCGTCCCCGAAGGAGCCGGCGTCCATTGCCGACTCGCTCACCGCGCTCGACCCGCGCTGGACGGTGAGCTTCGAGGCGCCGCCGGCCGCACCGGCCGGCTTCGATGCGGGCGCGGCCTACGTGCCACTGCGCAACGGCGATTTGGTTGCCGTCGACCTCGACACAGCGGCGATCCGCTGGACAGCGGCCGTCGATGCGCGCCTCTCGCCGGCCACGGGAGAGGGACTGGTGTTCACGGGGGGCAACGGCGGCGTCCAGGCGCTGAACGGCGCAACCGGCGAGGCGACGTGGCGGGTGCCGGTGCCTGGCGGGCTGGCCGCGGCCCTCCACTACGACACGGGCTGGCTCATTGCCTCGCTCGAGGGCGGCGACCTCGCCGCGTTCCGTGCATCGGACGGCACGCTCGTCTGGCGCCGGGCCCTGGGCAGCACGCTCGTCGCCGCCCCGGCGCCCGCGCTGGACAAGCTGTACCTGCCGCTCGCCGACGGGCGCGTCCACGCGGTGAACCTGGCGGACGGCAGTCCTGTCTGGTCGCGCACCTTCACCGGGCGCGTCAGCGGCCTGCTCGCGCTCGACGATCAGATCATCGTGGGGACCACGGGGAACGACGTCGAGTCGCTCGACCTCCGCACCGGACGCACGCGCTGGCGTTGGCGCGTTGGCGCCGACGTCGTCGGCCGCGCGTCAGCCGACGCGCGGCACATCTACTTCGTCGCCCGCGACAACGTCGTGCGGGCCGTCGACCGCCGGAACGGCAACCTGCGGTGGATCCGCCCGTTCGCGTCGCGTCCGGCCGGCGGCCCGCTCCGCGTGGGCGCGCTGGTCCTGGTGCCGTTCGTGTCGGCCCAGATCGCCACCTTCGATGCGCTCACCGGCGAGGCGAAGACCGCCATCACCGTGGCCGGCGAGCTGGGCTCCGCACCGCACCTGCGGCTCGGCGCCCGCCCGACAGCCCCGCGGCTCATCACCGTCAGCCGCGAAGGCACGCTGCAGGGGTTCGCCGCGCGAATCGAGCCGCCGCCGGCGCCGCTTGCGGAGCTGCCGGGCGCGAAAGCCGCGCCGTAGGGGGCGAGGATAGGCTCTGGGCTTTAGGCTCTGGGCTCTCGGCTCTGGGCTTTCGGGGCCTGGCGCACGTCCGCGCCGGCCAGCGCGATTGCGAGCCGTCGAGCCCCCTCCACGATACGCTCCGGCGTGGGATTCGAGAACGACAGCCGCGCACGGTCGTGGCCGCCGCCGTCCACGAAGAAGGCACTGCCCGGCACGAAGCTCACCTTCGCCGCGAGCGCGCGGTCGAGGAGGTCGGTGTCCCGCACGCCCTCCGGCAGCCGCACCCACAGGAAGAACCCGCCGCGGGGTGACCGCCACGACAACTGTCCGGCCAGCGTCTCCCCGAGCGCCCGCTCCATGACGGTCCGCTTTGCCTGGTAGTGCGCGCGGAGGCCCGGCGCCATGCGATCGACCAGGCCCGACGCGAGCGCCGCGTGCACCACGCGCTGATCGAAGACGCCACTGCAGAGATCCGCTGCCTGCTTGGCCAGCTCGACGCGGGCGGCCACGGGCGCCGGCGCCACGAGCCACGCCACGCGGAAGCCGGGCACGAGCGTCTTCGACATGCTGCCGAGGTACACCACCCGGCCGTCGGCGTCGTCGGCCTTGAGGGGCCGCGTGTCCGCTTCGACGGCGGCATCCTCGAAATACAGCGACCCGTACGGATCGTCCTCGACGATGAGCAGATCGAGCCGGCGTGCCGCCTCGAGCAGCTCCCGGCGGCGAGCGCGTGACATCAGCAGGCCGGCGGGATTCTGGAAGTTGGGCGTCACGTAGACGAAGCGCGCCGGCCTCCCCGCCCGCGCGAGCGCCTGCGCGGCCTCGGTCAGCCCCTCGATCGACAGTCCTTCGTCATCCTGTCGGACGCCGACGAGGTCGGCCTCGAGGTTCCGGAAGGCCGCGATGGCGCCGCTGTAGGTCGGCAGCTCCACCAGTGCGGGGGCGCCGGGGTCGATGAAGATTCGGCCCACGAAATCCAGCCCCTGCTGCGATCCGGTGGTGATCACGATCTGATCGGGTGCGGCGTCCACGCCGCGGCGCGCGAGGAGATGGACCACGTCCTCGATGAGCGGACGGTAGCCGCGTGTGGCGCCGTACTGCAGCGCCGCCCCATCGCGCCGCGCCAGCAGACCGGCGACGATCTCCTGGAGCGCCTCCCAGGGAAACGTTTCGACGGCGGGTGATCCCGCCGCGAACGAGACGAGGTCGGGTATCGATGCGGACAACGCCCCGATCCGCCGGATGGCCGATTCCTGGTAGCGCCGCGCGGCCCCGGAGAGGTGCGCCTCGTAGTCGATCATGCCGGCTGTCCGCCCTCGTCCAGCGCGCCGGCTGCGACGCCGTCCGCGACGCCCTGATGCACGCGGTAGGCGCGGAGGTAGGCGCCCGCCGACGTCAAGCCGATGTACTGGAACACGGCGCCTCGCAGCAGCCACGCCAGCAGCTGCAGCGGCAGCGACGCCAGCCCCACGAACGGCACGAACGCAATGAGTCCGAGCGCCGCCGTGGCGAGGATGGCCCCGGCCCACGTCAGCACGACCAGCGCGAGCATCGCGAGGAAGACCAGGCCCACGGTGGCCGGGGCGCGCACCAGCAGGCGCGCGACTCGCGGCGCGGCGCGTCGCAGTCCGCAGTCGTCGGCGGCCATCACGATCTGAAACAGCAGGTAGACGAAGTTCACCAGCGTGATCCAGGCCACCAGCGCCGCCGAGGCGAGCGTGGCGGCGGCGGTCCACGAGCCCTCGGTGTCGCCCGGCGGCGCGAGGATCACCACGAGATAGCCGCCAATCGACAGCGCGTAGACGACGCCCAGTGCAACGCCCAGCCGGAAGAAGCGCCGGAAGAGACGGCGGGCACCGGCCGTGAATCGATCGAGGCCGAACCGGCCGGCACGGCGTATGAGGGCTCCGGTGAGCGGCGGCCGCTCGATGGGCCCGGCGGCGTGCTCCGCCTCGACGAGGATGGTCAGCGCCCCACCCTTCACGAAGAACATCAGGATGGAGCCTCCCACCAGCACGAGCCCGACCGCCGTCAGGAACGACACGAGCGCCACGGGATGCGCCAGGAGCATCGCCGCCAGCTCTGGCACGACACGCCGCGCGTCCAGATCGAGCAGGTCGACCGGATCGGCCCCGACCAGCAGCACGACGAGCGCGGTCCCCCCCACCACCGGCACGAGCAGCAGCGTCTTGAAGAAGGCGTCCGCGACGAACTGGATGAGGACCACCTGCCAGTTGGCCGCCGCGATCAGGGCGCCGCGTTTGAGGAAGAGTTTGACGGTCGCGCCTCGACTCATGCGGGAGGGAGCTCGATTGTACGCCAGAATGGCGGTGTCGATGGATCTCGGTTTGCCGGTGCGGCGCTCAATGCTTCGTGTGCTCATCGCCGGCTTCGCCGCCGCGGCGCTGGTGGGCCTGGCGGGCGGGCTCGCCGAGCGCTGGCGGTTCGGCGCCGATGACGCGGCGGCGCGCGTCCGCATCGAGCAGGAGGTCCGCGCGCAGTTCGCCGCGATGGCCGAACGGCTCGATGACGCGGCCGCTCAGCTGGCCGGGCGCGGGGCGGCGCTCGGCGGCGCCGCCCGCGACGCGGCGCGGCTGCGCGAGCTGTTCAACGCTGCCGGCGTCGTCACACGCGCGGCCCCCTTCGCCGGACTCGCCCTGACCGTGTACGGCGACGACGGGCGTCCCCTCGCCTGGGCCGGGCGCCCGTCTACCATCCCACGCGATCGGCTCGCGGGTCCGTCGGCTGTCTTCCTCGCCCCGGGCCCGCAGGGCCTTCGCCTCGTGCGCATCGAGCCGGTGGTGCACGACGGCGCGCGGGTCGGCGTCGTCGCCGCGGAGGCGCCGCTGCCGCGCGAACCCGGGCAGGCGCCGGGCGACCTCGGCTTCGTGCTCGAGACGTCGGTGGTGCCAGTCCACCTGCGCGCGCGATTCGAAGGCGCGGCCGATGCCGGCGGCGACGCCCTGCTCGTCGAGACGGCCGACGGCGCGCCGCTCGCCGCGGTGGAGATCTCGTCGGCGGCCATCGCGGCGGCGCGCGCCCTCGCCCGCCAGCGCGTCTGGGCTGGCATGCTCGGTGTGCTCGTCGCGTCGCTGCTGCTGCTCACGGGGCCGCTCCTCGACCTTCGCCGGCGTCAGCGGCGAACGGGCGCCTATCTGGCCGCCACCTTCGCCGTGGCAGGGCTGATCGCTGCCGCCCGGGCGACCGCCGTGCTCGCGCTGCGCCTGGCAGCGGTCGAAGGGCCGGCCCTGTCCCGTGGAGCGGGGGAGCTTCCACTGGGAGACGCCCTGCTGGGCACGCCGCTGGACCTGCTGCTCACGGCGCTGGCCGTCGCCGCGCTGGCGGCCCTGATGGGCACGACCGTCGAGCACTGGCGAGTCGGCGTCCACGGCCGCCGGCGGCGGCTGGTCGGCGCCGGATGGACCGGGCGCGCGGTGTTTCTCGCGGTGCAGGCCGCGGGTGCCGCGGTGGTGGGATGGACCCTCGTCCGCTACGAGGGCGCGCTCTTCGAACGCCTCGCGGACATTCCCGTCGACGTGCTGCAGGTGTCGCTGCATCCCTGGGACGCCAACCGGCTCGCCGTCGTCACGGCCCTCGTCCTGCTGCAGGCGGCCGGCGTCGCCCTCGCCGTGCACGTGCTGCAGATCGGACGATCGTGGTGGATTGTGCCGGTGAACGCGGCGGGCCTGCGCGCCGCCACGCTCGCCCTGTGGCTGGCCCCCTGGGGGTTCGCCGTGCTCCTTGCGCGCGAAACGGCCGGCCTCGAAACCTTCGTTCCCGGCAGCCTCACGCTGCCGCTCGTGGCCCTGGCCGCGTGGACGCTGGCTCGCTGGCGCACGCGGCTGCGCCGGGCCACGCAGGCCGCACGCCTGGCCGTGTTGTACCTCGCCCTGGCGCTGCCAGCCCTCTCGCTCTATCCCACGCTGCTCGCGGCCAGCGAAGGCGCGCGCCACGAGCGCATCGAGACCCGGTACGCGCCCGAAGTGGTGAACCAGCGCCGCGACCTGCAGTTCCGGCTGCGCGAAGCGCTCGAGCAGATCGACGACGTGGCCGGGCTCGAAGCCCTGGTCGCCCGGTCGACGCCGCCGGCGCCGGGACCGCCGCCCACCGACGCGGCCTTCCTCCTCTGGTCGCAGACCGCCCTGGCCGACCTCCATCTGACGTCGTCGGTCGAGTTGTACGACGAGGAAGGCGCGCTCAGCAGCCGCTTCGCGCTCAAGCTGCCCGAAGCGGCGGGCGGCCAGCCCTGGACCGAGACCTCGTGCACGTGGGAGGTGTTCGAGGAGGTCTCGCCGTTCTTCGCCGAGGAGCGCCGGCTCCTGCATGCGGGGCGCGCCGTCTGCGTCGACACGCCAGACGGCATCGACCGACGCGGCTCGATCGTCGTGCACGTGATGCTCGACTACAGCAACCTGTCGTTCATCTCCGCGCAGGAGCCGTACGTGGCGCTGCTACGGTCGCCTGGACGGCCCGAGCGCGAAACGCCGCAGCGCCCGATCGAGTTCGCGGTCTACGGGTGGAGTCGCCGGGCGCTCTATGCCTCCGGCGGTGAGGCGTGGCCGCTCGCCGACGACATCTTCGCCCGCGCGTTCGACCCGGGACGGGAACCGTTCTGGGCGACCGTCGAGCGGGCCGGCGTGAGCTACGACGTCTACTACCTCTCCGATCGCGGAGGCATCTACGCGCTCGGGTACCGGCGGAGCACGCCCTTCGAGCACGCCGTTACGATCGCGGAGGTGGTGACGCTGGCCGGCCTCGTCTTCATCCTGATGCTGGCGGGCGGCTGGGCCTACGGCCTGGTCGCCGAGCGCACCCCCGCGTCGGGGCGCGAGCTGCTCCGCGAGGTGCGGGCGAGCTTCTACCGGAAGCTCTTCCTGGCGATCGTGCTCGCGAGCGTCGCGCCCGTCCTCACCATGGCCTTTGCCACGCGGGCCTACATCACGACGCTGATGCAGGAGGACATCGAGATGGAGGCGACGCGGACGGCGGCGGCGGCCAGCCGCGTCGTCGAGGACTTCGGCAGCCTCCAGGATCGAGGACTGGCGACCATCCCGGTCGTCGACGACAACCTCGTCGTCTGGCTGAGCCGCATCATCGCCCAGGACGTGAACATCTTCGAGGGCGCCGGCCTGCTGGCGTCCAGCGAGCGCAACCTCTTTGCGTCGGGGCTCCTGCCGACGCGCACTCCCGGCGATGTTTACCGCGCGCTCATGCTGGAGGGGCGCCCGACCTACGTGGGCCAGGAGCGGGTTGGGGCCTACGAGTACCTGGTCGCGGCGGCCCCGGTGCGGGTGCAGAACCGCGAGGCCATCCTGACGGTGCCGCTGACGCTGCGGCAGCAGGAAATCGAGGCTCAGATCGACGAGCTCGACCGGCGCATCGTGCTGGCCGTGCTGCTCTTCATCCTGATGGGTGCGGCAATCGGCTACTCGATGGCCGAGCGCATTGCCGACCCGGTGAACCGCCTGACGCGCGCGACCCGGCGCATCGCACGCGGCGAGCTCGACACGCACGTGCTGGCGACGTCGACCGACGAGTTCCGGCGGCTGGTCGAGGCGTTCAACACCATGGCGGATGACCTGCAGCGCCAGCGGGCGGAGCTCGAGCGGACCAACCGGCTCGCCGCCTGGGCCGACATGGCGCGGCAGGTCGCCCACGACATCAAGAACCCCCTGACGCCGGTGCAGCTCAACGCCGAGCACCTCCTGCGCGTGCATGCCGACCGCGGCCGGCCCCTCGGCCGCGTGGTCGACGACTGCGTCGCGGCCATCCTCATGCAGGTGCGTCTGCTCCGCCAGATCGCGGCCGAGTTCTCCAGCTTCGCGTCGTCGCCGACGCCGCGGCCCGAGCCCGCGTCGTTGGCCGACCTGGTGGCGGAGGTCATCGAGCCGTATCGGACCGGCCTGGCCGGGCGGATCGGCATCGACGTGGACGTGCCTGCGGATCTGCCGCGGCTCTACGTCGACCGAACGCTCGTGGGCCGCGCCCTGACGAACGTCGTCGAGAACGCGTTGCACGCCATGCCCGGCCAGGGCCGGCTGCGTCTTGCGGCCGTGACGGAAGGGGCCGAGGTCCGGCTCGACATCACCGACACCGGCGTGGGCATGGACGAGGCGGCCGCCGAGCGCATCTTCGAGCCGTACTTCTCGACCAAGGCGACGGGCACCGGGCTCGGGCTCACAATCGCCCGGCGCAACGTCGAGCTCAACGGTGGGCGGATTGCCGTGCGCAGCCGCAAGGGCGACGGCACGACGGTGTCGCTGTGGCTGCCGATCGACTCAGGCGTCGCGGTGTAGGTCGCCGGCCGTGCGTCCGGATTCGCCATGCGCGCCCACCGGCGCGGGATCGTGGCGATGCCGGATCCGTGTGATCGCCTGCCCCACGAACGCCGACGCCAGGTACGCGTAGGCCATGATCAGCAGCACCTCCTGCGGGTAGCTCACACCGAGGGCAAGCAGGCCGGCCAACCCGATGAGCGACTGGTACCGCCGCCGCGCGCGCAGGTCGAAGGTCTTGAAGCTGCGGAAGCGGATGGTGCTGACCATCAGGAGGGCGGGCACCAGCATGACGGCGAGGCCGAGGTAGGCCTCGGGCCGCGCCTGCAGGCCCGCCGGGTAGTAGAAGACGGTCGCGGCGGGAATCGCCGCGGCGGCGGGGCTGGGCAGGCCCGCGAAGTACCGCTTGTCGACGTGTGCCTGGATGTTGAACCGCGCGAGCCGCAGCGCCGCGCCGGTCAGGTAGAGGAACCCCGCCGCCCAGCCCAGGCGCCCGAGCGGCACGAGCCCCCACACGAAGGTCAGCACCGCCGGCGCCATCCCGAACGAGATCAGGTCGGCGAGCGAGTCGAGCTGCACGCCGAAGTCGCTGGTCGTCCCCGTCATCCGCGCGATGCGACCGTCGAGCATGTCCAGCACGATCGCCACGCCGATGAACGGCGCCGCGGTCGAGACATCCCCGCGCATGGCGTAGACGACGCACGCCCAGCCGCAGAAGAGGTTGGCGAGCGTGAAGAGGCTCGGCAGGATCGACACGCCGCGCCGAATGCCGCGGTGCGCCGGGTGCCGGTGCCCGGGCGCGTGCGCAGGTGCGCCGCTCATGTCAGGGCGCCAGCCTTGCCACCACCGTCTGGCCGGCGACGACGCGGTCGCCGACGGAGACCGCGAGCGCGGCCGCCGGCGGCAGGTACAGATCGATGCGCGAGCCGAACTTCATGACGCCGAAGCGCGCACCGCGCTCCACCTCGTCGCCTGGTGACACCCGGCAGACGATGCGCCGCGCCAGGATGCCGACGATCTGCCGCAGGATGATGCGCTGCCCGTCGCGCTCGAACCACACTTCGGTCCACTCGTTGAGCGCGCCGGCCTCCTCCTTGTAGGCGGGCAGGAATCGCCCCGGATGGAACTCGACGTGGGTCACCCGTCCCTCGACGGGCGTCCGGTTCACGTGGACGTCGATCGGCGAGAGGAAGATGCTGAGCTGCTGCCACTCCCCGGCCGGCCCTCCAGGGCCCGCGGTGGCGCGCGCGATCATGACCCGGCCGTCGGCGGGCGCGACGACCAGCCCGGGATCCGCAGGCGGGACGCGATCGGGATCGCGAAAGAAGAACACGAAGAACGCGGCGAGGACGATCGGCGGAATCGCCCAGGCCCGCCCGCCCCACCAGCCCAGCCCGATGGCCAGCAGCACGGCAACGCCGATGAACGGCAAACCAGCCCTGTCGATTGGCATGCTCGCTGACGATCCTATGACAGACGCGAAAAGACAGAACGGAGGCCGGGCCGCGCGGCCACGCGCCTCCGTCGGTCGGACACTCGTCGAGGCAGGTCAGGCGGGCACGGTCGACCGGTGCTGCCGCAGGATTTCCTCCATCTGGTCTTTCAGTTGCAGCTTGCGCTTCTTGATGGTGACTTCTTCGAGTTGTTCGTCGTCGTTGAGGTAATGCTTGGAAGCGAGCTCCTGCAGGCGATCGTCGAGCTCATGATGTTTGGAGGCCAACTCGCGGAATTCCTCGTTGGTCTCGAGGAGCAGGGTTTTCAAGTCCTGAGCCTCAGCCATCGTGCTCCGCCTCCTTTCCGGGTCGCGGCCGCCCATCGCGCGCCGGCCCTATCCACGGCCGCACAATAACACCCGGGGAGAGGGGTTGCAAGAAGGTTACGCGGCCGGCTCCCGCGACAGGACGAGCGCGTCCTCGATGGGCTGCGAATAGTAGGCCTTGCGCACGCCCGTCACGCGGAACCCCGCGCCTTCGTAGAGGCGGCGGGCGGGCTCGTTCGAGCGGCGAACCTCGAGCGTGGCCCGCGGCGCGCCCAGACCCGCGGCTGCCTCGAGGACGCCGGCAAGCAACGCACGGCCGACGCCACGCCCCCGCCACTCGGGACGAACCGCCAGATTGTTGATGTGGATCTGGTCGCCGACCCGCCAGAAGGCGCAGAACGCCGCTACCGCGCAGCCAGGCGTCCGCAGGACGTAGATGAAGCACACCTCGGGCCGGGCCAGCTCGGCCTCGTACCACTCCCGCGTCGTGGGGTTGTGAAAGCTGGCCTGCTCGATCTCGAGCACCGCCGCGAGGTCCGCCTCCCCCGCAAGCGGCTCCACAGCGAAGGCGTTCATGACTCCGTCGCTGTCGCCGGCCGCGACCGTTCGGCGTCCGGGCGCCGGACGTAGAGGGGGCGGAGCGCGTGGGGCGGACCGGCGAAGCCGGCGGTGGCCTGACGGGCCGCCAGCCGCGCGATGACCGGCGCGAGGAGCGGCACGGATGCGAGGACCGTGTGGCCCGCGGCCTCGATGAGCTGCCGGTAGCGGAGCGCGCCATCGCCCGCGAAGCACGCGCCGGGCGGCAGCGCCGACGCCCAGGCCTCCAGGACCGCCTCGGGGGCGCCGACCGACGCCGGCCGGCGTTCGACCGCGGCGCCGCCGGCGACGTCGAACAGGGCAGCGAAGATCTCACCGCGCGCCGCGTCCATCCAGGCGCCCAGCGGACCTCGCACGCCGCCCCGCGCGTCCGCAGCCGCCACAGCCAGCGCTTCGAGCGCCGAGATGCCGACGACGGGCTTATCGAGCGCGAGCGCGAGACCCTGGATGGCGGCGAGGCCGATGCGCAGGCCCGTGAAAGCACCGGGGCCGATTGCAACGGCCAGGAGATCGACCTCCGCCAGGCCGAGGCCGGCCGCGTCGAGCGCCGCCGCCAGTTCGCCGGGGAGCCGCTCGCCGTGGGTGCGATCGCCGTCGCCCGCGAAGGCCGCCGCCACCGCGTCGTCGCGCACGACCGCCGCGCTCCCGGACCGGGTCGTCGTGTCGAGCGCCAGAATCACCATCTGCCAGGCACCCGTATCGTATACTTTCTCGTGTCCTCTCCGCCCGATTCGGCCCCGGCGATCCCACCGGCCGGTGCCGCCGTGACACCGGCCATGCGGCAGTACTTCGACGCGAAGCGGCAGCACCGCCACGCGATCGTGTTCTTCCGCATGGGCGACTTCTACGAGATGTTCTACGAGGATGCTCTGATCGCCGCGCGCGCGCTCGATCTCACGCTGACGTCGCGCGCGAAGGACTCGTCCGGCACGGCCATCCCGATGTGCGGGGTGCCCCACCATGCCGCCGACGGGTACATCGCCCGCCTCGTTCGCAAGGGCTACCGTGTCGCCGTCTGCGAGCAGGTGGAGGATCCGCGCAAGGCCAAGGGCGTCGTGCGGCGCGAGGTGGTCCGCGTCGTCTCGCCTGGCACGCTGACCGACGCCAACTATCTGGAGGCGCGCGAGCCGTCGTTCCTCATGGCGCTCGTCGCCACGGCGCCGGTGACGGGCCGGCCCGCTGTCTTCGGCGTGGCGCTCCTCGATCTCACGACCGGCGAGTTCGATCTGGCGGAGTACGAAGGCCCCGAGGGGCGCCAGGCCCTGGCGGACGAAATCACGGTGCTCAAGCCCCGCGAGGTCGTGGTCGCGGCGGGCCACGATGTGCGGGCTGCGCTGCCGGCCGTGGCCGAGGCCGCCATTCCGGTCACCGAGATCGAGGGCTGGCATTTCGAAGCCGAGCACGCGCGCCAGACGCTCGTCGACCAGCTGCGCGTGACCAGCCTGGAAGGTTTCGGCCTCGAGCGCCGGCCCGCGGCCGTCTGTGCCGCCGGGGCCCTCGTCCGCTACCTGCGGGACACGCAGAAGGCCGACCTCGCGCACGTCCGCACGGTCCGACTGAAGCAGGCCGCCGACTGCCTGCTCGTCGATCCCACGACGCTCCGGCATCTGGAGGTGGTCGAGGCCGTCGACGGTGGCCGCGCGGGCTCGCTGCTGCATGAGATCGACCGCACCGTGACCGCCATGGGCGGCCGGCTGCTCCGGTCCTGGCTGCTGCGGCCGCTGGTGGCGCTCGAGCCCATCCGGGAACGCCTCGACGCCGTCGAGGAACTGGCGTTCCGGACGACCGAGCGCGGCAAGCTGCGCGAGGCCCTCAAGCCCGTGCAGGACCTGGAGCGCCTGGTGTCGCGCGTGGCGCTGGCCACCGGGGGGCCGCGGGATCTGGTCGGCCTCCGCCAGTCGCTCGGCGCCGTTCCCCGCATGCGGCTGGTGCTCGCCGACTGCGAGGCGCCGCTCGTGCGCAGCCTGGTCAGCGAGCTCGACGACCTGCCGGAGCTGCGCGGCGCGATCGATGCCGCCATCGTCGACGAGCCCCCGGCGCTGGCGCGCGACGGCGGCGTCATCCGCGACGGGTACGACGCGCAGGTCGACGAACTGCGGCACGTCAGCCGGTCGAGCCGCCAGATCGTGGCGGAGATGGAGGAGAGCGAGCGGGCCCGCACGGGCATCCAGTCGCTCAAGGTGCGCTTCAACCGCGTCTTCGGCTACTACATCGAGGTCTCGAAGGCGAACCTGCACGCCGTTCCGGCCGACTACCAGCGCAAGCAGACCATTGCCGGCGGCGAACGGTTCATCACGCCGGCGCTGAAGGAATACGAGGAGAAGATCCTGGGCGCCGACCAACGCTGCCTCGAGCGCGAGCTGGCGCTCTTCGAGGAGCTGCGCGCCCGCGTCGCCGCGGAGGCACCGCGCGTGATCGACACCGCGCGCGCCATCGCCGCGCTCGACGTGCTGGCCGGCCTCGCCGAAACGGCGACGATCGCCAACTACACCAAGCCCCACGTGCACGACGGCGACGAGATCGTCGCCGCCGACGTGCGCCATCCGGTGGTCGAGCGACTGGCCGCGGGCTCGTTCGTGCCCAACGACGTCGCGCTCGACGGAACGGCCCGGCAGCTCGTCATCCTGACGGGTCCGAACATGGGAGGCAAGTCCACCTACCTCCGGCAGGTCGCCCTGCTCTGCCTGCTCGCGCAGGCTGGATCGTTCGTGCCGGCGCGCGAGGCCAAGGTGGCGCTGGTCGATCGGATCTACGCGCGCGTGGGCGCCTCGGACAACATCGCGAGGGGGCAGTCGACCTTCATGGTCGAGATGCAGGAGACGGCGCACATCCTCAGCGGCGCCACGTCCCGCAGTCTCGTCGTGCTGGACGAGATCGGCCGGGGCACCGCCACCTTCGACGGCCTGAGCATCGCCTGGGCCGTCGCGGAGCATCTGGCGACGAACGCGCGCGCGCGGCCGAAGACGCTCTTTGCCACGCACTATCACGAGCTCACGGACCTGGCGGATGCCCTTCCGGGCGTCGTCAACGCCCACGTCGCGGCGCGGGAGTGGCAGGACGACATCATCTTCCTGCACAAGATCCTGCCGGGCCGATCGGACCGCAGCTACGGCATTCAGGTCGCCCGGCTGGCGGGGCTGCCCGCGCCGGTGATTGCCCGCGCACGCGACATTCTCGGCGCCCTCGAGCAGGACGAACTCACGCGCGGCGGCCGCCCGGCGCTGAGCGGCGGTCCACCGGCGCCCCAGCAGCAGCTCGGCCTCTTCCAGGCGCTGCCCGGCCCGGGCGAGAGGCTGCGCCAACGGCTGCGGGACATCGATATCAACCGCACCACCCCGCTCGACGCCCTGCATCTGCTGCAGGAGCTCAAGCGGGAGGCGGAGGACGAACGCAGTTAGCTCTTGATGCGCTCGAGCTCGGCCCGCGCCTCCGCCGCAAACGGCGAATCGGCGTGGTTTTCCGTGATGTCGGTCAGCGTCTGCCGCGCCTCGTCGAGTCGACCGGCCAGCCGATAGGCGCGCGCCAGCTCCAGCTTGACGGCCTCGGGCGGCAGATCGCCCGCGGGCGCCTCGACCACCGCCTTGAAGCCTGCGATGGCGGCGTCGTGGCGGCCGGCTCGAAGCTCCGCCTCGGCCTTGCCCAGCCGGGCCACTCGCGACACCATGCCGCGTCCCGCGCTGATCACGCGGTCGTACTGCTCGACGGCCTCGTCGTAGCGGCCGAGCCCCACGAGCACCGACGCCATGAGGTACCGGGCGGTCAGCCCGGCCGTCGAGGTCGGATACGCGTCAGCGACAGCCTGGAACTTGGGCAGCGCGGCTTCGAGCTTGGCCCGCTCGGTCGGATAGGTCCCCGGCTGCTGCGTCACGGCCGGGCTGTTCGGAGAGGCGTTCACCGCGGGCACGGGCGGCGCCACGCGGGCGTCGTAGATCACCATGGCCTGGGACAGCAGAGCCTCCGCCTGGCTGTCGATGTTCGCGCGCCACGCCGAATACCCGCCGACGCCGAGGACCACGACAAGCACGATGCCGATGACCGCGCTCCACAGGCCGCGTTTCTCGTTGAAGCGCGTGATCAGCCACTCGGTCGCCAGCGCGACCTCGTTGACCTTCAGATGCTGCCGTTCGGATGTCTTCATGAGCGTGCCCTTTTGTCATTCGCCATTCGCCATTCCTCATTCGTCATTCCTCATCTCGCGAATCACGAATGATGGCGCGCCCGGCGGGAATTGAACCCGCGACCCCCCGCTTAGGAGGCGGGTGCTCTATCCGCTGAGCTACGGGCGCCCTGCCGCCGTGTCACGCGGGCGCGGCCCGCGCCGTGGGCCGTTCCCGACCCCTCAGTACTGCAGCACGGAGAATACGCGCTCGCCGTCCAGCTTCTGGCGCCCGGCCAGAAAGTTGAGCTCGATGAGAAAGGCCAGCGCCGTCAGGTCCCCGCCGATCTTCCTGACGAGCGTCGCCGCCGCTCGCGCCGTGCCGCCCGTGGCGAGCACGTCGTCCACCAGCAGCACCTTCTGTCCGGGAAGCACCGCGTCGTTGTGGATCTCGAGGCTGTCGGTCCCGTACTCGAGCGCGTAGCTTTCACGCAGTGTCGCCGACGGGAGCTTCCCGGGCTTGCGAATCGGAGCAAACCCCGCCCCGAGCCGATCGGCGACCGCCGCCGCCAGGATGAACCCCCGGCTTTCGATCCCGATGACCTGCTCGATTCCCTGGCCCATGTACGGGCGCGCGAGCGCGTCGATCGTCTCGCGGAAGCCGCCCGGGTCGCCGAGGAGCGTCGTGATGTCGTAGAACAGGATGCCCGGCTTCGGGAAATCCGGCATGTGCCGGATCTTCTGCTTGAGATGCTCCATATGCCCCTAACGGCGCCGCTTACCCGACCATGAACCCGGCGTAGCGCCCGCTCGGCACCGTCGACTCGACGTCCACGCCCGTGACCCGGGCGTGAGCGGGTCCCTGCCGCAGCCGCCGCTCGAACCGGTCCAGCGCGTCGGCCTCGCCCTCGGCGTACGCCTCGACGCGACCGTCCTCCAGGTTGCGGACCGATCCCGTCAGTCCCTCGGCCAGCGCCGCCTCGCGCGCGAAGTATCGGAAGCCGACGCCCTGCACACGGCCGCTCACCAGGTACCGGCGTGCCGCCCGCATCTTCCCATTCTAGCAGCCCGTGGTGGAACGCCCGGCGGCATTCGACCGGCGAGGCATCCCCGCTGGCGGCGTGGCTCCTTCCTCGCCAATCACGGGGTATTCCTCGGTCGTCGCGCCTGTCCCTCCCACCGCGCGACAGTTGCGGCCGGCGTGTCCCTGCCGGCCCATTGACGGAGACCGCCAGGGTAGCGCTCCCGCGGGCGCGAATCCAGTCTCCTGTGGCGATCAGGACCGCGGGTCGCTGGCGCCAGCCGGCTCGAGCGTGCCGGCCGGCGCGAGGACCGCGACGGACTTCACTGCTTGGGATCGACCGCGTCGACCTTCTCGCGTCGCAGGGCGGCGTTGAGGCGCGGCAGCTCGCGGGCGATGGCCGTCGTCATGGCGTCGAGCTCCTGCTGGAGCTGGGCCGACAGGTCCTTGAACACCTCGTAGGTCTGGTCCGTGGGCTTGTAGTCGGCGCCTTCGATGACGCCGGCGAGGGCCGCGATCTTGTTGTTGAGCCGAATCGGGTAGTTGAGCGGATCCTGGCTGCTCCGGTTCCGCACCTGGTAGACCGCCTCCTCCACCGTGGCGAGCGGCTTCATCAGCGCATCGGCCAGCTTCTGGACCTCCGCGCGCCGCCGCTCGGGCACCTTCTTGAGACGATCGTCCACCTGCTCGCGAATGGCCCGGATGCGGATGACGGCGCGGTTGGCCTCGCTCACCCGGTCCCGGACCTGCACCGACAGCCGATACTGCTCATGCAGATCGGCCTCCGTCACGCCGCGGGCCACGAGGCGCGGATCGAGACCGATGGTGAACGGCCGCGTCTTCGTCTCCCCGTTGGCCGTGATGCGAACGCTGTACTGCCCGGGCGGCGACGCCGGCCCGCGCTGGGGCTGTGCGGCCCACATGATCATGCCGGGGAAGACGACAGCCCCCTCCTGCCGCAGATCCCAGTTGAACCGGTTCATCCCCTGCTTCACGCCGACGCGCGGCGGCCGGAAACCGAAGAAGCCCCCGCCCCCGCCCGCCGCAGGCTCGGGGTCCTTGGGCGTGCCGCGGAACGCCCGCAGGACGGCGCCGGAGCTGTCGAGGATCTCGATCGTCACCTGCTCGGCCTCCTTGGCCAGGTAGTAGTCGACGGCCAGCTCGCGATCGAGCCCTCGCTGCGGGTTGACGGGCTCGAAGATGTGCAGACCGGACGTCGCGATGCTCGTGGCCTGCCGCAGCACGCCGATGTCATCCAGGATGTAGAACCCTCGACCGTGCGTCCCGATCACCAGGTCGCGGTCCTCGACCACGATGCCATGAACGGGCGTCACCGGGAGGTTGAGCCGCAGCGACTGCCACGACGCGCCGTCGTTGAACGAGACGTAGACGCCGTGTTCGGTCCCCGCATACAGGAGGCCCCGCCGCTTTGGATCCTCGCGGATGACGCGCGCGAAGTCGTGCGCCGGAATGCCCGTGACGATCTTCGACCAGCTCTTCCCGAAGTCGGCGGTCTTGTAGAAGTACGGCCGGCGATCGCCCTGCTGGTACCGGTTCGCTGCCAGATACGCCACGCCGTTCTGGTGCGGCGAGGCCTCGATGAGGCTGATGCGGGCAAACTCCGGCAGGTCGGGCGGCGTCACCCGCTCCCAGTTCCCGCCGCCGTCGCGCGTGACGTGCACCCACCCGTCGTCCGAGCCCGTCCAGATGGTCTGTTCATCCTGATACGACGGCGCCACCGTGAAGATGACCGCGTAGGTTTCGACGCCCGTCTGGTCCCGCGTGATGGGGCCGCCCGACGGCCCCATGGTTTTCGGATCGGAGCGCGCCAGGTTCGGGCTGATCTTCTGCCAGCTCTGGCCGCCGTTGGTGGTCCGCCAGAGCGACTGCGACGCGGCGTAGAGCACCTTGGGGTTCACGCGCGAGAAGACGATGGGATAGGTCCACTGGAACCGTTCCTTGATGTCGATCGACGACCAGCCCATCGGGTTGTCCGGGTAGATCGTCACGACGCGGGCCTGTCCGACGGCACGGTCGAGGCGCGTCATGAGCCCCCCGTAGCTCCCGGCGTAGAAGACGTCGAGATCCGTCGGATCCGGCGCAATGTAGCCGCTCTCGCCGCCGCCGACCGCGTAGAAGAGCGGCGGCAGGCTCCCCTCGCCCGCGCCCGCCTGGGCCTGGCTCGAGATGCACGCCGTGCTGTTGTCCTGCTGCGCGCCGCAGACGTGATAGGGGACGTGGCGGGTCGTGAACACGTTGTAGAACTGACCCGTGGCATAACCCTGGCCGCTCCACGTCTGCCCCCCGTTCACGCTGACGTTGCCGCCGCCGTCGTTGGCCTGCACCATCCGCTTGTTGTCGTTCGGCGCGATCCAGAGGTCGTGGTTGTCGCCGTGCGGCACGCGGATCTGCGTCGGGAACGTCTTGCCGCCGTCGGTCGACTTGAAGAACTGCACGTTCAGCACGTACACCGTGTCCTTGTCCTGCGTGTCGGCCGTGATGTGGGTGTAGTAGAACGCGCGCTGCCGGAGGTTGCGGTCCTCGTTGGTGCGCCGCCACGTGGCTCCCGCGTCGTCGCTCACGAACACGCCGCCGTTCTCGTTCTCGATGATGGCGTACACACGGTTGCCGTCGACCGGCGAGACCGACACCCCGACCTTGCCCCAGAGCCCGTCGGGCATGCCCGGGGCCTTCGTCAACTCGGTCCAGGTCGTCCCGCCGTCCGTGGTCTTGAAGAGGCCGCTGCCCGGCCCCCCGCTCTCCATCGACCAGGGTGTCCGGTAGACCTGCCAGAGCGCCGCGTACAGCACATCCGGGTTCTTCGGGTCCATGGACAGGTCCACCGCGCCGGTCTTCGCGTCACGGAAAAGCACCCGCTCCCAGTTCTTGCCGCCGTCGCGCGAGCGGAACACCCCGCGCTCGTCGTTGTCGTCGTAGGCATGGCCCAGCACCGCCGCGTACACGAGATCCGGATTCGAGGGGTGCACCCGGATCTTGCTCACGATCTGCGAATCGCGGAGGCCGACGTGCGCCCAGGTCTTTCCGCCATCCGTGGTCTTGTAGATCCCGTCGCCCTGAATGATGTTGCCCCGGAAGCACGCCTCGCCCATCCCGGCGTAGACGATGTCGGGGTTCGACTCGGCAACCGCGAGGGCGCCGACCGACGACGACTCGAGGTGCGCGTCGGTAACGGGCGTCCAGGTGTGGCCGAAGTCGGTCGTCTTCCACACGCCGCCGCCGACGGCGCCGAAGTAGTACTCGTTGGGGCGCGCGGCGCTCCCCGCGACGGCAATCGAGCGGCCGCCGCGATCGGGACCGATGCTGCGCCAGCGCATCCCGCTGTACAGGCTCGGATCGACGGCGTTGCCCTGCGCCGCGACGCCGGGGCTCAGCAGCCAGCCGGCCGCCGCCAGCACGGCCGCGACACCAACGGTCAACACACGGTTCAGCTTCTTCATGGCAGACTCCGCTCCCCGGGGACGCCTCAGTGTACTTCAGCGGGCGCGCGCGAGGAGCGCGAGGCCCACCGCGTTCCAGCTCAGGATCCGTAGCCGGCGGATGAGCGCCAGCGTCACGCCGGCCGTGGGGTCGAGCGCCAGCATGCGTGCCACGAGCGCCGACCCCGCCTCGTCCACCCCCAGCCGGTACGGCACGAACTTGAAGACCACCGTGATCAGGCGGCCCGCCGTTTCGAGCACGAACGCGTCGACGATCGTGGCGTGCGCCGACCCCGGCAGCAGGACCAGGATCAGGTACACCTCGACGACGGCGGCTGCGTGAAATGCCGCCTGCCACGCGACGACGCGCGCCAGCCGGCCCGCCGGCCACTCGAGCAGCCCGTAGAAGCGCGCTTCGAGGTCCCGCAGGAACTCCGTCGTCCGTTCCGGCCGCTGAAGCAGCCGCGCGCCGGTGGCCGCGAGCCACGACAGGACCGCCGGGCGATGGCGGGCAACCAGCACAGCGAACGCCAGGGCGAGGCCCACGCCGGCCAGCACGAGATCGGCGCCGGTGCGAAGCGCATCCGGCACGCCGGCCCGCCGGAGGAACACCAGCGTGCCGGCCGCCACCATCACCAGCACCGACAGAATGTAGAAGACGTTGTCCACCGCCACCGACGAGACGGCCTGCGGCGTCGACAGGTAGCGGCGGGTGAGGAGCACCTTCGTGGGCTCGCTGGCCAGCAGCCCGAGCGGCGTCAGGTTCCCCAGTGCGTCGCCCGCCAGCGCCGCCTCGAAGGCCCGGCCGGTCCGGAACGACGACTCGCCGGCGCACGCCACCCACGACCGGGCGCGCGCGGCGAACCGGAGCCCCCCAAGTGCGACGATGGCGCCAAACCACCAACCGACGCTGCCCACGCCGGCGCGCACCTCGGCCCACCCCACGCGCCGGACGGTCTCGACGAGCAGCGCGAGACCGATCGCCGCGAACGCCAGGCTCAGCCAGCGGATGGCACGCCGATTGGCGCTGGAAGGAGACGGCACCGCGACGGACGCGGTCCGGGGCACGCGGTCGGACACCTTGACGATTCTAGCGGCGAAAAAAGCAAGGCCCGCCGGATGGCGGGCCCCGGCACATCGACCAGTTGGCGATGGCGCGAAGAAGGCACTACCGATCTTATCTGATTGGACGGGCGTCGACCAGAAAATCGATAAAGCTCTAAGTTGTTTACTGTGAACGAGTTATCGGTATAATGGTCGGGGCGACTGGATTCGAACCAGCGACCTCTCGGTCCCGAACCGAGCGCTCTACCAAGCTGAGCCACGCCCCGACAGAAGCTTCAGTCTACCACAAGCTTGACGGCCGGCAGGGGCAGCCGCTCCAGCTCCTCGAGCGCGTCGTGGGCCGTCATGTCCGGCTGCAGCGGCGTTACCGAGATGTACCCGTCCTTCACGGCGTGATAGTCACTCCGGTCGTGCGCGGTCCACTCGTCCAGCCCTTCCTCGATCCAGAAGTAGGCCTTGCCGCGCGGGTCGAGGCGCTCGGAAATCTTGGTGATGTGGTTGCGCTTGCCCTGCACGGTGCGCCGGTACCCCTTCGGCGTGCCCCGCGGCACGTTGATGTTCAGGAACGTCCGCTCGGGCAGCGGGTGGCGCAGGATCAAGGTGGCCACGGCGGCGCCCGCCTCGGCGGCCGCGGTGAAGTCGAACACGTGGTCGCGCGCCCGGTAGAGGCTCACGGCGATCGCCGGGATGCCGAGGAGAGCCGCCTCGAGCGCGCCCGCCACCGTTCCCGAGTAGGTCACATCGTCGCCGAGGTTCCATCCCAGGTTGATGCCGGACACAACCAGATCGGGCAGCTCCCCTTTCATGACGACGGCCACCCCGAGGTTGACGCAGTCGGTGGGGGTTCCGTCCACGGCGTAGACGCCGTGGGCTACCGTCTCGATGCGGAGCGGCCGGCGCAGGGTCAGGGCATGGCCGATCGCGCTCGACTCCTGGATGGGAGCGACAACCGTGACGTCTCCGACGCCCTTGAGCGCCTCCGCCAGGGCCCGCAGCCCTTCTGAGTGCACGCCGTCATCATTGGTCACGAGAATGCGTGGCATGGAATCTTTCGATCTTACCCCACCCGCCCCTACCCGCCCCACCC
>JBFMCA010000047.1:0-30319 GCA_040754955.1 Acidobacteriota bacterium | reverse complement strand
CGCCGCGATGACGGCCGCCGTCGCCGGCGGGACCACCAGCGCGGCCGCCAGCAGGTCGAGCTGGGGCGCGACGCCGAGCACGGCCAGGGCGAGCCCGACAGCCGCCGCCCGCTGGGCGAGCTGGATGGCCGACTCCAGCTCGATGCGCTCGAGGCCGCGAAACGCGTGTGCCACGGTGTCGAGCACCGCGCCCGCCAGCTGCGCCGCGACGAGCAGCACGAATGCCGCCGGCCAGGGGTCCGGTACGAACCAGGTGGACAGCACAGCCGTCAGGACGAGCGCCAGCGCGGCGGCCAGCGCGCGCACCGAGATCAGTCGGAAGGCAAGCCCGCGCGCCTCGTGCGGCGCCCGAGCGACGGCGCGGGCCAGGTGCATGGAGAGGCCCGCGTCTGTGACCACCCCGAGAATCCAGCCGCTCGTCATGCCGAGCGCGAGCATGCCGAACGCCTCGGGTTCGAGCGCGCGCGCCGCCGCCATCGTCACGACGAGCGTCACAGCCTTGCTCAGGCCGTCTACGCCCGCCTTGACACCGATCCGCGCCGGCGTCGCGGCGCGATCGAGCACGTCGGCGTGCGTTACGAATCTCGAAAGCGCTTTCACCACTCGTAAGCCGCAGGCCGGCCGCGCTGGTCGGCGGCCTGCCATTCCATTGGACGCGTGCGCGCAATGCACCTCCCGTGCCGGCCAGACGACGTGGCGAGGCCGGGTATGTGTCTTGCTTTCCCGGGCGTTACGCGGGCCATGTCCGACGCTGCCGCTCTTCGCGCCCGGGGTCTGTTCCAGAGCCGCGCGACCGCTGAGTCGCGGTGGCTGGTGGGCGCCGTGCTGCTCGTGGCCGCGGCCGCTCCGTTCGAGCGGGTGCTTGTCGCCGGCACCACGGCCGGCGCCAGCCTCTCGACGACGGAGGCCGCCGTGGCCGTGGCGGTCGGCGTGTGCGGGGTCGAACGCCTCACGGGCCGCCGCGCGCTGCGCTGGCGGACGCCGATCACCGCGCCGGCACTGGCCGTGCTCGCCGCGCTCGCCGTGGCGGCCCTCGCTGCGGCCGAGTACCGGGCGGCGGCGTGGCTGACGGTCGCAAGAGCCGGCGCGGCAGCGGGCGTTGCCGCCCTTGCCGTCAACGCCCTCACGACGCCGCACGTGGCAATGACCCTCGTCGCCTGGCTCCTCGGCACGGGCGCCGTCGTGGGGATGCTGGCCACTCTCGAGCTCGCGCAGGTTGGCTGGGTGATGGAGATGCTGCGCGCGTTCAGGCCCGGCTTCCATGTGGTCGGCGGCCAGATCCGGGCCACGTCCACGCTCGCGTATCCCACCATCGCTTCCATGTACCTGGAGGTCGTCTTCGCCGTGGGGCTGGCGCTGCTCGTTGCGCGGCCCACACGGCGGGCTTCACGCCTCCTCGCATTCATCGCGCTGGCGCTCGTCGGCGCCGGCATCGTCGCGACGTTCACGCGGGCGGGGCTCCTCAGTCTGGCGCTGACGCTTGGGACTGTCGGCGCCATCGTGTACGCGCGGGGACCGGGATGGCAGTCGGCCCACCTGGCGCTTGCCCTGCTGGCCGCCGTGCTGGCCGGGATCACGCTGCTGTCACGCTCGCCCGGCCTGCTGGCCGTCCGCTTCGGCACCGACACGGCGGGCGCGTGGTACGGCGCCGCCTACGACGCGCCCCGGACGCTGACGATCGCGACGGGCGCGACGGCGCGCGTGCCCGTGCAGGCCACCAACCTGGGGCGGATCGACTGGCGGTCCGACGTCACGCCTCCGTTTGCGCTGTCGTACCACTGGCTCGACGCCGCGACGGATCACGTCATCGAGTACGACGGGGCGCGGACGCCCTTCAGGCACCCTGTCTCGCCCGGCGAGACGACTGCGATCGACGCGGTCGTACACGCGCCGGGGTATCCCGGGCGCTACATCCTGGTCTGGGACGTCGTCCAGGAGCACCGGACGTGGTTGAGCGTGGAAGGCGTCGAGCCTGCGCGCACGGTCGTCAACGTGGCCGGACCTGTCGTGACGGCGCCGCCGGTGTCGCGCGGCGCGCTGCCGGGTGCGTCGCGACAACTGCCGCGGATGACGCTCTGGCAGGCCGCGGGGGAGATGCTGCGGGACCGGCCCCTGACCGGCGTGGGGCCGGGCAACTACCGTCATCTCTACGGACGCTACCTGGGCCTCGCCGACTGGGATCGCCGCATCCACGCCAACAGCACCTATCTGGAGATGGCAACCGGTGCGGGCATCGTCGGTGTCGTCGCCGCCGCGTGGTTCGCCGTCGCGCTGGCGAGGGCGGTGTGGCGGCTGGTGCGCGGCGCGCCGGCGTCCGCGGTGCCGCTGGCCGCCGGCCTCGCCGCTGCCTGGCTGTCCATTGCCGGCCACGGTCTCGTGGACGCCTTCACGAGCTTCACGCCGACCTACGTCGTGTTCGGGCTGACGCTGGGACTGACCCTTGCGCCAGGTCTCGCCAGCGCCGGGGAGGACCATGCGGATCGCGTTTGACGGGACGACCCTGACGCCGGGCCGCACCGGCGTCGGGTACTACACCGAGCATCTGCTCGCACATCTGGCCGATGAGGTCGTCCAGACGGGCGACGAGCTGATCGTGCTCTCGAACCAGGCCGTGGAGACGGACCGGCCGATGGCGCCGCACGTGCGCGTGCACGCCGGGCACCGCTTTCCAGTGCGCCTCGGGTGGATGCAGTTCCGGGCCGCGCGGGCCATTTCGGCCGTCGGCGCCGACGTCGCCCACTTCACGAACGGGATGATGCCGGCCGGCGTGTCGGTGCCCACCGTGGTCACCGTGCACGACATGAGCCTTCAGCTCTACCCGGGCTGCCATCCGGTGCGGCGGCTCCTGCTCAACCGGCCCCTGATGCGCACGGCCATCCGGCGCGCGGGGGCGATCGTGACCGTCTCTCACAGCACGCGGCGGGACCTGCTGCGACTGCACCCTGAAGTCGATCCGGGGCGGGTCGTCGTCGTGCACGAGGCCGCCGGTCCCGGCTTCTCTCCTATCGACGACGCCGCACGTCTCGCCGATGTTCGCGCCCGCTACGGCCTGCCGGCGCGCTTTCTCCTCTACGTCGGCACGATCGAGCCGCGCAAGAACCTGCCACGGCTCGTGTCGGCGTTTGCCGAGGCACGAGCCGCCGGCCTCCGGCACCACCTGGTCTGCGCCGGGCCCTACGGCTGGTCGTCCCGCAGTCTGGCAGGGCACATCCGCCGGCTCGGCGTCGAGGCGGCAGTGCACTTCACGGGGTACCTCCGGGCCGCGGATCTGCCGGCGCTGTACAACCTCAGCGAGTTCTTCGTGTTCCCGTCGCTCTATGAGGGCTTCGGCCTTCCGGTGGTCGAGGCCATGGCGTGCGGGGTGCCGGTCATCACGTCGAACACGTCTTCACTCGCCGAGATCGCCGGCGACGCGGCGCTCACCGTGGACCCGACGATGGTGGAGGCGCTCGGCTCCGCGCTGCACCGACTCGGGTCCGACGCCGCGCTCCGAGCGGATCTGTCCGCCCGTGGCCTCGCGCGGGCGCGTGCCTTCTCGTGGGCTCAGGCGGCGCGCGCCATGCTCGGCGCCTATCGCCGTGCCGCGGGCGTCGAGGCCTCGGCCACCGACGCGGTCGTGGACGCGGCACCACCGGCCATACCCGTGCCGTCGGCCTCGCCGGAGCGTTCGCTGTGAGCCTCCCCACGCCCGCGGTCGTCGCGTTCGATCGTCTCGCGCCGGACTACGATGCGCTCGCCTCCGGCGAGACGTTCAGCCACCAGCGGCGGCTCTCGCACGCGGCGTTTGCCGCGTGGGTGCCGGCCGGCTCGCGCGTGCTCGAAATCGGGTGCGGCAGCGGCCTTGACACGGAGTACTTCGCACGCGCGGGGCTTCGCGTGACCGCGTGCGACCCGTCTCCCGAGATGGTCGCGCGGACGCTGCGGCGGCTGGCGGCCGTGCCCGGCAGCGCGCGGTCGGACGTTGTGGCATGCGGGCTCGAGCATCTGCCCGACCTGCTGCCGGCGCTTGCGGGCGACGAGGGCTTCGACGTGCTCGTATCCAACTTCGGCGCGCTCAACTGCGTGGAGTGCCTCGCGCCGCTCGGGCGGCTGGCGGCCTCGCACCTCCGGCCCGGCGGCGCGGTGCTCATCGGCTTGATGGGCCGATGGTGCGCCTGGGAGGTGATGTACTTCAGCGCCACCGGCCGGAGGGGCCTGGCGCGGCGGCGCCGGACCACGCCGGCGCTGGTGCCCGTCGCGGGCGTGGAGGTGCCGACGTTCTATCACCGCGTGGCCGATGTCGGGCGAGCGCTCGGACCTGGGCTCCACCTGCGCGCGGTGCGAGGCCTCGGCATCGTCGTGCCGCCACCGTACCTGGAGCCTCGCTGGCGCCAGGTGCCGGTACCACTGCGGCGCGCAGCCGTGGGCCTGGACCGGCTGGTCAGCCCGCTGCCGGGGTTGAACCGTCTCGGCGATCACGTGCTGACCCGCTGGGTGAAGCGGAGGTCGGCCGATGCCTGACGTCCTGCTGGGCCAGGCCTATTACCTGCGCTTCGACCCGAAGCTGTGGAAGGCGCGGCAGCCGTATCCGCCCCTTGGCACGCTCTACGCGGCGTCCTACCTGCGCGAGCGCGGCCACGCGATCGCGCTCTTCGACGCGATGCTGGCTGACTCCCCGGCCGGGTGGCGCCAGGCGCTCGACCGCGAGCAGCCCCGCATCGCCGTCATCTACGAGGACAGCTTCAACTATCTCAGCAAGATGTGCCTGCTGCGCATGCGCGACGCGGCCTTCGCGATGATCGACCACGCACGCCAGTCGGGACGGCCGGTCATAGTCTCCGGATCCGATGCCACCGACCATCCCGAGCTGTACCTCGCCCGTGGCGCGGCGGCGGTCATCCTCGGGGAAGGGGAAGTCACGCTGGCCGAGCTGGTCGAACGCCTCCTGGCCGGCCAGCGCGTGGCCGGCGTTCCGGGCGCGGCAACCCTCGGGCCCGACGGCACGGTGCACCGGGGGCCGGCGCGTCCGTTCTTGCGATCGCTGGATGATCTGCCGCTGCCAGCCTGGGATCTGGTGGACATCGATCGCTACCGCGCCATCTGGCGCGGCCGCCACGGCTACCACTCGATGAACGTCGCGACGACGCGCGGCTGTCCCTTCCACTGCAACTGGTGCGCGAAGCCGATCTACGGGCAGCGCTACGCCGTGCGGAGCGCGGCGTCGGTGGCGGCCGAGTTCGCGTGGCTCAAGCGCACCTACGCGCCCGATCATCTCTGGGTCGTTGACGACGTCTTCGGCCTCAAGCCCGGCTGGGTGGCCGATTTCGCGCGGGAGCTGGACGCGCGGGGTGCGCACATTCCCTTCCGCTGCCTGATGCGGGCCGACCAGGTGAGCCGGGCGGTGGCGGCCAGTCTCGCCGCCTCGGGCTGCCGGATGGTGTGGATGGGAGCGGAGTCCGGCTCGCAGCGAATCCTCGACGCGATGGAGAAGGGGCTCCGGGTCGACGACATTCGAGAGGCCTGCCGCCACCTGCGGCAGTCCGGCATCGCCACCGGCCTGTTTCTGCAGTTCGGCTACCCGGGCGAGACCTGGGACGATGTGCAGGCCACGCTCGAGCTCGTCCGCGACCTCGACCCGGCCGACATTGGCGTGTCCGTCTCGTATCCGCTCCCGGGCACCCGCTTTCACGAACGCGTGCGCGACGAGCTCGGCCAGAAGCAGAACTGGGTCGACTCCGACGACCTGGCGGTCATGTACCACGCGACCTACGCCCCCGAGTTCTACCGCGAGCTGCATCACGCCGTGCATTTCGAGTTCCGCGCCCGCCGGCTGGTGCGCCAGGTCGCCGCGCTGGCGCGCGCGCCCTGGCGCGCGAGGCCGGCCGACCTCCGGCCGATCGCCTCGTGGGGGCTCAACCGCTGGCGGCTGGCCCGCTCCCACCGGCGCCTGGCGAAGCTCGCGGCCGACCCGGCCCACCGCGCCTCCATCGCAACGCTTCCGCCACAGCTCTCGCCGGCCGCAGCGGCCACGCCGACGCGGCAGGACGACTGGCCGCTCGGCGGCACGGCGCCGCCACCGGCAGGGTCACGCCCATGACGCGCCCGCGTGTCGTCCTGTACAACCCGCGGGCGGTGTTCCACACGATGCCGCTGGCGACGCTGGCCGTCGCGTCGGCGCTCGACCGGCGGGCCTTCGACGTGGTGATCGTCGACGGGCGCCTGGAGCGGGATCCCGTCGCGGCCGTGCTCGAGGCGACCCGAGGTGCACTCTGCCTGGGCGTGTCCGTCCTGACCGGGGCGCCCATTCGGGACGCGCTCGCGGTCACGCGCGCCGTCAAGGACGCTCGCCCGGGGTGCTCGGTCGTCTGGGGCGGCTGGCATCCCTCGCTCTTCGCCGCCCAGTGTCTCGCGGAGCCGGCCATCGACGTGGTGGTCACCGGTCAAGGCGAAGAGACGTTCCGCGAAGTGGTCGAGCGACTCGCGGCCGGCGATGTGGTCGACGGATGCGCGGGCACGGTGACGGGCCGGGGCGGGGCGATCCGGCACGCGCCGGCCAGGCCGCTTCGCGGTCTCGACGATCTGCCAGCGCACGACTACGGGCTGCTGCGCGTGGAGGAGTACTTCGTGCGCAAGCGGGCGCGCCAGATCGATTACGTCTCGTCGCAGGGGTGCAGGTTCCGGTGCGCCTTCTGCGCCGACCCGGCGGTGTTCGACCGCGCCTGGACGGGCCTCGCGCCCGAGCGGGTGGCAGAGGAGCTGGCGTTCCTCGAGCGGGCCTATGCGGCCACCGACGTGGCCTTCCAGGACGAGACGTTCTTCACGCAGCCGGCCAGGGTGGAGGCCCTGTGCGACGGCCTGCGCCGGCGTGGCACGCGGTTCACGTGGACGGCGACCCTCCGGGCCGACCAGGCGTGCCGGCTGGGCGACGAGCGCTTCGCCGCGGCTGTCGCCGCCGGCTTGCGGCGCGTCATGGTCGGCGTCGAAGCGGGCTCACAGGAGATGCTCGAACGACTGCAGAAGGATGTGACCCTCGAGCAGGTCCGGCGCACGGTCGATCTCTGCCTTCGCCACGGCGTGGGCGCAATCTTCAACTTCATCGTCGGGTTTCCAGGGGAGTCGGACGCCAGCGTCAACGCCACGCTGGCGCTCGCCAAGACGATCGGCGCCCGGTCGCCGGCGTTCGAGACCCCGATCTTCTGCTACCGGCCCTACCCGGGCAACCCGCTGGCCGACGACGCGTCGCGGGCGGGCTACGAGTTCCCGAGCAGTCTGGAAGCGTGGGCAGACTTCGACTACGTTGGCGCCCGCGGACCGTGGGTCAGCGCGGCGCGGTGGCGCGAGGTCGAACGGTTCAGGTTCTACGCGCGACATGCCGTCCGCCCGGGGCGGTGGCGCGCGCCGTTGCGCGCCGCCGCGCGCTGGCGGTGCGATCGCGACTGGTACGGCCTGCCGGTCGAGAAGTTCCTCGTCGAGCTGGTGCGGCCGTCGCAGCCGGTGTCGTGATGGATGTCCTGCTGGCCCACGCCTACTCGCTCGCCGAGGACGCCGCGGAGCAACGGATCATGCGGCCCCACCCGCCGCTTGGGCTTCTGTACCTCTCGTCCCACCTCAAGCGCTGCGGCGCGAGCGTCGGCGTCTTCGACGGCACGTTCCGAACGACCTCCGACTTCGAAGCCGTCCTTCGCCGGCACCGGCCCCCTGTGGTCGGCCTGTCAGTGAACCTGATGACGAAGCGGCGGGCGCTCGCGTGGATCACTCTGGCGCGCGCGGCGGGGGCGAAGGTTGTCGTCGGCGGCCCGGATCCGGCGCCGTATGCGGCGGAGTACCTCTCGGCGGGCGCCGACGTCGTGGTCGTGGGGGAGGGCGAGCGGACGATCGAGGCGCTGCTCACGGCGCTGGCCGGCTCGGATGCCGAGGCCCTCGAGCGGATCGAGGGCCTCGTGTTCGCCCGCCCGGACGGCGCGATCGCCCGGACGGCGCCCCGTGCGCTCATCGCGGATCTCGACGCGCAGCCCTGGCCCGATCGCGAGGCGATCGACCTCCCGGCGTACCTGCGCGCCTGGCGAACGCGCCACGGCGCTGGCGTCGCATCGCTCATCACGGCGCGCGGGTGTCCGTATACCTGCACGTGGTGCAGCCGATCCGTCTTCGGCGTCAGCCACCGCCGGCGCTCCGTGACGGGCGTCGCCGACGAAGTGGAGTATCTCGTCGAGCGGTACCGGCCCGACCGGCTCTGGTACGCGGACGACGTGTTCGCGATTCATCGTACGTGGACGCTGGCCTATGCCGACGAGCTGGCGCGCCGGCGGCTGCGGCTTCCCTTCGAGTGCATCACGCGGGCAGAGCGCATAGACGACTCGGTCGCCGACGCCCTCGTGTCGCTGGGCTGCTCGCGAGTGTGGATCGGCTCGGAGAGCGGGTCGCAGCGCCTGCTGGACGCGATGGAGCGGAGGGTACGGGTCGATCAGATCCACGACGCGACCGTCCGGCTCCGGCGCCGCGGCATCGAAGTCGGCCTGTTCGTCATGCTCGGCTTCGACGGTGAACGGTTCGACGACCTGCGCGCCACGGTGCGGCACCTCAAGCGCACGTCGCCGGACGAGTTCCTGACGACCGTGGCCTACCCGATCAAGGGGACGCCGTACCACGCGCGGGTAGCCGATCGGTTGCGCGCTCCGGCGCCGTGGAACGCCCGCACCGATCGCGACCTGGTCGTCACCGGGCGGCCCGGACGTCGCTACTACGATTTCGCCCGCCGGTGGATGACAGGCGAGGTGGCGCGCCATCGGCACTGGCAGGCAGGCCGCCTGGGGGCCGCGCTGCGCGCCGCCTCCTCCGCGGTCGTCGGCCGCGTCGGCATGGCGCTCACCAGCCACTGGGTGCAGCGATGATCGTGCTGTTCAATCCGTGGAGCACGCCGTCGCCGAAGAAGCCGCTGCCGATGTCGCTGCTCGCGCTCGGGTCCATGCTCGAGGGGACCCACGACTACGTCATCGTGGATGGCAACGTCGAGCCGGATCCCGTGGCGCGCATCCTGGCCATCCACGCGCGGACGCCTGTCGCCGCCATCGCGGCGACGGTCATGCCTGGACCGCAGCTGAAGGCCGCAGTGGCCGCCTGCCGGGCGCTGAAGCGGGCGCTGCCGCACGTCCCCGTCATCTGGGGCGGGTACTTCCCGTCACAGCATGCCGAGGCCTGCCTGTCCGAGACGACCGTCGATGTCTGCGTCCGGGGGCAAGGCGAGCCCGTCATCGGACCGCTCGTCGCGGCGCTGGCGCGCGGCGAGGCGCTCGACGACATCCCGTCGCTGACCTACCGGTCGGGAGACGCCGTGCGGCACACCAGGAGCGCCGATCTCGTGCCGCTCGACGGGCTGCCTGACTGGCCCTATCACCGCGTGGACATGCCGCGGTATCTGCACCGCCACTACCTCGGCGCGCGCGTGACCACGCATCACTCCTCATTCGGCTGCCCCTTCGCCTGCACGTTCTGCGCGGTGGTCGGCATCGCGCGGCGCCGGTGGGTTGCGCAGTCGCCTCAGCGCGTCGCCTCCGTCCTGTCGCAGCACCAGTCCGCCTGGGGCGCCGACGCCGTGCAGTTTCACGACATGGACTTCTTCATCTCGGAAGCGCGAACCCGCGAGATCGCCGATCGCATGCGTCCCCTCGGCATGTCGTGGTGGGCGCTGGGGCGAGTCGACGAGCTGATGCGCTACAAGGCCGAGACCTGGGAGGCGATGACGGCCAGCGGTCTTCGGATGGTGTTCTGCGGCGCGGAATCGGGCTCGACCGACATGCTGGTGCGGATGAACAAGGGCGGCACCGCGTCGGCCGAGCAAACGCTGGATCTGGCGCTCCGCATGAAGCGGTACGGCGTCGTGCCCGAGTTCTCGTTTGTCGTCGGGAACCCGCCGGAACCCGCCGCCGATCTCGCCGCCACGCTGGACTTCGTGCGGCGACTCAAAGCCGTGAACCCCGCCACCGAAATCATCTTCTACGTCTACGCGCCGGTGCCGTTCGAGGGCGGCTTCTTCGCCGAGTCGGTACGCGAGGGGTTCCAGTTTCCACGCACGCTGGACGAGTGGGTCTCCGACCGGTGGCAGGCCTTCGCGCTGCGGCGCGATCCCGACACGCCGTGGTCCGACGGGGAGGTGCGGCGGCAGGTCCGCGACTTCGAGAGCGTGCTCAACGCGTACTTCCCCACGGTCACCGACGTGCGGCTCACCGGCCTGCGCCGGCTGGTCCTGCGGGGTCTCGCGGCGTGGCGGTACCACGCCGGCTGGTACGCACGGCCGCTGGAGCTCAACCTCCTGCAGCGCGCGTTTCGGTACCAGCGCCCGGAGACGACGGGGTTCTGACGTGACAGCGCGTGTCTCGTCCCTCTGGGCACGGTTCACCGCACCCTTCGCCGGCCGCCGGCGCGCCGACGCGACGCCTCTCGAGCCCGACGCCGCCTACGCGCGATGGGCGCCCGCATATCCGCCCCGCGCCCACACGCCCTTGATGGAGGCCGAGCAGGCGGTGGTCCTCGAGTGTCTTGGTCTGGTGGCCGGCCGTCGCGTGCTCGACGCCGGCTGCGGCTCGGGGCGGTACCTCCGCCTCCTCGCCGCCCGCGGCGCCACGGTGGTCGGCGTGGACCGATCGAGCGCCATGGTCGCCCGGGCGCGCGCCCTGGCGGCGCCGGTCGTCCGGGGCGATCTGCAGGCGCTGCCGGTGGCCACCGGGAGCATGGACCTCGTGGTATGCGGGCTCGCGCTCGGGGACGTTGCCGATCTCGGCGCGGCCATCCGGGAGCTGGCGCGCACGCTCCGTCCAGGCGGACGGCTCGTCTACTCCGTCGTGCATCCCGACGGCGCGCGCCGCGGCTGGTCGCGTGCCTTCGAGGGTGAAGGCGGCCGCTGGGCTGTCAGAACGTGGTGGCACGCGCGAGCCGCCCACGAGCAGGCATGCGCCGACGCGGGCCTTCGCATCGACCGCTGGCAGGAGGCCGCGCTGCCAACCGACCCGGCGGTGCCGGTGGCGCTCATCATCGGCGCGACGAAGGATCCCGGGGAGGCCTGACGGACGCCACCGATGTTCTGGGGAACGCCGCTGACGTTCGTGAACGCGCGGGTCGTGGCCCCGGGCGGCCGTCTCGCGCGGACGCTCAGAGTCCGACGCGGGCGCATCGACGGCGTGGACGTCGCGCCCGACCGCGACGACACGGTCGTCGATGCCGGCGGCGCGTGCGTCTTTCCGGGACTGGTCAACGCCCACGACCACCTCGAGCTGAACGCGCAGCCGCGGTTGAAATGGCGGGACCGGTACGACAACGTCCGCGAGTGGATCGACGACTTCCAGCCGCGTTTCGACAGCCCCGAACTCGCCGTCAATCGTCCGGAGACGCTGGACGATCGCGTCTGGATCGGCGGCCTGAAGAACCTGCTGGCGGGCACGACGACCGTGTGTCATCACAATCCGCTGCACCCCGTGCTGCGACGCGCGTTCCCCGTGCGCGTGGTCCGGGCGTACGGATTCAGCCATTCCCTCCAGATTGACGGCGCGCGCGTGCCGTTGTCGTTCCGCCAGACGCCGGCGGCGTGGCCGTGGCTGATTCACGCGGCCGAGGGCGTGGACGGGGAGGCCCGGCGTGAGATCGAGACGCTGCGCGCCTCCGGCTGCCTGGCGGCCAACACCGTGATCGTGCACGGCGTGGGCCTCGACGAGGCGGGCCGCGACGCGATGCTCGCCGCCGGCGCGGGCCTGGTGTGGTGTCCCTCGTCGAACGCCTTCCTGTTCGGCGCGACGGCAGACGTGCGCGCCTTCGACGATGCGGACCGGCTCGCGCTCGGCAGCGACTCGCGCCTGAGCGGGGAAGGCGACCTGCTGGACGAGCTCCGGGCCGCGTACGCCACGCGGCAGTTGAGCCCGCAGGGCCTCTCCCGCATCGTCACGGAGGGCGCGGGCCGGCTGCTGCGCCTCCCGTCCGCGGGCCGCCTCGTGCCGGGCGCGCCGGCGGATCTTGTCGTCCTGCAGGCCGCGGCGGCCGATCCCTTCGAGGTGCTGGTGTCGGCCTCGCGGCGCGACGTCCGGCTGACGATGATCGGAGGCGCGCCGCAGGTGGCCGTGCCGGAGCTGGCGCCCGTGTTCCGCGCGACCCGCACGGCGTGCGAGCCGGCGAGGCTCGATGGGGCCCCGCGGCTCGTCGCGCGGTGGCTCGCGCGCCGCGTGGCGCGCCTGCGGCTGCAGGAGCCGGGCTTCGAGGTCGGCCGATGATGGTCTCGCCGCTCGAGATCGTGCGCCGCTCGTCCGGCCGCCTCGACGGCCGCGTGCGCACGCTGCCCATCCTGGCGCTCGAAGTTCACAGTGCCTGCAACTGCCGCTGCGTGATGTGCGACATCTGGAAGGCCAATCACGTGCGCCGCGAGATCGATGACGAGACCCTCGCCGCCCATGCCGAGGCCATTCGCCGTCTCCACGTCCGGCGCGTGATGCTCACGGGAGGCGAGCCGCTGCTGCACCGGAACCTCTGGCGCCTCTGCGACCGCCTCCTGCGGATGGACATCGCCGTGACGCTCGTCACAACCGGCATCCTTCTGGAGGCGCACGCCGCCGCCATTGGACTGCGGGTCGATACCGTGGTCGTGTCGCTCGACGGGCCGCGCGCGGTGCACGACGACATCCGGCGCGTGCCCGGCGGCTTCGATCGCATCGCGCGGGGCCTCGCCGCCCTCCTGGCGCTGCCGCAGCGGCCGCGGCTCGTCGCCCGGAGCGTGGTGCAGCGGGCGAATTTCGAACAGCTGGCGGAGACCATCGACGCGGCGTGGGACCTGGGCTTCGACGAGGTGTCGTTTCTCGGCGCGGATGTGACCTCGCACGCGTTCAACCGTCCCGAGGCCTGGTCCGCGGCGCGGCAGGCCGAGGTTGCCGTGCCCGCCGAGAGGCTGCCGGCCCTCGATGCCGCGATCGAGCGCGTCTCCGCGCGGCAGGCGTTGCGCCTCGAGCAGGGCTTCGTCGCCGGCGGGCTCGCCTCGCTCGCCCGCATTCGCGCGTACTACGCCGCCCTGGCCGGCCAGCGTCCGTTTCCGGCGGTCCGCTGCAACGCGCCGTGGGTGTCGGCCGTGCTGGAGGCCAATGGCGCGGTGCGCCCGTGCTTCTTTCACGAGCCCTACGCGCCCGCGTCAGGGCTCGACGCGACGATCAACGGCGCGTCGGCGGTCGCGTTCCGCCGCGCGCTCGATCCGCGGACCCACCCGACCTGTCAACGCTGCGTGTGCTGGCTCGATCTGCCCGTGACCCGCAGGCCCTGATAGAGCCCGGCCACCGCCGCGGCCGACCACGCAACGTCGTGCCGCTCGGCCCAGGCGCGCGCAGCGGCCGCGAGCCGCGCGCGCCTGGCGGAATCGCCGAGCAGCCCCGCGACCGCAGCCTCCCAGGCGTCGAGCCCGGTGCCCTCGACGGCGACGGCGCGGTCGGGAGCCCAGTCGGCGAGATACCCGACGCGCGTGCCGAGAACGGGCAGCCCCGCTGCAGCCGCCTCGAGCACCGCGGCTCCCGCCGCCTCGTGGCGCGACGTCTGCACGTAGAGATGCGCGCGGGCGTGGAAGGGCCCCAGCGCCTCGTTCGGCACGTACCCGTGGAAGCGCACGCGGTCTGCGACGCCCTCGGCGCGCGCCTGTGCCTGCAGCGCACCGTCGAGCGTGTCGCTGCCGACGAGATCCACCTGCACGTCGAGCCGCCGCGACAGGCGGGCGACGAGCGGCAACAGGATCGCCTGGTTCTTGACGCGGCTCAGGCTGGCCACCTGGAGCAGCCGCCAGGGCGGACCCTCGGGCCGATCTGTCGGCGCAGAGCGCGGCAGGCGAACGCCGATGGGGATGACCTCCGCGGCGACCCCGGCCAGGCCCGCCGACTGAGCCATGAACGCGGAGGTCACGTGGACCCCGGTCGCGACCCGGCACGCCAGCGCGACGCGTGCTCGCCCCCGCCAGCTCCGGGCCGAGCCGTACGCGATGTCAGGCAGCGACACGAACTCTCCGCTGTCGCAGGTGACGAGGGCGGGAATGCCGAAGCGACGGCCGGCGCACGCAGCGAGCAGCCCGCATGGGTCGGCCCAGATGCCGTGGACGACATCGAAGGGCCCCCGTGACGCGAGGGCGCGACTGAGCGCCCGCCACTGGACCCAGAGCGTCAGCCCTGCCGGCGCAGACGGCCGGCCGAGATCGTGCACGGTCACGCCCCGGAGCGCGTAGGTCGCGGGGCGCGGCAGATGGCGAATCGTGAAGGCGTGCACGTCGTGGCCACGCGCGAGCTCGGCGAGGAGATTCGCCCAGACCGGCACCATCTCCTCGCGCCCGCTGGGATGCAGCCCGCCGGGCAGGATGACGGCGATGCGCATGGTCATCGTCCCCGGCCAGGCGGGCGAGACGCGGCGAGGTCCTGGTAGCACGCGACCGTGCGAGCCGCGATGGCGCGCCACGAGAGCCTCCGGTCGAACTCCGCGCGAACGCGCAGGCGCCCAGCGGCGAGGTCACGACCGGCCGCGCGGACGACGGCAGCCGCGCAGGCACCGGCCTCGCCGGGCGTCCAGCGGTCGCCAACCTGGCCCGTGAGCGCCTGAAATGGGGGAATGTCGGTCACCACCGGCCAGGCGCCGCACGCCATGGCCTCGATGAGCGCGTAACCGCTGCCTTCACGGCGGCTGCCGCTGATGAAGAGGTCCGCGGCCGCGAAATAGTACGGCATCTCCTCGCGCCCGACGTGCCCGACGAGGACGATACGATCGCGCAGGGTGGGCGAAGCCCCAATCGTCCGCTCCACCGCGGGCCGCAGGCTCTCGTCGCCGGCGAACACCATGGCCGCGCGCGCGGTCGGCAGCGCCCCGAAGGCGCGGTCGAGCCCGGCCAGCACGGTGAGCGGGTCCTTGTTCGCGTTCAGCCGCCCCACCCAGAGCACGAGCGGCGCCCCGAGCAGGCTGGTGCGGCGGCGCGCCTCGTGGCGCGGTGGCGATGTCATCGACGTGCTGGCCTCGGGAATGGCCAGAATCCGCTGGTCGCCCAGGACACCCGCCTCCCGCAGGTCGTCGGCTTGCCCGAGGGCGGTGAAGGAACAGGCATCAACCACGGCGAGCCCTCGACGCAGCCGGCGGCGCCGCCACCAGGCTCGCCCCCAGCCCGCCGGCACGCCGCCGCCGGCGTGATCCTGCACCACGATCGGCGTGGCCGATCCGAGCGCCGCACGCAGCGCGCGCAGCAGCCCCGGGAACATGAGCCCGTTCACATGTACGACGTCAGGCTGGGCCTCGGCCACCGCGCCGGCCACCAATCGCAGCCGCTGGCTCGCGGAGGGAAAGGGGGCATGGCCGTCGCGCACGAACCGGAAATGCACGCCGTCGCGCGCCAGCGCGACATCGACCGTGAAGCGCTGCACGACCTCGACGCTCGCGCCGGCCTCCGCCACCGCCCGGCTCCATCCCGTGAGCGTGGTGTAGCGGCCGAGCAGCGCGTCGGGCGTGTCGAGCGCTGGGTCGTACACGGGATTGACGACGGCGATGCGGAACGGGCCGGACACGCTCGCCCAGCCTAGCGCAGGTTGGCTCGTGGGTGCCTGTGTTAGGATGCGCCCCTCTGAAGCCGATTCCCGTCGCCTACCTCGCGCTGGTGCTGGCCTTCCTGGGCTGCTTCGCGCAGTTCCACCGACGCAACACAGGATTCACGACACTTATCAGCTTCGGTGACCAGTTCTTCGAGCAGCAGCTGCCGGCCGTGAGGGCCGTGCCGCACTACACGCACCCCGGCGCGGGCTACGACGGGCAGTTCTACGCGCAGATGGCGGTCGATCCGCTCCTGCGCGACCCCAATCTGGGGCGCGCGCTCGACACGCCGGCGTACCGAGCGCGCCGGATTCTGTTCTCCTGGACGGCCTATCTCCTCGGGCTGGGCGAGCCCGGGCGCGTCCTGCGGGCGTACGGCGCGCAAAATCTCATCGCCTGGGTGGCGCTCGCCTGGCTCATGACCCGGTGGCTGCCGCCAGACGGCGGGCGCCACCTGATGGCGTGGGTCGGGTGTCTCTTCGCCTTCGGCCTCGTCTACTCGGCGCGCCACGCGCTGCTCGAAGGGCCGAGCATGCTGCTGCTCGCTGCAGCCATCGCCGCCATCGAGCGCGGCCGTCCGCTGCTCGGCGCCGCCGTGGTCGGCGTGGCCGGCCTGGGGCGGGAGACGAACATCCTTGCCGGCGCGGCGCCGGTGACCCGGCTGCCTCGCTCGGCCCGGGCGCTGCGATCGACAGCCGCCGTCGGGCTGCTCGTCACGGCACCGTTTCTGGCCTGGTCGCTCTACGTCCGGTCGGTGTTCCCCGGCTTCTCCTACGGCAATCCCGGCAGCTTCGGCTGGCCGCTTCACGCCTACTTCAGCGAGTGGGCGGTCGCCCTCGTCGATCTGCGTCAGTACGGCTGGAGCCGTTTCGCGCACTACGACCTGTACTCTCTCGTGGCGCTCACGACCCAGGCGGGGTTCCTGGCGGCGACTCGGGAGTGGGGCAGTCCGTGGTGGCGGATGGGCGCGGCGTATGGCGCGCTGCTGGTGTTTCTTGGCGCGCCGATCTGGGAAGGCTACCCCGGGGCCGCCCCTCGGGTGCTGCTGCCGATGACCTTCGCCTTCAACGTGCTCGTCGTGCGAAGCCGCTGGTTCTGGCCCCTGGCGGCGCTCGGCAACCTCTCGGTGCTGCACAGCGTCGAGGTGCTCGAGGTACCGTGGGTGTCGGACCTGTTGTGAGCGGCCGCCACGCGGGCTTGCGTGGCGCGTCCTGGCGTTGGTCAGGCCGCGGCGCGCGCCGCGGCCTGAGGGAGCCAGGGCGGATTGGCGCACGGGCTGTACAATCGAAGCGTGGCCCGGTGGCAGCAGCACGCGCGGACGGTCGCGGCCCTCGTGGCCGTCGGCGGCGCCGTGTCGGTGTGGTGGCTGATGGGCGAGCGGCAGGCTCGGCCAGCCGCACCGTCCCTGGAGCCCCTCGAACCGCGCGCGGCGGTCGAGACCCGCGGCGGCGACGTCGTCCAGCTCAAGGGCGCCCGCGAGGACGTCCGCGTCGAGTTCGATCGCAACGTGACCTACCAGGACGGCCAGACGAAACTGATCGGGGTCAAGGCCGTCATCGACAACCGTGCCGGGCGGAGCTTTGTCATCACGGGCCGGGAGGGACAGGTCGGGGCCAACCAGGCCTCGATTGAGCTGGTGGGCGATGTCACCATCTCGTCGAGCGACGGGCTGTCGGCGCGCGCCGAGCGGGCGACCTACACGGAGGCCGAGGGCATCGTGCGGGCCCCCGGGCCCGTCGAGTTCACGCGCGGGCGCCTCTCGGGCCGTGGGATCGGATTCACCTACGATCGGCAGCGCGACACGCTCTGGCTGCTCGACCAGGCCGTCGTCGCGATCGCGCCCGAGCACGGCGCCGGCGCGCTGGAGGTCCAGGCCGGCGCGGCGGGCGTCGCGCGGACCGACCGGTACCTGCGGTTCGAAGGCGGCATGCAGCTGACGCGCGACGGGCAGGACATCGCCGCGGACGAGGCCACGGTCACGCTGCTGGCCGACCGCGACGAGCCGGATCTCATCGAGCTGCGCGGCCACGCGCGGGTGGGCGGGACGGGACTCGGCGCGCTGCAGGCGCTCGAAGGGCGGGACATCAACCTCGATTACGGCGCCGACGGCCGCACGCTCGAGCGCGCGACGCTCGCATCCCAGGCGGCTGTTGCCCTGGGCGCCCGCGGCGGTCCCGCAACACAGCGGTTGTCGGCCGACTGGATCGACGTGACCCTGGCGTCCGACGGGGCGGTGACGGCCCTGGCGGCGCGCGAGGGCGTGCAGGTGACGCTGGCAGCCGCAGGCGAGCAGCCGACCCGAGCGATTCGCGCGCGCGAGGTGACCGGCAGCGGTGCGGCGGGCCAGGGGCTGACGCGCATGCGGTTCACCGAGAACGTCGAGTTCCGGGAGGGTGGCGGCCGTGGCGCCGCGCCGCGGATCGCGCGCGCACGGTCCCTCGACCTGGGCCTGGGGGCGGGCACGGGCGCCGTCGAGGCGGCCACGTTCAGCGGCGGCGTCCGGTTCACCGACGGCGGGCTCACGGCGGAGAGCGCCGAAGCGCGCTACGATCTCGTGGCCGGCACGCTGGCCCTCGGCGGGCGCGAGGGACAGGCCCGGCCTCGCGTGCGCGACGAGCGGTCGCAGGTCGACGCCGACTCGATCGACCTCACGCTGTCGCCGCGCCGCATGACCGCGGAGGGGAGCGTGAGCACCGTCCTGGCGGGCGGCAAAGGCGTGCGTCCGGACGCGCTGCTCAGGGCCGATGGTGCCGTGAACGTGGTCGCCGATCGCGTCGAGTTCGATGAGGCCGAGGGCCGCGGCGTCTACCGCGGGAACGCCCGGCTCTGGCAGGGCGACACCAGCATCAAGGGCGATGAGATTACGCTGGACGACCGGCGGGGCGATCTGCGCGCCGCCGGGGGCGTGGTCACCGTCTTTGCGCTCGCCGACGGTCAGCCGACCACCGGGCGCGGCGGCGCGTTCAGCTACGAGGACGCCGAGCGCCGCGCCGTCTACACGACGAGCGCGCAGCTGAGCGGCCCCGCGGGCGACCTGCGCGGCGACCGCATCGAGCTGCAACTGGCGAAGGCGTCGAGCGCGCTGGCCCGGCTCGAGGCCCGGACCGGAGTGACCGTCAAGATCGACACGCGGACGGCTACCGGCGGCCGGCTGACGTATTTTCCGGAGGACGAGCGTTACGTGCTCGAGGGATCGCCGGTCCGCCTGGTCGAGGCCTGCCGCGAGACGGCGGGCCGCACCTTGACCTTCTTCAAGTCGTCCGCTAGGCTAATCGTCGACGGCAACGAAGAGACGCGCACCGAGTCGAAGGGCGGAGGCAAGTGCCCCGAGCCGCCGCGCTTCGAGTGAATGTCGACCCTCCGCACCCAGGAACTCACCAAGTCATACGGCGGCCGCACGGTGGTCCGCGGCGTCAGCCTGGACGTCGCCGCCGGCGAAGTCGTCGGATTGCTCGGCCCGAACGGCGCCGGCAAGACGACGACCTTCTACATGACGGTGGGCCTGACGGCGCCCGACTCGGGCCGCGTGCTGCTCGACGGCGCCGACATCACCGACGACCCGATGTACGTCCGGTCGCGGAAGGGGCTGGGCTATCTGCCGCAGGAGCCGTCGATCTTCCGCGGGTTGACGGTGGAGCAGAACGTCCTCGCGATCCTGGAGACGCTCGACCTCGACGCCGCCGCGCGGCGCGAGCGATGCCGGCAGCTGCTGGACGAGCTCGGCCTGACGCACGTGGCCCGCTCGCCGGCCTATACGCTCTCGGGCGGCGAGCGACGGCGGGCGGAGATCACCCGTGCGCTCGTCATGTCGCCGCGTTTCATGCTGCTCGACGAGCCCTTCGCGGGCATCGACCCGATCGCGGTCACCGAGATCCAGAAGATCATCTTCCACCTGAAGGCGCGCGGCATCGGCGTGCTCATCACGGACCACAACGTGCGCGAGACGCTCCGGATCACCGACCGCGCCTACATCGTGAACGACGGCGTCATCTTCCGCAGCGGCTCTCCGGGCCAGCTCGCGGCCGACGGGGACGTGCGACGGATTTATCTCGGGACGGACTTCCGTCTGGACTAAGATGGGAGAGACCGGCCGCGGGCCGGGCCGCTGAACCTCGACCGTCATGGCCATTCAGCAGAAGCTCCAGACCAAGCTCGCGCAGAAGCTCATTCTGACGCCCTCGCTGCAGCAGGCGATCAAGCTGCTGCCGATGTCGACCCTGGAGCTGGCCGACCTGCTGAACCAGGAGGTCGTCGAGAACCCCCTGCTCGAGGAGGTCCCGACCGAGGAACTGCAGGCCACCGATGCCCAGCCCGCCACCGAGAAGGAGCCCGACGCGCCCGCCGCGCAGCCGGAAAAGCCCGACACCTGGGACGACAGCGACTACGAGTACTTCTTCGGGGAGTACCTCGACGACGGCTACCGGCCGCGCACGCCGCAGGAGGTCAAGGAGCTGCCGCCGATCGAGAACACGCTGTCGACGAGCACCTCGCTGGCCGACCACCTGATGTGGCAGTTGAGCCTGCAGACCGACGACGAGCTGGTGCGGGACATCGGCGAGGCCATCATCGGCAACCTCGACGACGACGGCTACCTGGTGGCCTCGGTGGACGAGATCGCCGCGATGGGGCCGTGGGACGTCGAGGACGTCGAGAAGACGCTCCGCGTCCTGCAGTCGCTCGACCCCGTCGGCGTGTGCGCCCGCGACCTCCAGGAGTGCCTGACGCAGCAGGTGCGGCACCTGGGCCTCGACGGCACGCCGACGGAGAAGATCGTCACCGAGCACCTGCGGCTGCTCCAGAACCACCAGATCCCCGAGCTGGCCAGGAAGCTGGGCCTCTCGATCGATGAGCTCAAGCACCACATCGAGATCATCCAGCACCTCGATCCGAAGCCGGGCAGCCGGTACAACCCGAAGCCGTCGCAGTACGTCATCCCCGACGTCTACGTCGTCAAGGTCGAGGACCAGTACGTGGCCGTGCTCAACGAGGAAGGGCTGCCGCAGCTGCGGATCAGCCCGACGTACCGCCGGCTGCTCGACAAGGGCGCCACGGAGAACACCGACGAGACGCGGGCGTACGTGAAGGACAAGTTCCGCTCGGCGCTCTGGCTGATCAAGTCGGTGGAGCAGCGGCAGAAGACCATCCACAAGGTGGCGACGAGCATCATCAACTTCCAGCGCGACTTCCTGGATCACGGCATCGAGCACCTGCGGCCGCTCGTCCTGCGCGACGTGGCCAACGACATCGGCATGCACGAGTCCACGGTCAGCCGCGTCGTGACCAACAAGTACATGCACACGCCGCAGGGCGTGTTCGAGATGAAGTATTTCTTCCACAGCGGCATCGCCAGCTCCTACGGCGACGCCGTGTCCTCGGTGACGATCAAGCAGCGGATTCGCAAGATTATCGAGGCCGAGGACCCGCGGAAGCCGTTGTCCGACTCCAAGATCGTGAGCATCCTGCAGCGCGAAGGTCTGATGCTGGCGCGCCGCACCATCGCGAAGTACCGCGAGGAGCTCAAGATCCCCACGTCCAACCAGCGGAAAGTGCTGTTCTGATCCGATGCGTGTCGAACTCACCGGCCGCCACGTCGCGGTCTCTCCCGGCCTGCGCCGCCTCGTCGATCGCAAACTCGCCCGGGTGCTGCGCCAGGTGAACGACTCGGGCATCTCGGCCCAGGTCGTCGTGACCAAGCAGAAGTTCCAGAAGGTCGTGGAGATCACCCTGCACGCCCGCGGCGAGCGGTTCCTGCATGCCGTCGCCCAGGCCGAAACCTGGGAGCTGGCCGTCAACTCGGCCGCGGAGAAGATCGAGCAGCAGGCCCGGAAGATGAAAGGGAAATGGCGCGAGCGGCAGCGCCGCGGCGCCGGCCCCAAGGAGACGAGGCCCCGCGAGGCGGCCGCACGTCAGGCCGCGGCGGCCGAGGACGCCCCGCGCCGCCGCATCGTCCGCGCCGCGCGCTACTCCGTCAGGCCCATGACCGTGGATGAGGCCGCGCTCGAGCTCGAGGACCGCGCCGAGCCCTTCATCGTGTTCCGCGACGCGGGCAGCGACGTGGTCAACGTCCTCTACCGCCGCAAGGACGGCCACTTCGCCCTGATCGAGCCGGACGCCTAGCCGGCATGATCTCGACAGGTCGCACATGACCGAACCCACGCAGATGGCGCTCCTCCCGGGGGCGGGCGCGTAGCCGGCCATGCCCGTGGTCCCCGCCGTCACCGTCGGCGGACTGCTCGAGTCGCGTCCTGAGAGCATCGGCCTGGCCCTCGAGCTGCTGGCCGGGGCGCGCGGACTCGGCCGGCAGATCACCAGCCCGTACATCCAGAAAACGGGCCTCGCGCTCGCCGGCTACCACGCGTACCTGAGGCCCGGCCGCGTCCTCATCTACGGCGAGAGCGAGCTCAGCTTCCTGCAGGGCCTCGCGCCCGGCGCGCGGCGCGAGGCGCTCGAGCGGTCCTTCGCCCGCGACGACATGCCGTGCGTCCTCATCACCCACGGCGCCCCGGTGCCCGACGAGGTGGTCAGCGAAGCCGAGCGCGCCGGGGTGCCGCTGCTCCGCACGCCCGTTCCGACGCCCACCGCCATCGGCAAGCTCACGTCCCTGCTCGAGGACCGCCTGGCCGTCCGGGAAACCATCCACGGCGTCCTGCTCGACATCCTCGGCCTCGGCGTCCTGCTCGTGGGCGAAAGCGGCATCGGGAAGAGCGAGTGCGCACTCGACCTCGTCGTCCGCGGCCACCGGCTCATCGCCGACGACACGGTGGAGGTCCGGCGGCGCGCCGAATCGGTGATCATCGGGACGTGCCCGGAGCCCACGCGACACCACATGGAAGTGCGCGGCCTCGGCCTCATCAACATCCGCGATCTCTTCGGCGTCGCCTCCACGCGCACCTCGAAGCGGATCGAGCTCGTCGTCCGCCTCGAGCGATGGGATCCGGCCCGGGAGTACGACCGGCTCGGCCTGAACGACCAGTTCCACGACCTGCTGGGCGTTCGGGTGCCGCTCGTCGGCATGCCGGTGGCGCCCGGGCGGAACGTGGCGATCCTGGTGGAGGTCGCGGCGCGCAACCAGCTCCTGCGATCGCGCGGCATCAACGCGGCGCGGGAGCTCGTCGCGCGGCTGGACGCGCGCCTGGTCCGCGACGCCGGCGCGGCGCCCGACGACGACGATGACGACGACGTCGTGCACGAGGGCGGGCTGTGAGCCGTCGGCGGAGCGTGGCGCGGGCAAGCTTCGTGGTGATCACGGGCCTCTCGGGGGCCGGCAAGTCGCACGCGATGCACGCCCTCGAAGACCTCGGCTACTACTGCGTCGACAACATCCCGACGCTGCTGCTGCCGGTGCTGGCCGACCTCTCGCTCCACGAGGACCGCGAGGACGCGCGCGTGGCCGTGGTCGTCGACGTCCGCGAGAACCGGTTCCCCGCCGAGTTCCCTCGCGTCTGGCGGCGCCTGCAGGCGATGCCCGGCATCGCCCCGGTGCTGATCTTCCTCGAGGCCAGCGACGCCGCCCTGCTGCGGCGCTACAGCGAGACGCGCCGGCCGCACCCGCTCGCGCCCGACCGACCGGTGCGCGAAGGCCTGGCCGAGGAGCGCGCGGCGCTCCGGCCCATCCGGGCGCTGGCCGATCGCGTCGTCGATACCTCGACGCTCAACGTGCACGAGCTCCGGAAGGTCATTCTCGACCTGGCGGCCGGCAAGCGCGAGCTGCCGCGGCTGGTGCTCACGTTCATGAGCTTCGGGTTCCACTTCGGGCCGCCGTCGGAGGCGGACCTCGTCTTCGACGTGCGCTTCCTGAAGAACCCGCACTGGGTGCCGGCGCTCCGTCCGAAGACCGGCAAGGACCGGCGCGTGGCCACCTACCTGCGGAACCAGCCCGCCACCCGCGCGCTGCTCAAACGCCTGTCGGGCTTCCTCCGGTTCCTGGTCCCGCAGTACGTGCAGGAGGGGAAGGCGTATCTCACGGTCGGCATCGGCTGCACCGGTGGACGGCACCGGTCGGTGTTCGTGGCCGAGCATCTCAAGAAGGCGCTGGCGGACCTGCCGCACGTCTCGACGCGCGTGCGGCATCGCGACCTGGTGCGGGGGAGCTGACGACATGATCGGCGTGGTGGTCGTGACCCACGGACAACTGGCCACGGAGCTGGTGAACGCCGCGGAGACCATCGTCGGCGACCTGCCGACCTTCACCGCCGTGTCCATCGGCTGGCACGAGGACATGCAGGACGCGCGCAACGAGCTGGCGGCCGCGATCGGCCGGGTCCAGGGCCCCGAAGGCGTGCTGATCCTCACGGACATGTTCGGCGGCACGCCCTCGAACCTGGCCATCACGTTCCTCGAGCTCAACCGCGTCGAGGTGGTGACGGGCGTGAGCCTGCCCATGCTCATCAAGGCCGCCAACCTGCGCGAGCAGGCCGATCTGCTCGGGGTCGCGCGGACGCTCGCCGAGCACGGGCGCAGCAGCATCTGGGTGGCTTCCGACCTGCTCAAGGGCGGCCAGGGGACGCCGGGCGCATGACGACGCGCGAGACGGTCATCCGCAACCGGCTCGGCCTGCACGCGCGCGCCGCGGCGCGCTTCGTGCACCTGGCCAGCCGCTACGAGTCGCAGATCCGCGTGGCGCGCGAGGGCCGCGTGATGGACGGCAAGAGCATCATGGGCATCCTGCTGCTGGCGGCCGCCCAGGGGACGACGATCACGATCTCGGCGGACGGACCGGATGAGGCCGACGCCGTCGCGACGCTCTCGGCCCTGGTCGACGGCGGCTTCGGGGAGGACGCATGGAACGCCTGAAGGGCATCGGCGTGTCCGGCGGCGTCGCCGTGGGACGCGCGGTGGTTCTGACGCAGCGCTCCGACGTCGTGCGGTTTCCGATCCCGCCCGATCGCGTGGAACGGGAGCTGGCCGCCATCGACGCCGCCCGCGAGGCCTCGCGCCGGCAGGTGCAGGACATCCGCGACCGCATCGCCCAGGCCCGCGGCGCCGAGCTGGCGGCGCTCTTCGACGCCCAGCTCCTGATGCTCGACGACCCCCTCTTCGTCGGGCGCGCCCGCGACATCGTGCGCGAGGAACGGGTGAATGCCGCCTGGGCGGTGCACCGTGCGTACGAGGAGCTCTGCGAGGTGTTCGCGAGCGTCGAGGATCCGTACCTTCGCGAGCGTGAGCACGACGTGGCAGACGTCGCGGGCCGCCTGCGGATGAACCTGCGCCACGGCCGACGGGGCGCGCGCGACCTGCTGAGCGACCTCGACGGGCCGACCGTGCTCGTCGCCGACGAGCTGACGGCTTCGGTCACCGCGCAGCTCGACTGGTCGCGTATCCAGGGCTTCTGCACCGACGCGGGCAGCCGCACGTACCACACCGCCATCCTGGCGCGATCGCTGAAGGTCCCCGCGGTTGTGGGCCTGCACGACCTGGCGGCGCGCATCGCGCCCGGCACCCCCGTCATCCTCGACGGCTCGACCGGCGAGGTCGTCGTGGGGCCGTCCCCCGACGCCATCGACGAAGCCCAGCGGCGGGCCGCCCGGCCCCGGTCTGCGCCCGCACCGGCAACGACGGACCGCGAGCTCCCGCTCGTCACCGCCGACGGGGTCCGCATACACCTCGAGGCCAACATCGAGCTCCTCGAGGACCTCCCGTTCCTGCGCGAGCACGGCGCCGAGGGCGTCGGGCTGTATCGGTCCGAGTTCATGCTCTCCGGCCGCTCGCTCGACACGGCGACCGAAGACGCCCAGTACGCCCTCTATCGCAGCCTCCTGGAGCAGGTCGCCCCGCTCCCGGTGACCATCCGGACCTTCGATCTCGACGAGCGCCAGCTCGCCGGCCAGGCGGGGACGGGCCGCCGGGTCCGTGCCGGCCTCCGCGGCCTGCGCCTCGGGCTTGCGCGCCCCGACATCCTGCGCACCCAGCTCCGGGCACTGGTCCGCGCCGCCGCGCACGGCCGGCTGCGCGTGATGTTCCCGTTCGTCACCGGCATCGACGAGCTGCGCGAGGCCCGCGCCCTCCTCGACGAGGCCCGCCGCGACCTTGGCGCCCCAGCCGACATCCCCGTCGGCGCGATGATCGAGGTCCCCTCCGCGGCGCTGGCAGCCGACCTGCTGGCGCCGGAAGTGGAGTTCTTCACCATCGGCACGAACGACCTCATCCAGTACACGCTGGCGGTGGACCGCACCGACGACCGCGTGTCGGATTTCTACGAACCGCTGCACCCGGCAGTGCTGCGGCTCATCCGACTCGTCCGCCGGGCCGCCGCCCGGCGCCGCCTGCCCGTGTCCCTCTGCGGCGAGATGGCGTCGGACCCCGCGCTTCTCGGGCTCCTCATCGGGCTCGGCCTGCGGTCCTTCAGCATGACCTCGACCGCCATTCCGACGGCTCGCGAGGTCATCCGCGATCTCCAGGCCGACGAGGCCCAGGCGCTGGCCAGACGGGCCCTCCGCCTCGGCACACCGGCCGCCATCGCCGAGCTGCTGCTCGCGGCGCCGGTCGGGGTGAACGAGGGGATGGCGAACGAGAAATGACGAATGACGAAGTACGAATGACGAAGGGCGAGCAAGGAGCGGCGATGAAGCGTGTTGAGAAACCCTGGGGGTACGAGCTCTGGTGGGCGGTGACCGATCGATACGTCGGGAAGCTCATCCACATCAACAAGGGGCACGCCCTGAGCCTCCAATACCACAACAAGAAGGACGAGACCATCTTCGTGTGGTCCGGGAAGATCCTGTTCGAGCGCCAGGAGGGCGACGCGCTCGTCGGGCGCGAGGTCGGGCCGGGCGAGGCCTTCCACGTGACGCCGCCGACCGTACACCGCATGACGGCCATCGAGGACAGCGACGTCTTCGAGGTCTCCACGCCCGAGACCGACGACGTCGTGCGGATCGAGGACCGGTACGGCCGCTCGAGCTGACGGGCGGGTCCGGGGCCGTCCCCGCCCTCGAGCACGCGCCCTGCGTGGTCCGGGCAGGGCTAGAACGGAATGTCGTCGTCGGTAATCGGCGCGGCCTCGCGGACCGGGTCGGCGTAGCTCTCGCCGCGGTCCACCTGGCGGTCGCCGCCGCGGCCCCCGCCGAGCAGCACGACGCGATCGGCCTTCACCTCCGTGGTGGAGTGCTTCTGGCCCTCCTTCTCCCACTGGCGCGTCTGCAGCCGGCCCTCGACGTAGATCTGCTTGCCCTTCGTCAGGTACGGCTGCAGCGTCTCGGCCGTCTTGCCCCACAGGACGATGCGGTGCCACTCGGTCTGTTCCTTCTTCTCGCCTTCCTTGGAGGTCCAGTTCTCGGTCGTGGCGAGGCTGAAGCTCGCGACGGGGGCGCCGCTCGGCGTGTAGCGGACCTCCGCGTCGCGCCCGAGGTTGCCCACCAGAATCACCTTGTTGACGCTGCCCATCGTGGCCTCACTGGGAAAGAGACAATGACAAATGACGAATGGCGAATGGCGAAGGCCGTTCGTCAGTGCCCGGCTCCGCCGGGTTTCTGCCGCGCGAGGCGGTCGACGTTCTGCTTGGCAAGCCGGGCGGCGGCGCTGTCGGGGTAGTTCTTCATGACGGTCTGGAACGACTCGATCGCCTGATCGATCTGGTTCATGCGCTCGAACGCCAGGGCGCGCTTGTAGTAGGCATCGGGCACCCGCTCGCCGGAGGGGTAGTTGACGATCATCCGGGTGTACGCGTCCAGCGCCTCGGCGTACTTGCCGTCGGCGTAGTGGCACTCTCCGATGTAGAACTGCGCCTCGTCGGCGGCCTCGTTGCGCGGGAAGGTGCGAAGGTAGGTCGAGAAGCCCTCGATGCAGAGGGTCCACTGGCCCGCCGTGTAGTCGGCCCACGCCGTGTCGTAGAGGCGCTGCGGCGAGATGCCCGCCCCGATCGGTGCCGGGGGCGCGGGCGGCGCGCCTGGCACCGCCGGTGTCTGCCCGGCGGCGGCCGCCGCGGCCGGGTCCACCGGCGCGGTGGGCGAGGGGAACGCGGGAATCGACAGGCGGAGCGCCTCGATCTCCTGCGACAGCCCCGTGATGCGCACGTTGGTCTCGTCCACCTTCTCGCGGATGATCCGGATGTCGCCGCCGGCCTGGTCGATGATGAGCTTCTGGTCGGCGAACGACTTGCGGTTGAGCGTCGCGTGCTCGTCCACCCGCGCGTTGAGCGTCTCGAGCGCCGCCTGCAGGTCGGCCAGCGCCGCGGCCAGCTGCTGCTGGAGCTGCTGGGTCTGCTCCTGCAGCATCCGGATGTCGGCCATCATCTGCATCTCGCGCCGCGACTGCGCGGCGGCCGGCGGCGCGAACGCCAGCACGGCCATCACCACCGCCACCCGGGAACGACAGGCCTTCTGCATGACTGCCTATTATCCTCCGGCGCAAGCCCGGCCGGTCACTTCGCCGTGATGACGAAGTGCGCCCGCCGGTTCCGCGACCAGGCCGCCTCGTCATGGCCGGGGTCGAACGGGAACTCCTTGCCGTAGCTCACCACGCGGAGCCGGCTGGCCGGAATGCCCAGCGACACCAGATAGTCGCGCGCCGCGAGCGCCCGCCGCTCGCCCAGGGCGAGATTGTACTCGGCCGTCCCGCGCTCGTCGCAGTGCCCTTCGATCGTGATCTGCCACGTCGCGTAGCGCCGCAGCACCTCGGCGTTCTGCTGCAGCACCTGCTGGTTCTCGCCCGTCAGGTCGGAGCTGTCGAGCGCGAAGAACACCGGGCGGAGCGGCGAGTCGCGATTGAGGTCGTCGAGCGAGCGCGAGCCGATGTCCTCCTCGGCCAGCGGCTCGGGCGGCACCGGGACCGGCTCGGCCACAGGCCGCGGCGGCGCCGGCGGCGGCGGCGGGGTGACCCCCGGGGTGGCCGGGGGCGGCCCCGGCCGCGCTACCGGCGGCTGCTTCTTCGCACACGCGCCAGCCCCCACGGCCAGCACGAGCACGCCCACGATCAGCAAGCTGTGTCTGCGCATCATGTCAAACCCTCGACCCCGGTACCCCGTGAAGCAACCTGTGTCTGGACCCCCGTGCAGGCCCCTCCGCGCGGCCCCTCGTCCTACTGCGACCAGTGCGGCGTGAAATTGTTGCCCTCCCGCGTCACCTGCCGGATGTTACGGCCGTCGCGGTTGACCGTGAAGATCTGCGCGCGCCCCGCGCGCGTCGACATGAACGCCAGGTGCCGGCCGTTCGGCGCCCACGCCGGGCTCTCGTTGGTGCCTTCGCCAAACGTGATCTGCCGTGTCTCGCCGGTCGCCAGCGCCAGGATCTTGATGTCGAAGCCCGGCCCCGTGCGCGAGGCGTAGGCAATCTCGTTGTACGGCGCGGGCGACCAGGTGGCGCGGTCGGCGTAGGACTCCGATGTCAGGCGCCGCAACCCGAGGCCGTCGGCGCCGATCATGTAGATCTGCGGCTGGCCGGAGCGGTCCGAGGTGAACGCGATCTGCGTGCCGCTCGGGGACCAGGTCGGCGTGTTGTCGATGGCCGGGTGGTTGGTCAGGCGCCGCAGGCCGGACCCGTCGCGATTCATCACGTAGATTTCCGAATTGCCGTCGCGGTTGGACGTGAACGCAATCCGGCTTCCGTCCGGGGAGAACACCGGCAGCCAGTTGTGGGTCGCGCCGTCGGTGGGCGTCTCGAGCGTGCCCTGGAAGATGTTCGAGATGAAGATGTCGGGAAAGCCGCGGCGATACGACGTGTACACGATCGACCGCCCGTCGGGCGCCCAGTTCGGAAACACGTTCAGCACGCGGTTGACCGTGATCCGCCGCGGATTGGCCCCGTCGTAGTCGGCGATGTACACCTCCTTCACGTCGCGATCCTCGACCGTGCCCGTGACACGCTCGCGGTTGCGATCCGACGAGAAGGCGAGCTTCGTCCGGGCGATGCCCCGCAGCCCGCGCTGCACCTGGTGGATCTCGTCGGCCATGGTGTGCGCGAAAAGCCGCGGGTTGGCCGCCGACCCGGTGTACTCCCTGCCCATGGCCTGCTGCCGCGCCCGCACGTTGTAGAGCCGCATCTCGATCGACACGCCGCCCTCGGTCTTGTGGACGGCGCCGATGACGAGGCCGTCCGTGCCCAGCTCGCGCCAACGATCGAACGGCACCTCGGCCACCGACGCCGCGACCGGGATGGTCTTGTACGTGTCGCGGGGGATCAGGTAGAACTCCCGCTCGTACTCGAGGTCGCGCCACAGAACCTCGGCGATCGCCCGCGCCACCTCCTGCGTCTCGCGGTCGCCGCCCGGCGCCAGAAAGTCGGGCACCGCAATGCGCGGCGGCGTGCCGGCCTCGCCGGCCAGCCGGAGCTCGATGCTCGACGGCTGCTGCGGCGGAGGCGCCTGGGACGGCGGGGGCGCCGGCGGCTGCTGCGCAAGCACGGCGGCCACCGGAAGCCCCGCGAGGAGCAGGAACGAGGGAACTCGCATCGTTGGACCCATCAGCGTTGGTACTCGAACACCAGGTGAACCGTCAGCGACGGCTCGGTAAACGCCGCCGGCAGCGGCGGCAGCTGCCGCGTCAGCAGAATGGCGCGATGCGCCAGCAGATCCAGCGCCGGGTAGCCGCTCGGGCGCTCGACCTCGACGCCCGTGAGCCGTCCATCCCGCTCGATCACGAACTTCACCACCGTCGTGCCCGCCGCCTGCTGCTTCGAACTCCAGTTCCGGTTGATCAGGTCGAGCATCAGCGACAGGTAGTCGGGGCAGCAGAAGTTGGCGACGTCCAGGTATCCGGCCGTCCCCCCGCCCCCCTGCGTCAGCCCGAAGCCCATCCCCTTGCCCCCGGTGTCGGCCACCGTCGATCCGCTCTCCACCT
>JBFMCA010000046.1:0-30414 GCA_040754955.1 Acidobacteriota bacterium | reverse complement strand
CACGCGGCCCTCATCAACGCCTCCTTTTCGCCATTCGTCATTCGTCATTCGTCATTCTCTGTAACCGCCTCCGCCTCCACGATCGCCTCGGCCGGCAGCCCCAGCAGGTTGGCGCTCTGCAGCACGCGCGGGACGCTGTCCACGGTCGAGACCGAATCGAGGTCGGCGCCCGACGCCGCTCCGAGCTCCTTGAAGCGGCGCGCCGCGGGCAGCACGCGGCCTTCGTAGGATCCGACTGCCTCGTTGAAGGCGCGCACGGTGCCGTCGAGGCGCTGCCGCACGGTGTCGAGGTGCATCGTCAGCTTCGTCACGCGGTCGTACAGCTGGCGGCCGAGCGCCCGGATCTCCTCGGCGTTCTCGGCGAGCCGCTCCTGGCGCCACCCGTGGGCGATGACCTGCAGCAGCGCGATGAGCGTGATCGGGCTGGCCGGAAAGACGCGATGCCTGACGCCGAACTCGATGAGGCCGGGATCCTGCTGGAGGGCGGCCTGGAAGAACGCCTCGCCCGGCAGGAACATGACGACGAAGTCGGGCGCGGGCTGGAGGGCCTCCCAGTACTGCTTGCCGCCGAGCTTCACCATGTGCTCGCGCACCTGCCGGGCGTGGTCCGCCAGGTGCCCCTCCCGGACCGCGTCGTCGCCCGCTTCCTGGGCGTTGAGGTACGCCTCGAGCGGCACCTTGGCGTCGACCGCGACGGCCCGGTTGCCCGGGAGCGTCACGACAACGTCGGGCCGCTGCCGTCCGGATTCGCCGGCCAGCGTGGGCTGCTCGAGGAAGTCGCAGTAGGCGACCATGTCGGCCAGCTCGATGGCGCGCCGCAGCTGGATCTCGCCCCAGCGGCCGCGCACGACCGGCGTACGCAACGCGCGGACGAGGTTGCGCGTCTCGCCGCGCAGCCGCTCCTGCTGTGACGCCATCTCCTTGAGCACCGTGCTGATGGCGGCCGCGGTCTGCACGCGGTCCTTGTCGGCTTCGCCGAGCTTCTGATCCACCTGCGACAGGGTGTCGCGGATGGGCTTCAGCAGGTCGTCGAGTGCCTGCTGCTTCCGTGCGATCTCGCCCACCGCGTCCCGGGAGACGTTGCCCAGCTTCTGATCGGCGAGCTTCAGGAACTCCTCGATGTTCGTGCGGAGCGCCGCGCCGGCCAGCGCGTCGAAGGAGGCCTTCAGCTGCTCCTGCGTCTTCTCGATGAGCGCCACTTTCTCGGGGACGATCTGGCGCTGGTGTTCGAGCTCGGCGCGCAGGGTCGCGTTCTCCTCGCGCAGCGCCCCGCTTTCCACGCGCGCGGTGTCGAGCTCCTCCCGCACGCGCTGCACCTCGTCCTGCACGTCGCCGAGCCGGCGGGCGGTCTCGCTGAAGAGCGTCTGCTGCGCGGCCATGGCGCCTTCGTGCGCCCTCGCGGCGTCGGCGAGGGCGCGGCGGCCGGCGCCGTGCGCCAGCAGCCACCCCAGCAGGAACCCCGCGACCAGCGCCGCGGCCCCGACGCCGACCAGGAAGGGATCGACCGTCACGTCGCGCCTACCGGTCCGCTGACGGCGGCGCGGCCTTGACCGGCGCCGGCAACGGCTTGCGAGGCAGCTTCTCCGCGCGGTTGGCCGCGTGGTACACGAACGCCGCCGTGATCACCGCGTTCTTCATCAGGTCGGAGGCCACCAGCTGATCGTACTGATCGAGGTTCGAGTGGTGCGTGCGGCTCGAGTATTGCACCGGGTCCTGGATGAACTGGAACCCCGGCAACCCCACGGCGTTGAACGGCAGGTGGTCCGTGCCGCCGGTGTTCCGGATCGTCAGGTGGGTCATGCCCAGGTTGGCGAACGGCCGCATCCAGGCCTCGAAGATGGGCGCGACCGCCTCGTGGCCCTGCAGGTACACGCCCCGGTACTGGCCGGTGCCGTTGTCCATGTTGAAGTACGCCGCGAGCCGGCCGTGCTCGGGCGTGACCGTCATCGTTTCCGGGTCCGCGAAGTGCGCCCGCACGTATGCCCGCGAGCCGAGCAGCCCCTGCTCCTCGCCGGTCCAGAGCGCCACCCGCACCGTGCGGCGCAGCCGCACGCCCGACGCCTTGAGGATGCGCATCGCCTCCATCATCACCGCCGATCCCGCCGCGTTGTCCACCGCGCCGGTGCCCGCGTGCCACGAGTCGAAATGCGCCCCGATCATCACGACCTCGTTCGCCAGGTCGCTGCCCGGCAGCTCCCCAATGATGTTGAACATCGTGAGGTCGGCGTCGTGGAACGTGCTGCGCACGTCCACCTCGAGGGTGACCGGCACGTTCTTCTCCAGCAGCCGCGCCAGGTGGTTGTAGTGCTCGGTCGCCACGGCAAGCTGCGTCGGCACCGGCGGGTCCTTCGGATTCCGCGAGCCGCCGCCCCCGACGAGCACGCTGCCGCTGTCCCCGCGCCCGCTCCCGGGCTCGAGCACCGCGACGACGCCTTCCGCCAGCAGGAACGCGTTGCGCCTGGCCGCGAACGCCTGGCCGCCGCCCGGGGGGCCGCCGGGGCCGCCGCGCTGGCCCACCGGCTGCTCCCGCATGCGGTCGAGGTCGTCGGCCGTGAAGCGCCGCGCCGGCGGGTCGAACAACGGCCGCACCTCGCGCGGCGCCTGAAGCAGCACGACCTTGCCCTTGAGCGTGCCGCGGTACTTCGCGAAGTCGGCCTCGGTGGCGAGCGGGGCCAGCGCCGCCGCGGCCCGGACCGGCGCGGTACCCGTGCCGGGCGTCCAGGCGCGCGCGTAGGCGATGACCGGCCACGGCGTGGGCTCGACCACGTGCAGCACGGTCCGCTCGTTGCTCCAGCCCCGTCCGAAGGTGCCCCACGGTTCGAGCGCGACGTTCGACAGGCCCCAGCCCTGCATCGTCTTCACCGCCCAGTCGGCGGCGGCCCTGAGCGTGGGCGAGTTCGTCAGCCGCGGACCGTGGCGCTCGGTGAGCCACCAGGCCAGGTCCATCACCTGCGACCGCTCGAAGCCCTCGTCCTTCAACCGGTAGATGGCGTCGAGATCGACCGTCTCGGGCGCCTGCGCGGAGACGATCAGCGCGCCGGGCGCCAGCAGGAGCGCACACAATACGGGTGCGCCGATTCGAGTCCGTCTGCTCACGTCAACCTCCTGCGTCGACCCGGCCGGCGATGCAGCCGTCGACCACCGCGTCTTGCGGCGGACTGTCGTGAGTGTAGCGAATTTGGCGCGGTTGGGACATCATTGTGGCGCTCCGCCCCCGGACACTCCCGATGCCTGCGACTGGTGTTCGAGACGGCTTCGGCCTACGCCGGGAGGCGGTCGACCCCGACTCCGGCGATCCCGTTGACGTGCTGGCGTTCGCCCCGGCCCTCGTGGCGATGCCGGCGTTTGCGCCGGCGCTCGGCGAACGGGTGGCGCGGCTGGCGGCCGCACGCCACGCGTCGTACGCCCGTGTCCGCCGACTCGACCGCCCAGCGCCCGACGCCCTCGAGCTCGTCAGCGACCATGTCGCCGGATGGCGCCTCAGCCAGGTGCTGGCGCTCGCTGCGGCCCGCAACGTTCCCCTCGACATCTCCGCCGCGCTGAACCTGCTGCGCCAGCTCATTCCCGCCGTCGCGCTCTTCGCCCGGCACCAGCGCGACCTCGCCATCGGGTGCCTGGCGCCCGAGCGGCTGATCCTCACGCCGCAGGGCCGGCTCGTCATCGCTGAATACGTGCTCGGGTCGGTCGTCGAGAAGCTGCAGTTCAGCCGCGATCGCCTGTGGCGCGAGCTGCGCGTCGTGGTGCCCGCCGCCCAGGGCGGCGTCCGCGTGACACCGCGCGCCGACGTCCTGGGCATGGGCGTCGTGGCGCTCGCGCTCTTCCTCGGCCGGCCGCTCACCGACGATGAGGTGCCCGGGGCGGTTCCGACGCTCGTCGAGCGGCTGACCGAGACGAGCGGAGGACTCGTGCAGCCGCTTGCGCCGGCGCTCCGCAACTGGCTCGGCCGCGCGCTGCAGCTCGACCAGCGGACGGCGCTCGCGAGCCCGCAGGAGGCGCAGGTCGCCTTCGAGGAGGTCCTCGCGAGCGAGCGTGGCTATGTGACCACTCCGGCGCTCCTCGAGGCGTTCGTGGCGAGGATTGCCGAGGCAGCGGCCGGACCGGCCGCGCCGGCTCCGGCGGCGCCTCCGGACGCTCCGTCCGCGCCCGCGCGCGCGGCGCCCACGCCGCCCCCGGCTCCGCCCCTCGTCCGCGAGCCTGGCAGCCCCGCAGAGGTGGCCGTAGCGCCGGCGCCCGAGGTTGAAGGCGTCCGGGTCCGCGTGCCGGGCCTCCGAGGCCCGATCGGCGCGCTCGGCGGCCTCGTCGTCCTGCAGGCGCTCGTCATCGCGTTCCTGCTGACCCGCGAGCCCGCACCGCTCGCGGGCAACGGCGAGCTCGTCGTGGAGTCGCGCCCGCCGGCGGCGCGCGTCCGCATCGACGGCGAGGACCGCGGCGTGACGCCCCTCACCGTCCGGCTGGCGCCGGGGACGCATGTGCTCGAGGTTCGCAGCGGAACGGCCGAGCCGCGCGTCATTCCCCTGACCATCCGCGCGGGGGTGCAGACGGCGCAGTACGTCGAGCTGGCGGGCGTCGCCGAGACCGGCACCCTCGAGATCCGATCGGAGCCGTCGGCGGCGCAGGTGAGCGTCAACGGACAGCCTCGCGGCACCACGCCCCTTATCCTCACCGACCTCCCGCCGGGCGACCACGACGTCGTCGTGGCGGCGAACGGCCGGGAGGTGCGTCGGACGGTCCGTGTCGAAGCGGGTAGATCCGCCGAGCTCGTGGTGCCGATCCGGCGGTAAGCGTCCCAATCGGCCGGCGCGTATTCGCCGGAGATCGTGCACAATAGGCTCGCGAGCGGCGCGGGCCGGTCCGGTCCGCGTCATTCTCTTTCGCCTGGAGCGTCCCATGGTCCGAGTCACCACCGCTTTGTGCGCCCTGCTGATGGTCGCCGTGCCGGCCGCCGCGCAATCGAGAGCCGTCGCCGAGGTGCTGCAGCGCAGCGCCGCCGGCTCGTTCAGAAACCTCGTCGAATCGGCGGAGAAGATGCCCGAAGCCGACTACCTGTTCCAGGCGACCAAGGAGACCCGGACATTTGCCGGGTTCGTCGGCCACACGATCAACTCGGCCTACAACAACTGCTCGCGCGCGAAGGGCGAGCCGAACCCCAACAAGGAAGACCTCGAGAAGGTGACCGACAAGGCCAGGCTGGTTGCGGCGGCGAAGGCCGTCCAGGCCTACTGCGCGGCGGTGTACGAAGCGCAGACCGACGCCACGCTGGCCGAGATGGTGCAGGCCGGGCAGAACCGGGTGCCGCGCGTGCAGCTGCTGGTCGGCACCATTGCCCACAACAACAACGAATACGGGCAGAAGGTCATCCTGATGCGTCTCAAGGGCGTCGTGCCGCCCACGACCGAGCGCGCGCAGGCGCCGCGTCCCCCGGGGGCCCGGGATTAGCGGGATCGTGTCCGGGCGCCTTCGTCGATTCGTGATCGCCGGCCTGGCTGCCGCCGCTCTTACGGCGGCGGCCGTGGCCGGCGTGCGCCTCATCGACGCGCACCCCGAGGAGGCCGCGGTCGTCACCCGCGTCGCCGCCGACATCGTCCTGCCGCGCGACGCCGAGATCGTCTCCGTCTCGGTGCCCCCCGGCACCACGCTGGCGGCCCTGCTGGCGTCGCTGAGCGTCACGCCGGCCGACGTGGCGGCGCTCGTCAGCGCCGCGGGCGGTCAGTTCGACCTGCGCCGGTTCCGCGCGGGGCAGACCCTGGTGCTCGATCGGCTGCTCGACGGGCACGTCCGGGCGTTCGCGTACGAGATTGATGCCGATCGCGTGCTGCGCATGGAGCGGGGCGCGGACGGCTTCGACGCCGAGATCGCCGCCATTCCGAAGCAGTACGAGCAGATCGTGGTGCAGGGCGCGATCACGCGCCAGACGCCCTCGCTCGTCCAGGCCTTCGACGCCGCCGGCGAGCGCATCGACCTCGCGCTGGCGCTCGCGGACGTCTTCTCGGGCGACATCGACTTCAACAGCGACGTGCAGCCCGACGACAGCTTTCGGCTGGTCGTCGAGCGGGCGACGCGCGAGGACGGACGGTTCGCCGGGTACGGACCGGTGCTGGCCGCCGAGTTCGTCAACGCCGGCCGCACGCTCCGCGCCATCCGCTTCACGCCGCCCGGCGGGCGCCCAGGCTACTACGACGAGCAGGGCCGATCGATTCGCCGGTTCTTCTTGAAGTCGCCGCTCAAGTTCGAGCCGCGCATCACCTCGCGTTACTCCCGCGCGCGGCGGCATCCCGTGCTCAACATCACGCGCGCGCACAACGGCGTGGACTACTCCGCGCCCCATGGCGCCCCCGTCGTGGCCGTGTCGGCGGGCGTTGTGACGCAGGCCGGGTGGACCGCCGGCGGCGGCAACACCGTGCGGGTGCGCCACGCGAGCGGCTACGAGAGCGAGTATCTGCACCTGTCGTCCATCGCCGTCCGGCGCGGCGCCCGCGTCGGCCAGGGCGATCTCGTCGGCCGCGTCGGCGCGACGGGCCTGGTTACCGGCACGCACCTGCACTACGGCCTCCGCAGGAACGGCCGGTATGTGAACCCGGTCACCGAGCACCGCAACATGCCGCCGGGCGAGCCGATCGCGGCTGTCCACCTCGCGGCGTTCCAGGCCGAGCGCGACCGTCTCTTCAGCGCCGCCGCGTCGCCCCTTCGCGCGACCAACTGACGCCGGCCGGCGCGCCCCGCACCCGGTGAGCCGTCCGATATAATCAGGCGTTTATGGCACTGGTGTTTCCCTTCGCCGCCCTGCGGCCGGCGCCCGAGGCCGTCGCGCGCGTCGCCGCGGTCCCGTACGACGTCGTCAGCACCGACGAGGCGCGGGCACTGGCCGACGGGAACCCGCTCTCGTTCCTGCACGTGTCAAGGCCCGAGATTGACCTGCCGGCGACTGCCGACATCCACGGCGACGAGGCCTACGCGCAGGCCGCGAAGGCCTTTGCCGCGCTCCGGTCCGCGGCGCCTCTGCAGGTCGAGGAGCGCCCCTCGATCTACGTCTACCGCCTGCGCATGGGCCGGCACGAGCAGACCGGCGTCGCCGCCTGCTTCTCGATCGACGAGTACGACCGCGATCTGATCAGGAAGCACGAGAAGACGCGGCCCGACAAGGAGGACGACCGGACGCGCCACATGCTGGCGATCCGCGCGCAGACCGGCCCGGTGTTGCTCACCTACGAGGCCAGCGCCGCCGTCGACGCGGCGGTCGCGCATGCCGCGAACGAGGCGCCGCTCTACGACTTCACCGCGCCTGACGGCGTGGGACACACCGTGTGGCGTGCGCCCGACGCCGACGCCCGCGCGATGGTCGCCGCCTTCGCCGACGTGCCGTGTCTGTACATCGCGGACGGGCACCACCGCGCGGCCAGCGCCGCCCGTGCGCGCCGCGCGCTGGCGGCCGCCGCCGGGCCCGGCGAGCACGATCGCATGCTCGCCGTCGCGTTCCCGGACAATCAGATGCAGATCCTCCCGTACAACCGCGTCGTGGCCGACCTGGGCGGCCTCACGCCGACCGGCCTGCTGACCGCGCTCCGTGCGAAGCTGCTCGTGGAGGAGGGCGGGCCGCCGGCTCCGGAGCAGCCGGGACGCGTCGCGATGTATCTCGACGGCCGCTGGTTCACGCTGACCCTGCCCGACGCGCCGCCCGGCGCCGACGCGGCGGCCGCGCTTGACGTGAGCCGGCTCCAGGACCTCGTGATCGGGCCGCTGCTCGGCGTCGGCGACGTGCGCACCGACACGCGCATCGACTTCGTCGGTGGCATCCGCGGCACCGCCGCGCTCGAGGCGCGTGTCCACGCCGGCCGCGCCGCGGTGGCGTTCTCCCTCTACCCGGTGTCGGTCCGCGATCTCATGCGCATCGCCGACGCGGGCGGCATCATGCCGCCCAAGTCCACCTGGTTCGAGCCGAAGCTGCGCGACGGCCTGCTGTCGCATTTGATCTAGGGGTTCGAAGGTCCGGATGGTTGTCCTCGTCGCTGACACGTTCGAACAGAGCGGGCTCGATGGACTCGCGGCGGCGGGCTGCGAGGTGGTCTATCAGCCCGACGCCAAGGACGCGGCCCTGGTCGAGGCCGTGCGGACCTCCGGCGCGCAGGTGCTCGTGGTGCGCTCCACGAAGGTCGATGCCGCGGCGCTCGATGCCGGTGCGCTGTCGCTCGTCGTCCGCGCCGGCGCCGGCGTGAACACAATCGACGTCGCGGGCGCGTCCGCGCGCGGCATCTACGTGTCGAACTGCCCGGGGAAGAACGCCGTGGCCGTCGCCGAGCTGACCCTCGGGCTGATGCTCGCCCTCGATCGCCGCATTCCCGACAACGTCGCCGATCTGCGGGCGGGCACGTGGAACAAGAAGGAGTACTCGAAGGCCCGGGGCCTTCATGGCCGGACGCTCGCCCTGCTGGGCTTCGGCAGCATCGGCCAGGAAGTCGCGCGGCGGGCCCGGGCCTTCGGCATGCCGGTGGTGGTCTGGAGCCGGAGGTTCGCCGAGGACGGGCATGCGCGCGCGCGGGCGGCGGAGACCTTTGACGTCGCGGTTGCCGCGACGCCGGAGGACGCCGTGTCGGGCGCCGACGTCGTGAGCGTTCACCTGGCGCTGACCCCGGCGACCCGCGGGTTCGTCGGCGCGGCGCTGCTGGCCCGCGTGCGGCCGGGCGCGTATCTCATCAACACCGCGCGAGCGGAGGTGATGGACTACGCCGCTGTCGCGGCGGCCGTGGCCGAGAAGGGCATCCGCGTGGGCCTGGACGTCTTCGCCGACGAGCCCGCCGGAGCCACCGGCGCCTTCGCCGATGCCATCGTCCGGCTGCCGGGCGTGTACGGCACGCACCACATCGGTGCGTCCACCGATCAGGCGCAGGAGGCCATTGCCGCCGAGGCGGTGCGCATCGTCCGGCTGTTCAAGCAGACCGGCCAGGTGCCAAACGTCGTGAACCTCGCGCGGCGTACCGCCGCCTCGCATATGCTGGTCGTGCGGCACCGCGACGTGCCCGGCGTGCTGGCGCACGTGTTCCAGGTCCTGCGCGAAGCGGGCCTCAACGTCCAGGAAACCGAGAACGTGATCTTCGACGGCGGCGGCGCGGCCGTCGCGCGGATCAACCTCGACGGCGCGCCGGCGCCGGCTGCGCTGGCGGCCATGCAGTCGGGGAACCCCGAGATCCTGGATCTTCGCCTGGTCGCGCTCTGATGTGTGTCCCGCTGTTCGCCTTCCGCGGCTGAGGTTTCGACATGTCCACCACCGTCCATCGCATCTACAACTTCTCCGCGGGTCCCGCCGTGCTGCCGGTGTCCGTCCTCGAGCAGGCGCAGCGGGACCTGGTCGCGCTGCCGGGCGTCGGCATGTCGATTCTCGAGATCAGCCATCGCTCGAAGACCTTCGAGGACATCCTCGCGCGGGCCGAGGCCGATCTCCGCGCGCTCGGCGGCGTCCCGCCGAGCTACAAGGTCCTCTTCCTCCAGGGCGGGGCGTCGCTTCAGTTCTCGATGGTGCCGCTCAACCTGCTGACGCCGGGCCGCATCGCCGACTACGTGCTGACCGGCGCGTGGTCGCAGAAAGCGCTCAAGGAGGCGCAGCGCGTGGGCTCGGTGCACGTCGCCGGGTCGACCGAGTCCGAGAACTTCTCGCGCATCCCGCGGCAGGACGAGCTGACCCTCACGCCAGACGCCGCCTACGTGCACATCACGACCAACAACACCATTTTCGGCACCCAGTGGGCGGCCGAGCCGGAGGTGGGCCGCGTGCCCCTCGTCGCCGACGCGTCGTCGGACATCTTCAGCCGGCCGATCGACGTCTCGAAGTACGGGCTCATCTACGCCGGGGCGCAGAAGAACCTCGGGCCGTCGGGTGTCACGCTGGTCATCATCCGCGAGGATCTGGTGGCTTCGCCCAAGTCGCTCCACACGATGCTCAGCTATGCCGTGCACGTTGAGAACGGCTCGATGTACAACACGCCGCCGTGCTTCGGCATCTACCTGCTGGGCCTGGTGATGCAGTGGGCGCTCGCCGAGGGCGGGCTGGCGGCGATCGGCGAGCGCAACGCGCGCAAGGCGGGGCGGCTGTACGCCGAGATCGATCGCACGGGGTTCTACAAAGGGACCGCCGAGAAGGCGAGCCGATCCGCGATGAACGTGACCTTCCGGCTGCCCTCCGAGGATCTGGAGAAGGCGTTCGTCAGGGAGGCCACGGCGGCCGGCCTCGACGGACTCAAGGGGCACCGCTCGGTCGGCGGCATACGCGCGTCCATCTACAACGCGTTTCCGGAAGAGGGCATCGACGCGCTCGTGTCCTTCATGCAGGACTTCGAGCGCCGCCACGGCTGAGGCGCGCTACTGTTCCGGCGGGCGGTGAAACCGCCGCCCGCCCCGCCGCCGCCGCCCGCGCCGCCGCCGTCGTCGCCGCTCGCCGTCGGGCGGCGCCCCGCCGTCGGCGGGCCCGCCGTCACCGGGCACGCCGGCGGCCTCGATGAAACCCTTCCAGTGCTCCAGCACGGGCGGATTGTGCCCGTGAATCTCGAACCAGGTGAACGCGTCCTGAAACGAACCGCGGTGGAGCAGCGCCCGGCGGGCGCGCGGCGACTGGTCGAGATCGGCCAGGCGCCGCTGCATGGAGAGAATCTGGCGGAGGCGCTCGGTGTCGCGCCGCGCCACCGGCAGCGCGCCAATCTTGAGGAGCGGCTCCTTCGGCCGGTCGCGGCGTCGGCCCGCCCGCGCGGGCGGCGGCGCCTCGTCGTCCGGGGGCTCCGGCCCGGCGTGGCGCGCCGTCGGCATCAGGCCCAGCGGCACGAGCAGCGATCCCAGGAGGATGGGGTTGGTCATCGACGGCGGCGCCGCGTCGTACCGCAGCCGGTAGGTGTCCAGGTCCTCGAGCGAGTCCCAGAGCGCGGTGTTGGCGGCGCCGGCCTGCAGTTCGGGCGTCACGGGCTCGAGCAGGCGGTGGTGGGCGAGCATGCGGAAGGTCTTGGCCGCCGAGCCCGACCGGAGCACCTTGTAGTACTCCTCGATGAGGCGGGCCGGCGAGGCTGACGCGATCAGATGCCGATGTCGCTCGATGGCGTCGACCACCTCGGCGTCGAGGGTGAAGTCGAGGCGCGAAGCGAGCGCGATCGCGCGGAACATGCGCACGGGATCTTCCGGGAACCGGACGTTGGGATCGCCGATCGACCGGATCACCCGGTCTTTCAGGTCCTGGAGCCCGCCGACGTAGTCGATGATCGCGAAGGTCCCGATGTCGTAGAAGAGCGCGTTGATGGTGAAGTCGCGCCGGAACGCGTCTTCCTCGGGCGTGCCGAAGGTGTTGTCGTGCCGCGCCGCGCCGTCAGGCGCCTCCACCGTGCCGGGGCCCTCCGGCGGCTCCGCGTCGGGCTTGAGCGCGCCTTCGAGCTCGGTGCCGGGCAGCACGTGCCGCCGGAAGGTCGCGACCTCGATCGTCTTCGGCCCGAACTTGACGTGGGCAAGGCGGAAGCGCCGGCCGATGATCCAGCAGTTCCGGAACAGCTTCTTGATCTGGTACGGGTGCGCGGACGTGCCGATGTCGAAGTCCTTCGGCCGCCGGCCGAGCAGCAGGTCGCGCACGCTGCCGCCCACGAGGTAGGCGGTGTGGTTGAACTGGTGCAGCCGGTAGAGCACCTTGAGCGCGTCGGCGTCGATGTCCTGGCGCGAGAGGGGGTGCTCGGCCCGCGGCACGATGACCGGGTCCGTCATGCGACCCGCCATTGTACCGCGTGCTAGCATGGCTTCCCATGCGTCCTGCCGCTGCGCTGCTTCTCGTGGCGTGGCCGCTGGCGGCGGCCGCCACGCCGGCCGACCTGGCCCGGGCGCGGACCGCGTACAACCAGCGCCAGTTCGACGTTGCCATCGAGGCGGCGACCGCCGCCCGCCGCACGCCGGCCACCGCGGATGCCGCGGCGGTGGTGCTGGCGCGGGCGCACCTCGAACGCTACCGCGAGCGCGTCGACCCCGCCGACCTGGCCGCCGCCCGCACGGCCCTGGGCGCAGTGCGCGCCGACGTGCTCGGCGCGCGCGACCGCGTCGAGTACCTCCTGGCCCTTGGCCAGGCGCTCTTCCTCGAGGACGACTTCGGCGCCGCCGCCCGCGTCCTCGAGAGCGCCGTCGAGGTGGCCGCCGGCGGCGATCCGCGCCTGCGCGAGGCCGCGCTCGACTGGTGGGGCAGCGCCGTCGAACGCCACGCCGCAGGCGTCCCGGCCGATGCGCGCCGCGACGCCTTTGCGCGGCTCGGCGACCGCATGGCGCGCGAGCTCGCGCGGGAGCCGGGACTGGCGGCGGCCGCGTACTGGGTGGCGGCGGCGGCGCGCGGCGAGGGACAGGCCGCCCAGGCCTGGGACGCCGCCATCGCCGGCTGGGTGCGCGCCCGGCTCGCCGGCGACCGCGCCGCGGCCCTCCGCGCGGATCTCGATCGCCTCGTGCGCGAGGGCATCATTCCCGATCGCGTGGCCCGCCTGGCGCCCGAGGCCCGCGCCCGCGCCGAGGCCGACCTGCGCGCCGAGTGGGCGCTCGTCAAGGAGCGCTGGAGGTAGCCGTCAGGCCTTCGCCTGCTTCCAGTTCTCGCCGATCCCGACGTCCACCTCGAGCGGCACGCGCAGCGGCACGGCGGCCGCCATCACGTCCTTCACGAGAGCCGCCACGTCGGCCGCCTCAGCCGCCGGGACCTCGAACAGCAGCTCGTCGTGCACGGTCAGGATCATCCGCGCGCGCGGGTGCGCGGCGGCGAGCCGCGCGTGCACGTCGATCATGGCCCGCTTGAGGATGTCGGCGGCCGTGCCCTGGATGGGCAGGTTCACCGCAATCCGCTCCGCGGCGGCGCGGATCTGCCCGTTCCGCGATGTGATCTCCGGCACCGGCCGCCGCCGGCCGAAGAGCGTCTTCACCACGCCGGTCCGGCGCGCGTCCTCGAGCGTCTGGTCGATGAACGCCCGCACGCGCGGGAACCCGGCGAAGTACGCGTCGATGAACGCCTGGGCCGCCGCCTGCGGGACGCCGATGTCCTTCGACAGCGTGAAGGCCGTCTTGCCGTAGAGCAGCGCGTAGTTGATGATCTTCGCCCGCCGCCGCAGCTCGTGCGGGTCGAGGCCGCTGTCCTCGCCGAACACCTTCCGCGCCGTCTGGTCGTGGATGTCGTCGCCGCGTGCAAACGCCGCCGTGAGCGACTCGTCGCCCGAGAGGTGCGCCAGCACCCGGAGCTCGATCTGCGAGTAGTCCGCCGACACGAGGAGCGCGCCGGGATCGGCGACGAACGCCCGGCGGATCTCGCGCCCCACCTCGGTGCGGATCGGGATGTTCTGAAGGTTGGGATCGCTGCTCGACAGCCGGCCCGTGGCGGCGACGGCCTGGTTGAACTGCGTGTGCACCCGTCCCGTCTCGGGATTGACCAGGCCCGGGAGCGCGTCGATGTACGTGCCCTTGAGCTTGGCGAGCCCGCGCCACTCGAGCACGCGCCGCGGCAGGTCGTGCGTCTCGGCCAGCTCCTCCAGCACGTCGACCGAAGTCGACGCCGTCCGCGTCGTGCCCGTGCGCTTCAGGACGGGGAGGTTGAGGCGCTCGAAGAGCACTTCGCCGAGCTGCTTCGGCGACGCGATGTTGAACTCCCCGCCGGCGAGGCGGAAGATCTCCGCGGCCAGCGCGTCGAGCTCGCGATCGACGACGGCCGCCAGCGCGGCGAGGACGCGCGTATCCACGCGGACGCCGGCGCGCTCGAGATCCGCGAGGATCGGCACCAGCGGCAGCTCCAGCTCCCGGTAGACGCGATCGAGCGATTCGGCCGCGAGCTGCGGCAGGACGCGGTCCGCGAGCTGCAGCGCCAGGTCCGTCCGCTCGCCCGCGTAGTCGAGGACGCCCTCCACGGGAATCGATCGGAAGGGCAGCGCTTTCGCGCCCTTGCCGCACACCTCCTCGGCTGTCAGCGCCTTGTAGCCGATCTGCTCGAGCGCCAGCGGCTCGAGCGCCTGGCTCGATCGCGTCGCGTCCAGGAGGTAGCTCGCGATCATGGTGTCGCAGTCGAGCCCGTCGAGCGGCAGGCCCGCGCGCCCCAGCACGATCAGATCGGCCTTCAGATCGTGGCCGATCTTCCGCACCGAGGCGTCGGCCAGCACCGGCCCCAGCACGGCGGCCACCGTGGCGCGATCCATCGAGGCGCCCCCGGCAAACCCCTCGTGCCCCATCGGCACGTAGCGCGCCTGTCGCGGGGCCGTCGACACGACCAGGCCGACGAGCGCGGCGCGGACCGGCGCCGACCCGTCGGCGATGGCGTGCACGGCGCAGCGTCCCGCGGCGGCCATGCCGGCGGCCAGCGCCTCGAGCTCCTCCGTCGTCGTGACGGCGGCGTAGTCGCGGGTCACGGTATCGGCCGTCGGCGCATACTCCGTGACGAGCGTCCGGAAGCCGAGCTCGGAGAAGAGCGCATAGCAGCGCTCCCGGGACGGGCCGCGGAAGCGGAACCGCTCGGCGTCGAACCTCACGTCCACGTCCGTTCGAATCGTGACCAGCTCCCGGCTCTGCCGCGCCTGGTCCGCGTGGGCCAGCAGGCCCTCACGGTACTTCTTCTGCGGCACCTCGGCGGCGTGGGCCAGCAGCGCGTCGAGCGATCCCCACGTGGCGATCAGCTCGCGCGCGCCCTTCTCGCCAATCCCCGGCACGCCCTTGACGTTGTCGCTGGCGTCGCCCATGAGCGCGAGCACGTCCACCACGCGGTCCGGCGGGACGCCGAACTTCTCCGCCACCCCGCGTTCGTCGTACCACGTGCCGTCGTCGCGCGGGTTGTAGACGAGGATGTTGCCGCCGACGAGCTGGAAGAAGTCCTTGTCGCCGGTCACGAGCGCCACGCGGAAACCGCGCGCGGCCGCCTGCCGCGCGAGCGTCCCGAGCACATCGTCGGCCTCGAAGCCCTCGGCCGTGAAGATCGGCACGCCGAGCGCCTCGCACGCCTCGTGGACCCACGGGATCTGCTCGGCGAGATCGGCGGGCATCGCCGCGCGATTGGCCTTGTAGTCGGCCGCCAGCTGATCGCGGAACGTGGCGCCGGCCACGTCGAAGGCGGCGCCGATGTACTCGGGGCGATGATCCGCCAGGAGCTTGCGGAGCATCGTCACGAACCCGTACACGGCGTTGGTCGAGCGGCCGCCCGGTCCGGTCAGCCCTCGGATGGCGTGATACGCGCGGTACATCTGGTTGCTGCCGTCGATCAGGAACAGCGTGGGCGCGTCCGCCATGGAGGGCTGGTCAGTATATCATTCGGTGTTGGCCATGCTCTTCGCGCTCGATGGCGCGCGGGCCCGCGCGACGGTGCTCCTGGCGATTGTCGTTGCGTCCGCCGCCCTCTCCGCCGCCTGTCGCTCCACGTTCGCGCGCAAGTACGAATACGAAGAGGATGTGTATCTCGCGCTCGACGGGTCCGCGACCGTGTATGTCAACGCCGCCGTGCCCGCGCTCGTGGCGCTGCGCGGCGCCAACCTGCCGCTCGATCCCGCGGCTCGCCTCGATCGGAACGACGTCCGCGCCTTCTTCGAGTCGCCCGTCACCCGCGTCGGCAGCGTGACGCTCTCGCGGCGCGAGGGGCGCCGGTACGTGCACCTGCGCATCGAGGTGGACGACATCCGCCGCCTGGGAGAGGCGCCGCCGTTCGCGTGGTCCGAGTATCGCTTCGCCGAGCGGGAGGGCCTCCTGGTCTACGAGCAGCGCCTGGGCGACGCCGCCGGCCGCGACGTCGGCAGCGTCGGGTGGGACGGCTCCGAGCTCGTCGCCGTCCGACTGCACCTGCCGAGCCGCGTGCCGTTCCACAACTCCCCGACCGGCGTCGAGCGCGGCAACATCATCGCCTGGGAGCAGCCCCTCGGCGAGCGCCTCGCCGGACGGCCCCTGGCCATCGAAGTGCACATGGAAACCGACTCGATCCTGGCGCGGACGCTCGTGCTCTTCGGATCCATGATCGTGCTGGCCCTCGGCACGGTCGCCCTGCTCATCTGGCTCGTCGGGCGCCGGGGACGCGCCGACGAGGCCCGACAACCGGTGTGACCGCCATGACCAAGCTCGCCTTCGGCGCCAAACCCACCGTGCTCCGCTGCTCGCGTTGCGGCAAGTTCGTCGACTGGGAGGACGCACGCCTGCAGGTCGTCTGCGGGTGCCGGCCGCACCTGGAGCTGCCGCCCGTCCTCGTCCGAAACGCCGAGGAGAAGGACCGCCGGCTGGTGCAGGACCTGTTCCAGCGCGACTTCGGGCGGACGCGCCTCGTGCAGTTCGGCGAGGAGATGAACCTCGACCGCGCCGACGCCATCGTCGCCGAGATGGAAGGGGATATGGCGGGCGCGCTCGCATACCGGCTCATGGACGGCGCGCTCCACATCATCGCGCTCGCGACCGACCCGATGTGGCAGCGCTCGGGCGTCGGCGGGTATCTCGTGGCCGAGGCCGAGCTCATCGCGCGGAAGCGCGGTCTGGCGCGCGTCGTCGTCGCGACGACCAACGACAACCTGCCGTCGCTCTACTTCTACCAGCGCCGCGGCTACCGCATCTCCGACGTGCTCCCCGGCGCCGTGCCGACGCACTTCAACCAGCCGCCGTCCATCGGCTTCGCCGGCATCCCCATCCGAGACGAGATCCACCTCGAGAAGGACATCTGATCCCGCACGGCAGCGGGCGGTCGACGCCGCTGGCGTGCGGGCGCCGGACGCCTGAGACTAGAACGGGTTGACCGCGTAACCCTCCGCACGCAGCAGGTGGTGCGCGGTCATCGCCGACAGCGCCACCGTCACCGGTGCGCCCACGTGCGCGAACCCGAAGCCCCGGCTGGCCAGCGACTGCCCGCACACGTAGATGCGCACGCCTGCCGCGGCAAGGGCCTCGAGCAGCGGCAGGTTCGGGTTGTCCACGCCGAAGCGCTCCCGGTACGCGGAGTGGTCGATCGCATCCTTCGCGCCCGGCGAGTGGATCACCAGGGCCGCCTGGAGCCGCTCCCGCGGCACGCCCGCCCGCGCGTGCATGTTCAGGAACCGCGCCACGGCGTCGATCTTCGGATTGACCGCCTTGGGGTCGTCGGCCGCGGTCCCCACGTCGAAGGCCACCCGGTAGTCAAGGTCCAGCCGCGGCATCAGGCTGCCCGCCGGCACGTCGAACGTGCCGCCGTAGCCGTCAATGACCGGCCCCCGCTGGCGTTGCGGCCCCTGCGCTTGCAGCGGGGCCGCGTACAGCACGACAGCGGCCGTCACCACGGCCGCCGTCGCAATCCCGATGAGAGTCGCGCGCGTCATGCCCTCAGTCTAGGGCTTTTTCGAGCTCCGCGCGCACCTCCTCGTCCGTCCTGAGCTCGCTCGTCACCTCGAAGGCGCCGAAGCCCGAGGCGAGCGACCGCGCGAGCTGCCGCTCCACGTTGTTCTGCACGACGCCCTGCAGCGTCACGCGGCCCCGGTTGACGACGATGTGAATCGGCGGGTTCACCATCGACGCGTAGTGCCAGAACGACGAGTTGCCGTAGATGGCCCGCGCGATGCGGAACCGCAGCTCGTCGTCGAACGGCGAGACCGGCAGCACCTCGATGCGGTTCTCGATCGCGCTGACGCCCGCCACCTTGCGGGCCCGCTCCTCGATGTCGTCCTTCTTGTACGGCATCGTCACCCAGCCCGTCAGCACGACCCGGCCGTCGGTCACCGACGCCGAGACGCTGTCGAAGATCGTGAACCGCGTGTAGCGATGCACCTGGTCCGAGATGTCGCGGAAGATCTGCAGATCCTTGCGCGGCTCGTCGGCCGCCGCCACTGCCGGCACTGCCGCCACGAGCGCGACGAGCGCGACGAGAGACACCAGACGCCTGACCATGACCACCTGCTCCTTTCTGTGTGGCACGTCCGGCGCTATTGCGAGTCTCGTGCCAGCGCCCTCGTCAGGCCAACGGGTGAGACACCACGACGTTGCGGGAGGCGATGCCGGGCCTGTGCGCCCGGGAGGACAGCTCGCGGGAGACGCGTGTCAGGGCGTGGCGACGTACCCGCGCCGCGCTCGCACCCGCACGCCCGACTGGTCGACCTCGACGCGGATGGTGTGCCACCGCCCGTCGCGGTGGCCGAGGCTCGGGTACCCCAGGTAGTACTGGCGGCTGAGCTCGTCCGCGATGCCGGCCGTCGCCCGCCCCAGATCGCGTACCGAGCGGACGATCTCCGTCCGTCCCCCGCTGTCGTCCGTCATCTCCCGCAGCGCGACGACGTTGACGCGATCGCTCCCGCCGCCGCGGCTGGTGGGCGGCGGCATCTGCGGCGGCGCAGGCGGCCACGTGGGCCCGCGGCGCCCGCCCCCCGGCACCGGGAACGGCGTCGGAATCGGCGGCCGCGCCACGGGCGGCGTCGGCCGCACCCGCACGGTGGCTTCGCCCTGGCCGTCCACGCCGACGGCGTAGACGAGCACTTCGCTCTCGCGCACGAGCTGCCGGATCTCGGACACGTCGAGATGGCTGTTCGTGTCGTTGCCGTCGGAGATCACCACGACCGCCTTCTTGCGGTTCCGGCCGGTCTGGGCGATCGGCACGGCCTCGGCGACCGCGTCGTACATCGCGGTGCCTCCGGTCGGCGCCACCCGCCGGAGCCGCGCGCTCACCGCCCGGCGATCCGACGTCCAGTCCTGGATGAGCTCGGGCGACGCCGAGAACCCGTAGAGGAAGAACTCGTCATCGGGATCGGGCAGCGCGTCCAGGAACCGCTCGATCGCCTCACGCGCCGCCACCCACTTGTCACCGGCCATGCTGCCGCTCGTGTCCACCACGAGGCCGAGGCTGACCGGGACGCGCTCCGCGCTGAAGTGGGTCACCTCCACCGGCGAGCCGTCCTCGAAGACGCGAAAGTCCTCCTGCCGCAGTCCCGGCACGAATCGCCCCGCCTGGTCGGTGACCGTGGCGGTCACGTTGATGAGCTCGACGCCGCTCTTGAAGCGAAAGCCTTCCTGCCCGGTGACGGCCGGCGCGGCGGCCGCGAGGGCCACGATCACGGCGAACACCCGACTCATGGCGCCTCCCGCCGATCGACGTGCGGCACCACGACGTCGCTCGCCCGAAAGCTGACACGATAGCGCGCCGCCGATGGCGGCGCTTCCGCAGTGAGCACGAACGGCGTCTCGTCCCCCGGCCCCAGGCGGCGGAACTCCACCCCCGCGCGCGCGCTCGTCACGAACGTGCCGCCCTCGTCGAACAGAAAGAGGACCGCTTCCAGATCGTCCACCGGGCGGCCGCGCGCCGGGTTCCTCACCAGCCCCCGAACCGTCAGCCGCGTCCCGGCGCGCTCGTGGCTGAGCGACAGGAGCTCGAGCGGCGCGTGCGTGCTGATGGCCGCCGCGTTCGTCTCGAGCGTGTGGGGCGCGAGCGCTCGCCCGCTTCCGCCGGCGAACATGCGCGCGCCCGCCGCGCCAAGCGCCGCGATGAGCAGCGCCGCGCCGACCGCCAGCGCGCGCTGACGCCCGCCATCCGACGCCGCGCCGGACGCGGCTTCGAGAAAGGCTCTGGGCTCCCGCCTCCGGGCGCCGGGCCCTGGTCCCGGCGGTGCCGGCACCGGCGCCGACCACGGCGCCCGGCGGCCCACGAGCCGCGGCGCATTGGCCTCGTCGGCCGCGGCCGCGAGCGCCGCGATGCGTGCCTCCGATCGCTGTCGCTCGGCGCGGCTCACTCTCCACGCAAGAACCGACATCACGGCCGCGACGGCGAGCGACGCGATTGTGACGACGAGCAGCGCGGTATCCATGACCACGAGCCTTTCCACGCGCGTTACCGGAGCCGGAACTCCACCGCGACTTCGACCAGCACGTCCACCGGTGTGCCCGTCATGCGCGCCGGTGCGAAGCGCCACTGGCGGACGGCCCTGATGGCCTCGGCGTCAAGTCCCCCGCCCAGCCCGCGCACGAGCCGGACGTCGCCGACCGTGCCGTCGCGGCGGACGACCAGTTCGAGCAGCACTTCGCCGCTCAGCCCGGCTCGGCGCGCCTCCTCCGTGTAGTCGGCGCGGACCTCCCGAATGAGCCGAGGCGGCTCGACCCCGCTGCCCGGACGGTACGGCCCGCCACCGATGCCGCCCCCCTCGCCAGCTCCGATGCCGCCGCCCGATCCCTCGCCGATGCCCGCGCCCAGTCCTGTGCCCGTGCCTCCGCCCGTCCCGGGACCGCTGCTGGGCGCGTCCACGTGCGTCTCCGAGAGCACTCCGGCGCGATCGCGCGCATCGGACGGCGCCGCCGCGACCGGCGCCTCCACCGGCGGCAGCCGTCGCGACGCAATCGGCGGCGGTGGCGGGGTGACCCGCGGCGGTGGTCGATACGGCGGCGTGGTCGGGCGCGCCGGGATCGGGCTGCTCAGGCGGCGCGTGCCCGTGCGCTCCGCCTTTGGCGGCGGCGCCGGCATCCTGAGTCCGCCGCCGCCGCCGCCCCCCCCGGGGCCGGGCTGCGCAAGAAACACCAGGCGGAGCGGTTCACTCGGCCGCATCAGCGGCTGGGTCTTCTCGAGCGCCGCGGCCGAGCCGAGGCTGGCCAGCATCAGCGCCAACCCGGCCGCCAGCCCGTGAAGGGTTGTGGATACGACCAGCGGCACGGCCGCCGTCCGCTGGGGTCCCTCCGGACTCAGCAGCCGCAGCTCGTTGCTGCCGCGCAGGCTCTTCACGAGGCTGACCGCCTCATCCCACGGCACAAGGCGCGGACCCACCAGCACCTCGGCGACGCCGGCGGGCACTCCCGCCGCGGCAGCAATCTCGAGGGCCGAGTACACGTCGTGGTGGCGGTCGGGCATTGGTGCTCGTGCAGCCGTCGCAAAACACTTGCCGCCGGGGCGGCTGGTCGGAGGGCCTGCTGTCGCGGCTTTTCGGTTCGACCGGGCCGAAACTTGCGGGTGTTCGTCCCCGCGAAGTGACGCCTGTCCTACACTGAGCGCACCATGGATCAGACCTTTGACGGACAGGTGGCAGTGGTGACGGGAGCGTCGAGCGGCATCGGCCGGGCCGCGGCGCGCCGGTTGTCAGCGGCCGGTGCGACGGTGGTCGCCGTCGGGCGCCAGTCGGCGGCCCTGGAGGCCCTGGTGGCCGAGCTCGTCTCAGGCGGGCGCCGCGCGTCGGCCGTCGTGGCCGACGTCACCGACGAGGACGCTCCCAGGCGCATTGTCGGCGCGGCCGCTGCCGCCTACGGTGCCATCGACGTCCTGGTGAACGCCGCCGGCGTCATCGCAACCGCCGCCATCGACGCGACGAGCGACGCGCTGTGGGACCGGATGTTCGCCATCAACGCACGGGCTCCCTTCCGCCTGATGCGCGAAGCGCTGCCCCATCTCAGCAAGCGCCCCGGCGCCATCGTCAACGTGTCGAGCGTGAACGGCCTGCGGTCGTTTCCCGGCGTGGGCGCGTACTGCGCGAGCAAGGCGGCGCTCGATCACATGACCCGCTGCGCGGCGCTCGACTGGGCCCCGATCGGCGTGCGGGTGAACAACGTCAACCCCGGCGTGACCGTCACCAACCTCCACCGCCGGGGCGGAATGGACGAGGCGAAGTACGCCGAGTTCCTCGAGCGATCGAAGACGACCCATCCGCTGGGCCGGCCGGGCCGGCCCGAGGAAATCGCCGAGCTCATCGCGTTTCTGGCATCGCCGGCCTCGTCGTGGATCACGGGGGAGACCATTGCCATTGACGGCGGCCGGCACCTGACGTGCGCCAGATAGGGCGGGTCGCGCGCGGCTGACGCGGCGCCGGCTCAGCCGCGCGGCGCGACGTAGCTCTTGCGCCCACGCGCCTTCAAACCTCGCAGGGTGACGCGGACCTCCACGTCGTGCACCTTGCCGTCCCTTTTCGGCGGGGCGAACCCGATGAGGTACTGGTTGTGCAGCTCGTCGGCGACGCGGGCGAACGCGGCGCCGAGATCCTCGGTGAACCGCAGCTCGAAGTAGCCGCCCCCGGTTTCCTGCGCGACGAGCGCCAGGCCCGGCTCGGGCAGGTCGGCCGTCATCGCGGCCTGGAGGCCGCCCGGCCCGATGCCCGGCATCAGCGGTCGCGCGCGCCGGCTGCGGAGGCCAATCGCGTACACCATCACGTCGTCCTTGCGCGCGCGGTCGATGACGTCGCCCTGGCTTGCCCGGCGCTGGCGGAAGTCGAGCGACGTCGGGCCGCTGTCCTTGCCGTCGCTCAGCACCAGCACCACGCGCCGCTCGTCGCCGTCTTCCTCGCGAAGCGCGTCCATCGCCTCGTCGACCGCCCGCCAGAGCGGCGTCGGCGCGTCGGGAGACACGCGATCAGGCAGCGCGTCGAGGAGGAGGGCGGGCTCGCGCGTGAAGGTCGGGCTGATCCGGATATCGTGGCCGAAGGTGCCGATCCGCGCGCCGTCGCCCGGGCGCAGCCGTCCGATGAGCTCCGCCGTCGCGCGGCGCAGCAGCGACAGGTTGCCCGACATGCTGCCCGACACGTCGAGCATGACGACGAGGCGGATGGGCTGCGGGCTGTTGTCGAACACCGTGATGGGCTGAGGGCGCCCCTCGTCGCGGACCTGGAACTCGTCCCGCGTCAGCGTGGTCACCAGGCGGCCATCGCCGTCGGTCACGGTGGCGAAGACGCGGACGACGTCGCCGCCTCCACGGAACACGGGCTGCTGGTGGGCCGCGCCGGGGTCGATCGCCAGCGCGCAGACGCAGGCGGCCGCCATGGCGACGACGCCTGAAGGGGTGGACATCGGGTCGCTCCGCAGGCCTGGCACCCCACTCATACCACGAGCCCGCCCCGGCCGCGAGCAGCGCTGCGAGCATTGGGCCTCGGGAAGTGCTCACAGGAGTGCCTTGTTGGTACACCAAGTCTCAAATCGGGCCGGTCGCGAACCGTCCTGGTTGGAGTACCCTCTGCGGCTGACCCCCGTCCCGCCATGCGCTACATCTTCGGCCGGTGTCGGTTCGACACGACCAGCCGCGAGCTGATTCGCGACGGCGAGGCCGTGCCGCTTTCCCCCAAGGTCTTCGAGCTTCTCGCCGTGCTCATCGAGGCCCGGCCCGCTGTGGTGGCCAAGGCCGATCTGATGGAGCGGATCTGGAGGGGCACCCACGTCGTCGAGGCCAACCTCCCCGTGCTCGTGGGACAGGCGAGGATGGCGCTGGGCGATCCGGCCCGTGGCCCGGGCGCCATCCGCACCCATCACGGACTCGGCTACAGTTTCGCGGCCGACGTGCGCGAGCTGCGATCGCGGTCCGCGCCTGCGGACGGCCCCCTGGCCTGGCTGGCGTTCGAGCGCCGCCGCGTGCTTCTGACGCCAGGGATCAACGTCGTCGGACGCGACGACGAGGCGGACGTCTTCGTGAACGATGCCAGCGTGTCGCGGCGGCATGCCACGGTGACCGTTGACGGCCTCCGCGCGGTGGTGGAGGACGCCGGCAGCAAGAACGGCACGCGGGTGGGTGGCGCGCTCGTGGCGCAGCCGACGCCCGTCGAGGATGGGGACGAGCTGCAGTTCGGCGCCGTGCGTGCCCGCTTCCATGCGGCCCTGGCGGGCGATCCGGCGACGCGCACGGTGTGACGGCAGGCGATTTCTAGGGGAGTTCTAGGTTCCGTGTAGATTCGGCGTCCGGTTGGCGGTTGGCGCTCGCGCGTGTCCGTCTAAGTCCATACACGAGTCGTCTGGATGGACGTGACAGCAGGGTCTTGCATGGCCACGATCGCTCCCCCGCGCCTCTCGGCCATCGTCCGAGGTCGGCTCCGACCCGCCGCGCCCGATCAGCCTGCGCGCGAGTTCCCGGTCTGGCCGGCGGCGCTGTTGGCCGTGCCGATCGTCGCCCGCGTGCCGGTGTTCGTCGCGGCGCTGCTGTTCGAGTCGTGGTCGCCCAATCCCAACCACATCATTCCCCCGTGGGCGCAGCTGCTGCAGGCGGCCTGCTTCATGGCGCTGGCGTTCGTTTTGCTCCGGTATGGCCGCGCCGACCGGCGCGCGTGGGCGCTCGGGCTCTTCGTGCTCGACGCCGGCGCGACGCTGCTGACGCCGTTCGTCCGCGCGATTGAGAACCCCTCGTTCATTACCGCGCTGACCGTCCACCTGCGCACGGACGCCTTCCAGGCAGCCCTGCTCTGGTATTTCGCCGCGCTCTTCCCGCGGTCGTCGGTCCGGCCGGGGCTCGCGCGCGTGTTCCGGCTCGGGACCGCGGTGGCCTTCTGGCTGGGCGTCGTGCTCGTGGCGGCTGACACCTTCGCGGACACGCTCGTGCGCACGGGTCCGCCGGCGCTGGCCTCGCTGGCGCAGGAGCTGCGGCGCTCCTCCCCCTCCAGCTCCGACTGGTACTTCACGTTGCAGTTCCTGTGGCTGACGCCGCTGTTCGTGCTGATGCCGTGGAAGCTGCGCGACTTTGGGCCCGGCGATCGGCGCCGGTTCGCCCTGCTGATGGTCGGCATCGTCGGCGGATTCCTGCCGCTCGCGGCCAACGTGGTGCTGGAGTCGATCTGGCCCTGGTTCGCGGCCGCGTCGGAGCCCTACGCGCGGCTGAAGGGCGCCGTCATCGTGATCGCGCTCACGGCGGTGCCGCTCGCCGGCGCCTACGCGGCGCTGGTGCAGCACGCGCTCGACGTGCGGCTGATCGTCCGCCGGGCTGCGCAGTACATCCTCGCGCGATCCGTCATCCGCGGCGTGGCGGCAGTGCCGGCGGCGACGCTCGGGCTGATGATCGTGGTCAACTGGGATCAACCGCTCGCGGAACTGCTCGCCGGCACGAGAGGCGTTGTGCTGCTGTCGCTGGCGGCCGCGGGCGTCGCTGCCGCGGCTGGGCGGCGGCGGCTCCTCTCGATGCTCGACCGGCACTTCTTCCGCGATCGGGTGGACGCGTCCACGACGCTCCTGCGACTCGCGGACGCGGTCCGCCAGGTTCGCACGCTCGAGGCGTATCGCCAGCTCCTCGGGGAGGCCATCGACGCCGCCCTGCACCCGGAGAGCTCGGTGCTGTTCGTGGCGGGAGCGGACGATTATCTGCACGCCGTCGACGCCGATCTGCTGCCCCTCGCGCGGCGGGGCGCGCTGGCGCAGCTCGTGTCCGCGAGCGATACGCCCCTCGACCTCGCCGGAGCCGACCGCCAGGTGACCGACCGGCTCCTGCCGGCGGAGCGCGCGTGGGTCGATGCCGCGAACGCGGTCGTGGTGGCGCCGCTGCGGGGCGCGGACAACCTCGTGGGCGTCCTGGCGCTCGGGCCGAAGAAGAGCGAGCTGCCCTACGCGCGTGAGGACCTGGCGCTGCTGGCGGCGGTGAGCGCCGCCATGGCTGCGAGCCTGGCCCGCGTCGTCCGTGCCGAGACCGACGCGGGCGAGGGCGACGCCGCGCTGGCCGATCCGCCGGCGCGGGAGTGCGTGGACTGCGGCGCTGTCGTGGCCGCCAGCGTGCTGAGCTGCGAGTGCGGTGGGCTGCTGCAGCGAGCCGCCGTGCCGGTGACGCTGACCGATCGCGTCCGCTTCGTCCGCCGCATCGGCATCGGTGCCATGGGCGTCGTCTATCGCGCCATCGACCTGCGCCTGCAGCAGCCGCGAGCGGTCAAGACCCTGCCGGTGGCCGACGCCGTGCTGATGGCCCGGATGCGGCGCGAGGCCAAGGCGATGGCCACCGTCCAGCACGCCAATCTGGCGACGCTCTACGGCCTGGAGTATTGGCGCGGTGCGCCCATGCTCGTCATGGAGTACCTGCAGGGCGGGACGCTCGCCGACCGCCTGCGCACCGGCCCGCTCCCGGTGGATCAGGCGCTGCGCATCGGGGTGAGCATCTCCGAAGCCCTCGAGACCCTGCATGCGACAGGCCTGCTGCATCGGGACATCAAGCCGAGCAACATCGGCTTCACCGCGGGCGGGGCGCCGAAGCTGCTCGACTTCGGGCTGGCGACGCTGCTGCCGCGCGTCGCGTCGCACGCCGCGGCGTCGCTCGTCGAAGGCTCCACCTGGGCCGGGAGCTCGGTGATCGGCGAGGACGGCGTGCGTGGGACGCCCGCCTATCTCTCGGCCGAGGTGCTGGGCGGCGCGCCGCCGACCGTGGCGGACGACCTGTGGGCGCTGGCCGTGACGCTCCTCGAAAGCGCCGTCGGCGACAACCCGTTCCGCGCGCCGACCGTCGCGGCCACCATCGCCCGCGTGCTCACCGATCCGATGCGGGCGGCCGAGACGGCGGCGGTGCTCCCGCCGGCGGCGCGCGCGCTGTTTGGCGGGCTGCTGGGACCCGCCGCCGCCCGGCCGCAGACCGCCGGCGAGTTCACCGCCCGGCTCGAACGCACACTCCAGAGTGGGGGATGAGATGGCCAAGAAAAAGGCGAAGAAGAAGGCTCCGAAGAAGACCACGAAGAAGATCGACCTCTGCAAGCCGGTCAAGGCCGCGTCGGCAATCGTTGCGCAGGTGGTGGCGCACTTCGGCGCGGGCTACGCCGCACAGCGGTTCTCCGAGAACACGGCCGGACCGCTCCCGAACTTCCAGATCTTCTGTGCCCCGAGCGACATGGCCCAGTTCTACAACCGGCTCCTCAAGAGCACGAGAAAGCACTTCGCCGCCATCAAGTGGCACATCGATCAGCCCAACCGCGACGCCGTCTGCGCCACCGCCTTCAAGCACGGCGTGCTGGCCCGCAAGGAGGTCTCGGCGACCGGCGCGACGTGCCTGACGTGGACCATCATCCTCAAGACGCTGCGCGACGTGCAGGCGACAGACTGCCCGGTCACCGGCGGTGCCGGGGGCGGACGCGTGTGCGACTTCTGAGTCAACCGGTCCGGCGGCGCGGCTGTCGGACCGTCTCACTCCGGGAGGCCCCATGTTGATTCGCGTGGCTCCACTGCGCGCCGTCTACCGGCACTCGCAGGACACGTTCACGTCCTGCGGCCGCGCCTGCGTGCAGATGATCGTGTCGTCGCTCACGCAGGGGCCCTCGCCCGGCACGGCGCCCACGCCCGCCGAGCAGGCGCTGCCCGTGCCCACGACCCAGGCCCAGGTCCAGGCCATGGAGGCGTTCCCGCTGGACGATCTCACGCAGCCGTCGTGGTACACGCACCCCGACGAGCTGCGGGACGTGCTCCGCAGTCACCCGGCACTGCGGCCGCCCAATCCGGACTACTCGAACTGGCGCATCGGATCGCACGCCAGCTTCGCCGACATGATTGCGGACGTCTACGAGACGCTCAAGGCGGGCATGCCCGCGATCATCAACATCCGCACCGCCGACCACTGGGTCGTGGTTGCCAGCGTCGACGAATCGGGCGGCGCGGTCACCGCGTTGCAGCTCCTGGATCCGGTGTACAGCGTCTTCAACCCCGGAAGCGCCGGCCACACCTACATGGACAACTGCGGGCTCGGCTCCGACGGGGTGACGTGGTGGCAGCCCTGGGACATCAGCCGGGCGAATCTGGCGGGGCTGGAGGTGGCCATCGGCAACGTGCCCCCGCCGGCCGGACTGACGAACTACCAGGGACGCTTCGTCACCGTCGGGTACGGAGCGGCCAGGCCCTCGCCCCAGATCGCGAGGCGCACCGAGCTGTACCGGCGGCGCCGGCCGGTTCAGAAGGCGAAGACGCGTCTCGATCGCATCATCGAGGAGCTGCGGCGCTTCGCGAACGAGTTCGCCGTCGCGAAGCTTCAGGCGTTGCTGGACCCGCCCCCCGTCCCCCTCACGCGAACCGTGAAGGACATCGACAGCCAGTGGGCGCCCTACACGCTGGCGTCGTTGTTCCGGGAGGATCTCGAGTACGGCCTCGTGGCCGCGTTCGGCCAGCCGCACGACGAGCTGATGCACTTCCGCTTCACGTCGAGCCGGCAGCTGGTGGACTCGCTCGACGGCGATCCGGCCGAGCCGCTGTGGTGGACGCGGCGCTTCTTGCCGGCGCTGCAGTCGCCGTACTTCCCGTTCCGCCGAACCGCGCACGCCGGCCAGCCGGTCTACCGCCGCGCGCTCGACGGCGAGATCGTCATGCTGCCGGCATCGCCGGATTGAGGCCTTCGACGAACCGGAACCCGTCCTTCTCCGCGAGCACCCGCACCGGCGCGAAGCCGCCCTCCGCCAGGGCGGCTTCCGCCTGGTAGCCCGCCGGCCTCACCGGCGCGGCGGCAAACAGCCCTCCACCCAGGCCCTCCACGAGCTCCACGCGCCCGCCCGGGCGCAGCGCCAGGCGTGCGCCGGCGACGAGCGCCCGGCGCACGTCCGGTGCGAGCCCCGCGAATCGGCCCTGCGTGTCGTCTACGACGACCATGTCGAAGACGCCGCGCTCGAACGGCACGTCGCCGGTGGCGATCGTCTTCACGTCCACGAGCGCACCCACTTTCGCCGCGGCCGCTGCGGCCCGCGTCGCCTGCCGCTCGTCGAGCGCCACCAGCGCCGCCGCGCCGCTCAGGCCCACCTTGGTGGCCAGCCCGCTCACGAGCGCGGCGTCGTCGCAGCCGATCTGGAGGAACCGTTCGCCCATCCGCACGCCCGTCATGGCCACCTGCAGCGGGTCCATGGCGCGCATGCGCCGGAACTTGAAGAACATGACCAATGATATGATCGACCGGTTGTGAAGCAGCCAGTCGACCTGTCGCCCGCCCAGGGCAAGCTCGGCGTCCTGCTGGTCGGCCTCGGCGCCGTCAGCACGACGACCATCGCCGGCGTCATGGCCATCCGCAAGGGCCTCTCGCCGCCGATTGGATCGCTCACGCAGATGGGCACCATCCGGCTGGGCAAGCGCACCGAGGGCCGTTCGCCCCTCATCAAGGATTTCGTGCCCCTGGCCGGGCTCGACGACCTCGTCTTCGCCGGGTGGGACATCTTCGAGGAGGACTGCTACGCGGCCGCCTGCACGGCGGGCGTCCTCGAGCGCTCGCTGCTCGACGCGGTGCGTCCGGAGCTCGAGGCCGTCAAGCCCATGCCCGCGGTCTTCGACCAGCGCTACGTCAAGCGGCTGTCGGGGCCGAACGTCAAGAAGGGGCGCAACAAGAAGGATCTCGCCGAGCAGCTCATCGCCGACATCCGCGCCTTCAAGGCCGCGCACGCGCTCGATCGCCTCGTCATGGTCTGGTGCGGCAGCACCGAGGTCTTCATGACGGAGACGGCGGTGCACCAGTCGCTTGCGGCCTTCGAGAAGGGGCTCGAGGCGAGCGACGACAGCATTCCGTCGAGCATGGTCTACGCCTACGCCGCGCTCAAGGAGGGCATTCCGTTCGCGAATGCGGCGCCCAACCTGACCGCCGACGTGCCCGCGATGCTCGCGCTGGCCGCCGAGACCAAGGCGCCTCTCGCCGGCAACGACATGAAGACCGGCCAGACGCTCATCAAGACGGTGATCGCGCCAGGGCTCAAGGCCCGCCTGCTCGGCGTCCGCGGCTGGTACTCGACGAACATCCTGGGCAACCGCGACGGCGAGGTGCTCGACGACCCCGAGTCGTTCAAGACCAAGGAAGAGAGCAAGAAGTCGGCGCTCGACTACATCTTCCAGCCGCACCTCTATCCCGACCTGTACAAGGACCTGTCGCACGTCGTCCGCATCAACTACTACCCGCCGCGCGGCGACAACAAGGAGGGCTGGGACAACATCGATCTCGTGGGCTGGCTCGGTTACCCGATGCAGCTCAAGATCAACTTCCTCTGCCGCGACAGCATCCTGGCCGCGCCCATCGTGCTCGACGTGGCGCTCTTCCTCGATCTCGCCAAGCGGGCGGGCATGGCGGGCATCCAGGAGTGGCTCTCGTTCTACTTCAAGGCCCCGATGCACGCGAAGGAGGTCTATCCCGAACACGACCTCTTCATCCAGCTGATGAAGCTCAAGAACACGCTGCGCTATCTCCGCGGCGAGGAGCTCATCACCCACCTCGGGCTCGAGTACTACGACTGAGCGCGCGATGCTGCAGGCAGCCCTGCTCGGCGGCGTGGCCATCGGCGTGCTGTCGGCGCTGCCGATCGTCAACATCGCCAACTGCTGCTGCGCCTGGATCCTGCTGGGCGGCGGTCTGTCCGCGTACCTGCTGCAGCAGAACCAGCCCGCGCCGATCACCGCCGGCGACGGCGCGCTCGTCGGGCTCGCCGCCGGCGCCATCGGCGCGGTGGTCTGGAGCGTGCTGTCGATTCCGATCGCCGCCGCCCTCGGCCCCTTTCAAGCGGCCCTCATCGAGCGGACGCTGGCGACGGCGCGCGACATGCCGCCCGAGGCCCGCGTGTGGCTCGAGAGCATGCGCGGGAACTCGGCGGTCATCGGCCTCGGTTGGTTCCTCGGCCTCATCGTCATGCTGATCGTCGGCAGCCTGTTCGCCATGCTGGGCGGGCTGTTCGGGGCGCTTCTCGTCCGCCGGGCCGCGCCGCCCGTCCCGCCCGTGCCGCCGCCCGCTCCGCCGCCGCTCCCCCTGCGCCCGACGAGGGGCCCAGCCACTTCATTGCCACGCACCGCGACATCACGCAGCGGCTCCGGGTGGAGGAGGCGTTGCGTCGCTCGGAG
>JBFMCA010000045.1:0-30732 GCA_040754955.1 Acidobacteriota bacterium | reverse complement strand
GTCGAGTCGACTGGCGGGGTCGACGGGACTCGAACCCGCGGCCTCCGGCGTGACAGGCCGGCGTTCTAACCAACTGAACTACGACCCCAGACAACTCGTTTGTCGAACTGCCACACGACCAGACGTCCTGCGTGGTGGGCGGTACAGGACTCGAACCTGTGGCAGCCGGCGTGTAAAGCCGGTGCTCTACCAACTGAGCTAACCGCCCGGCCCCGTGCACTACCGGCAAGACGATCAAGTGTAGTCGCCCCTCGGCGAGCTCGTCAACAACGCGTCAGACCGCGGCCTTGATCGCCAGCAGCGCCAGGCCGGCGACAACGCCGGCCAGCGTGTGGTGCTCGCGGTTGTACCGCGCCCGGGCCCAGCTCCACGGGCGCGCCTCCGGGGCCCGCCGGCGCTCGACGTAGGCGTCGTACGCGTCGCCGAACTTCTCCCGCAGATGCGCTTCCTCGGCACGCATCGCCGCGGTGAGCGTGAGCGCCAGGTAGCCGGCGGCCAGGGTGGCCACGGGTGCGCTTCGCGCGGCCACGGCGAAACCCGCCCCGATGAGCGCCGACCCCAGATACAGGGGATGCCTGGCGTAGCGGTACGGTCCGCTCGTCGTCACCTCGCGGCTCTTCTCGATGTGGCCTGCGGCCCACAGGCGGAGCGCCTCGCCGAGCGCGGCCACGGCGGCACCGGCGGCCAGGGTCTGCCACGTCGGCTCGGCCAGCCACAGCGCCACGAGGCCGGTCACCATGCCGAGCGACACGCGCCACCGCGCCAGCAGCCGCGTCGCGCTCATCCCGCCCGCCTCGCGGCGGCCAGCCGGCGCTCGACGGCGCCAAACACGTTGTCCACCGAGATGTCGTCGAGGCAGCGGCGCTCGCGCTGGCACTGCCGCTTGTGATGGCAGCCGCAGGCCGGCGCGCGCGAGATGACCGCATCGACGGGATCCCAGGGGCCGTTGCGCTGGGGCCACGTCGGCCCGTAGATGCCCACGATGGGCGTACCCACGGCGGCAGCGAGGTGCAGCGGGCCGGTGTCGCCCGAGACGACCAGCGCGGCGCGGGCCGCGACGGCGATGACATCGCCGACGCTCGTGGCAGGCGTCCGTGCGGCCGCGCGCCTCGACGCGCCCACCACATCGTCGGCCAGCGCGTCCTCGCCGGGGCCCCAGAGCACGAAGACCGGGAGGCGCAGCCGCTCCACGATGCGCGCGGCCAGCTCGCCGAAGCGCGCCGGTTCCCAGCGCTTGTTGGGCCAGCCGCCGCCGGGGTTGACGACCACGAACCGGTCGCTCCCCGCCTCGCGCGCGGCCGCCGCCACCTCGTCGGCGACGGCGGAGGGCGGCACGCGCAGGGGCACCCGGATCTCCGCCGGCGGCGTGATGCCCAGCGCCGCGAGCGCGGCGAGGTTCTTCCTCACGATGTGGGCGCGGCGATCACCCGCGGCGCGCTCGGTGTACAGCCAGCCCGCCTGCGGCTCGCGCAGCAGGTCGCGCGCGAAGCCGATCACGCGGCGCGCACCGGAGAGCCGCGCCACGAGCGCCGACTTGATCAGGCCCTGGAGGTCCAGCGCCACGTCGTAGCGCTGGCGGCGCAGCTCCGCGATGGCGCGGGCCATGGCCGAGGCGCGCGGCCGCCAGCCGCGGGCGCCCGCAACCCGGACCACGCGGGAGAGGCCGTCCACGTACTCCAGGACGTGCGCATACCGCGCCTCGACGACCCAGTCGATCGTCGCGTCGGGCAGCGCGTCCCGCAGCACGGGGAGGACCGGCAGCGCGTGCACGATGTCGCCGAGCGCGCTGAGGCGGACGATCAGGATCCGCATGCGCGGATGCGCGCGAGCAGGTCGCGCGTCGAGTGATCCTTGGGGTCGCCGACGATGGCGATCCGGCCGCCGTAGGCGCGCACGGTCGCGCGCTCGGGAACCGTGTCGACGGTGTAGTCGGTGCCCTTGCAGTGCACGTCCGGCCGCAGCCGCTCGAGGAGCGCCGTCACCGTCGGCTCGCCGAAGACGACGACGTAGTCGACGCCGCGAAGCGCCGCGACGAGCTCCGCGCGATCGGCCGCCGGCAGGACGGGGCGGTTCGGCCCCTTGAGCGCGGCCACCGACGCATCGTCGTTGATGGCCACGACGAGCCGGTCGGCCTCGCGCGCGGCGGCCGCGAGATAGCGGGTGTGTCCCACGTGCAGGAGATCGAAGCAGCCGTTGGCGAAGGCGACGGTCAGGCCGCGGGCCCGGTCGGCCTCGAGACGCGTCTCGAGCGCGTCGAGCGCGAGCACCTCACCCATGGTCGGCGTCCAGCGCCCGCGCCGCGGCCCTCAGCTCCGCGTGCGAGACGGTGGCGGTGCCGCGCTTCATCACCACGAGGCCGCCGGCGACGTTGGCCAGGCGCGCGGCCTGCTCGAACGACGCGCCCGCGGCGAGCGCGAGCGTCATGGTCGCCATCACCGTGTCGCCGGCCCCGGTGACGTCCACGATCTGATCGGATCCATGGATGGGGATGTGGACCGTGGGGCGATCGGGCTCGAAGAGCGCCATGCCGCGGCTGCCGCGTGTGACGAGCACCGCTTCCATGCGCGTGCGGCGGAGCAGCGCCCGGCCCGCCCGCTCGAGCACGCGCGGCCGATCGTCGATGTGCACGCCGAGCACCTGCTCGACCTCCGACTCGTTCGGCGTGCAGGCCGTGAGGCGCGCGTACCGCGTGAGCGCGTACCGCGAATCGATGAGCACCGGCACGCGGCGGGCGCGGAGCCGCGCGGCGAGGTCCGCGACGAAGCGCGGCGTGACCAGGCCCGACCCGTAGTCGGACACGAGCACGGCGTCGGCGCGGCGAGTCGCCGCGACAGCGGCACGCTCGAGCGCCGCGCGCGCCGCCTCGGGCACCCCCTCGCGCGTGCGCCGATCGATGCGGACCACCTGCTGCTTCGCCGAGTGGATGCCGCCGGCCAGGATCCGCGTCTTCACCGGCGTGTGATAGCCGGCGGGCCGGCGCAGTCCCTGGCGCTCGACGCGCGCCCCGAGGGCCTTCTCGACGCGCCGGCCAGGCTCGTCGCGGCCGACGAGGGCCACGAGGCGCACCGCGGCCCCGAGTGCGGCCGCGTTCATCGCGGCGTTGCCTGCGCCGCCGGGCACGATCTCGGTGGAGTCGTATTCGAGAATCAGGACCGGCGCCTCGCGCGAGACGCGGGCCACCCGGCCGTAGACGTACTCATCCGCGATGAGGTCGCCGAAGACGACAACGCGCCGCCCGCGGAGGCGGGCGACGAGATCGGAGAAGGTGGCCGGTCGCGCGGCCGGGCGTCGGGGCATCCCGGCCCATCAGCTTACTACGCCAGCGCGACCGGCGTCCCTTCGATGGCCTGCTTCAGATCCCGCAGGTCCTCCTCCAGGTTCTTCTTCAGCACCGACAGCAGCATCACGCCGAACGGCGCCGTGAGGATGGCGCCGAAGGTCTGCGGCACGATGTCCAGCGTGGCCGTCACCTTCGTGCCCTCCGCCGTGGGCGCGAAGCGGAACGTGACGTCGAAGCGGGTGCCGTGCCGGGCGCTCGTGATCGTGAAGCTCTGGTCCTGCTCGAAGGCGGTCATCTCGAGCTCCTCGGACACCTCGCGGCCGAGCACGTCGCGCGTCTCGCGCCAGCGCATGCCGAGCATGGACCGCCCGCCGGGCGTCAGGATCTCGATGCGGCGGATGTTGCGGACGCGCCCCGCGGCCCCCGCGATGTCCGCGCACACCGCGAACACCTCGCCAATCGGCGCCCGTACCTCGGTTTCAACACGAAGGGTCGCCATGGGATCCCCCCTGGTCCGGACACGGACTCATCCGTCGATCAGCCTGCAAGGGAGACGCCAGCGGGCCGGATGCCGGACAGGCGACATTCGGCGTGTGTCCCCCGGGGGGGTTACGGCATTCCGGCAGCGAGAATCGTCGCCACCGCGGCAGCCAGCGTGTCGCACACCGCGTCGGCGTGCTGCCCCTCGGGCCGTGCGGCCTCCTGGATCCGGCCCCAGCCGGTGCGCACCAGGATGGAGCGCCCGCCAATGGCGTGGCCGAGCCCGACGTCGAGCCACTTGTCCCCGACGGTCCAGCTTCGCGAGAGATCGAGGTCGAGATCGCGCGCCGCACGGCGGGGCATGCCGGGACGCGGCTTGCGGCAGTCGCAGTCCTGCCGGTACTCGGGCAGGAGGCCGGTGACGTGATGCGGGCAGTAGTACCACCCGTCGACAGGCGCGCCGGCCGCGGCGAACATGGCGCCCATCTCGTCGTGCAGCTCGCGGACGAACGCCTCGCGCGTGAAGCCCATGGCGATGCCCGACTGGTTCGTGACGACGACGACGGCGTAGCCGGCCCGCTTGAGCAGCCGCACGGCGTCGATGCTCCAGGGAAAGACGTGCAGCATCTCGCGGGCGTGCAGGTGCCCGACATCTTCGTTGAGCGTCCCGTCGCGATCCAGGAACACCACTGGCCTCATAGCCGCTCCAGCACCATAGCGCTCGTCACGCTCCGCATGCACCGATGATCGATGGGGCACTCGCGCAGGAGGCACGGGCGGCACCAGGCCTCGCCGGTGACGATCGCGGGGCGCCAGCCGGCGGGGCCAATCGGGTATGTGCGCCGCTCGTCGGTCGGCCCGAACACCGCAACCACGCGCGTGCCCGCCGCCGCGGCCAGGTGCATCGCGCCGGAGTCGTTCGACACGCACACCGCCGCGGAGGCGAGCAGGCCGGCGAGCGTCGGCAGATCGGTGCGGCCGGCGAGGTTCACCGCGCCCGCGCCAGCCAGCCGGCGCGCGATCTCGTGGCACACCGCGGCGTCGGCCCTCGTCCCGACCAGGACCGGCACGAGCTGGCGCTCGGCGGCGGCCCGCGCGGCCAGATCGACAAACCGCTCCGGCGGCCACTGCTTGGCGCGCCCGTAGGCCGCGCCCGGCGCGAGGACGAGCAGGGCCGCGCCGGCCGGCACGCCGGCGTCGGCCAGCAGCGCGTGGGCCCGGGCGCGCGCGCCCTCGCCCACCTCCAGCGTGGCTGCCATCGGACCGGTGGCCAGGCCCAGGCCGGCCGGAAGCGCCTGATAGTACGCCGCCTGGTGCGGGCTCGACGCGGGCGTCTCCAGGGCGTCGGTCAGCAGCGGCCCGCGCAGATCGGTGGCAAACCCGATGCGCCGCGGCACGCCGGCGCGCCACGCCGACAGTGCCGACTCGAACGAGTTCGGGAGCAGCACCGCGATGTCGAAGCGCCCCTGGCGCAGCCGATCGCTGTCGGTCCACCAGCCGCTCCACCGCGCCGCCCCCCGGCGCGCGGCGAGCGCCATCGTGTCGTCCACGCCCGGCACGAGCTGGAATAGCGGCGCGAGCGGCGCGCGCGCCGCCACCGTCACATGCGCCCCCGCCCACGCCCGCCGCAAATCGGCCAGCGCCGGCAACGCCATCACCGCGTCGCCCAGCCAGTTGGGCGCCACGACAACTACCCGCCGCCGCCCGACGTCGTCATTCGCCATTCGTCATTCGCCATTCGCCATTCGCCATTCGTCATTCGTCATTCGTCATTCCCTTACTCCCTCCACCTCCGATGCATCCACAGCCACAGCTCCGGATGCCGGCGCACGTACATCTCCAGGACGTCGGTGCACCGCTGCGTGAACTCGCGGACGGCGTCGGGGCTGTCGGCGGCGGGCGGCTCCACGGGCGGCTCGTACACGAGCCGGAATCGGCCGCCCGGCAGCGGCAGCGCGAAGCATGGCACGACGGGGCTTCCGGTGCGCAGCGCAATCGCCGCCAGCGTCGACGTCGTCTGCGCGGGCCGGCCGAAGAAGCTCACCGTGATCGCGTCGGGGCTGTGCATGTGCTGATCAATCAGGATGGCGACGCCCAGCCCGTCGCTGAGGCGCTTCAGCACGCGGCGCACCGCGCCCTGGCGGTAGATCACCGCGTTGCCGGTGAGGCCGCGCACGTCTTCGAGCATCGCGTTCAGGCGCGGGTTGTCGAGCGGCCGCGCCAGCACGCCGAGCGGCCCGAGCTGGAGCCCGTGGCCGAGCGCGTGAATCTCCCAGAAGCCGAAGTGCCCGGTGAAGAAGAGCACGCCGCGTCCCTGCGCGTACGCGTGGCGGGCGTAGTCCTCGCCTTCGAACTCGACGCGGGCGGCCACCTCGTCGGGCGTGAACGCGCTGAACTCGAGCAGGTGCACGAGGAGCCGGCCGAAGTGCGCGAAGACCTGACGCACGATGGCGTCGACCTCCCGGGGCGTTCGGTTGGGAAACGCGCGCGCCAGGTTCGTCCGGGCCGTCTGCCTGTGGCGCGCATCGAACGCCCAGACCAGCCGCCCGAGCGCGCCGCCGAGCGCGCCCCGAGCGTGTCTGGGCAGCAGCCGCACCACCCCGCGCAGGGCGCGCACCGCTGCGTACTCCAGCGCGTGCTTCACGAGGCCGGCCCCGGCGGCGCAGCCAGTGGCGGCCAGACCGCGTCGTCGGCCGTCCGCTGGCGCGCGCGGTCGATCGCGGCCGCCACCGCATCGGCCAGCGCGTCCCAGCCGTCGAAGGCCAGCGAGAGCGGCACCGCCGCCAACGGACACGGAAACGACCCGAGCGCCTCCAGCCGCACCGCATCCTTCTCCGTCGTCAGGGCGCCCGTCGCGCCGGCGTCGGCGACCGCGGCGGCGATGCGGGCGGCGTCTCGCGGGCCGTACGGGTGGTGATCCGGAAAGGCCAGCGTGCGCGCGACCGTCCAGCCTGCGTCCCGCAACCCGTCGAAGAACTGCTGGGGCTGGCCGATGCCGGCAAACGCCACCACCGGGCCATCCGGTACGCGCCCGGCCGGCCTGGGCGCGCCGAGCACCCGCCGCGCGCCGAGCGACTGGCTGACGCCGAGCGTCCAGGCCTCCGCGCGCGCCCCTGCCGCGTCCGCGCCCATCACCACCACGACGTCCGCGCGTGCCGCGGCGTCGGCCGGCTCCCGCAGGCGCCCGAGCGGGAGCACGCGCCCCCCCGGGATCTCCCCGACGGACGTCACCAGCACGTCGAGATCCTTGTGCAGGCCCACCTGCTGAAACCCATCGTCGAGCACGTGCACCGTGCAGCCGAGGCGGGCCTCGGCCAGCCGCCCGGCAAGCACGCGATCGTCGCACACGAGCACGGCGGCGCCCGGCACCAGGCGCGCCAGCAGCACCGGCTCGTCGCCGGCCTCCTCGACCGAGGCCGTCACACGCGTGCCGTCCGACACGACGACGACGCCGTCGCGCCGGCGGGCGCGGCCGTATCCGCGGCTGAGAATCGCGGGGCGTTCGCCTCGCGCGGCGAGCCAGGCGGCGAGGGCCGCCGCCACCGGCGTCTTGCCCGTGCCGCCGACGCTCAGGTTGCCCACGCTGACAACGGGCGCGCCGAGCGCGCGGCGCAGGTCCGGCCGGCGCTCGAACCGGCGCCGGGCGATCCGCGCCGCCTGCGCGTAGAGGAGATCAAGCAATGGGGCGGAAGGGCCGCACGTTGGCAGGCAGTTCCGAAGGGGTGGGCGGCAGCACGGCAGCCACGACCGCGAGGGTCTTGTCCTTCGCGCCGCGGTTGGCCTCGACGAGGGCCCGGGCGGCGGCGCCCAGCCGCGCCCGGCGCACGGGGTCGGTCATGAGCGAGACGAGCGCCTCGTCGAGCTCGCGCTCGCCGCGGAGCTGCACGCCGGCGTCGTTCGCCCGGAACGCCTCCGCGATCTCGGCGAAGTTCTGCATGTGGGGGCCGAACACGACAGGCTTGCCGTGCACGGCCGGCTCGAGCACGTTGTGGCCGCCGGTGTCCACGAGGCTGCCGCCGACGAACACGACCGTCGCCACCTGGTAGACAGTGGCCAGCTCGCCGATGGTGTCGAGCACGACGACGTCGGCGCGCGGTTCGGCGTCGATGGCCAGCTCGGTGCGCCGGACCGTCTTGAAGCCCTCCTCGCGGCACAGCCGCTCGACGTCGCCGAAGCGCTCGGGATGACGCGGCGCCAGCACGAGCAGCGCCGACGGCTGCACCGCCCGGACCCGCCGGAACGCGCGGAGCACGGGACGCTCCTCGCCCTTCACGGTGCTGCCCGCCACGATGACGGGGCGCGACGCCGGCAGGCGGAAGTAGCGCAGCACCCGATCGCGCGCGCGGAGCTGCGCGGCGCCCGCCGGGGCGTCGAGCGAGTCGAACTTCAGGCTCCCGGTGACGCTCACCCGCGCCGGATCCGCGCCGAGATCGATGAAGCGGCGCGCCGACTCGTCGCTCTGGGCTGCGATGCGATCGATGTCGGCCAGCACACGGCGCATGAAACCCCGCACGAGGCGGTAGCGCGGATACGATCGCTGCGAGAGCCGCCCGTTGACGATGGCCGTCCGGACGCCGCGGCGCCGGCATTCGCGCAGGAGGTTCGGCCAGATCTCGGTCTCCATCATGAGGAACAGCCGCGGGCGCACCACGTCGAGCGTGCGCCGCACGAAGACGCCGAGATCGAACGGGAAATAGAAGACCGCGTCGACGTCCTGCACGCCCCGCCGCGCCAGCTGCTGCCCGGCCAGGGTGGTCGTGGAGAGGACGATGCGGAGGGCCGGGTACCGCTGCCGCAGGTCGCGCACGAGCGGCCGCGCCGTCAGCACCTCGCCCACCGAGACCGCGTGAATCCAGATGGACGCGTCGGCATCCATGTTGAGCGACACGGGCAGGTAGCCCATACGCTGGCCGAGGCTCCCCACGTATTTCTTGTAGCGGATCGCCTGGTACAGGATCCACGGCGAGGCCGCGACGAAGGCGACAAGCGTGAGAACGCTGTAAAGGAAATACATCAAAGGACTTACGCGCGTCCGAAGTATAGCGCGGCGTTTCCCGCCCTCGCAACCGGCCGCCCCGGCGCGCGCGGCGCGGAGCCGTGTAAAATGATCGTTTTGGGCACGGAGGCAATGATGGCGACGAGAGTGGGGATCAACGGATTCGGCCGCATCGGCCGCAACATCATGCGCGCCGCCCTCGGGCGGACCGACATCGAGTTCGTGGCGGTGAACGACCTCACCGACGCGGCAACCCTGGCTCATCTGCTCAAGTACGACTCGGTGCTCGGCAACCTGGCGTCGACGGTCGAAGCCAGGGACGGGGCCATCGCGGTCGACGGCCGGACGTTCAAGGTGCTGTCGCAGAAGGACCCCGCCGCGCTCCCGTGGAAGGAGCTCGGCGTCGAGGTGGTGTTCGAGTCGAGCGGCCGGTTCACCAAGCGCGCGGATGCCGCCAAGCACCTCGAGGCCGGCGCCAAGAAGGTGATCATCACCGCGCCCGCCACCGAGCCCGACGTGACGCTCGTCCTGGGCGTCAACGACCAGGTCTACGACACGGCGAAGCACCACGTCATCTCGAACGCCTCGTGCACCACCAACTGCCTCGCGCCGGTCGCGAAAGTGCTTCATGAGCGCTTCGGGCTCGTGAAGGGCTGGATGACCACGGTGCACGCGTACACGAACGACCAGAACCTGCTGGACCTGCCGCACAAGGACCTGCGGCGCGCGCGTGCGGCGGCCGTGTCGATCATCCCGACCACGACCGGCGCCGCCAAGGCCGTCGGCGAAGTGCTGCCCGAGCTCAAGGGCAGGCTCGACGGCATCGCCATGCGCGTGCCCACCCCGAATGTGTCGGTCGTCGACCTCGCCGCCATCGTGTCGAAGAAGACCACGGCCGCCGAGGTGAACGAGGCGTTCAAGGCCGCCGCCGCCGGCCCCTTGAAGGGCATCCTGGAGCTCGTCGAGGTGCCGCTCGTCTCCATCGACTTCCGCGGCAACCCGCACTCGTCGATGGTGGATGCCGCCTACACGAAGGTGATGGACGGCGACTTCGTGAAGGTGATGGCGTGGTACGACAACGAGTGGGGCTACTCGAACCGGTGCGTGGATCTGCTCGCGAAGGTGTAAGAGAGGTTCGGAGAGGTTCGGAAGGGTTCGGACAGGTTCGGAGAGCTTCGGGTTCCGAGAGGTTCGGGAAGGGGCGATGAAGCGGACGATTCGCGATCTCGATCTGGCCGGCCGGCGCGTGTTCGTGCGGGTGGATTTCAATGTGCCCATCAAGAACGGGCGCATCACGGACGAGACGCGCATCAGGGCGGCGATCCCGACCATTCAGTATGCGCTGGCCAGGGGCGCGACCGTCGTGCTCGCCTCGCATCTCGGGCGGCCCAAGGGGAAGGTGGCGCCGGAGTTCAGCCTGAAGCCCGTCGCCGTGCGGCTCGGCGAGCTCCTCGACCGTGAGGTGACCTTCGCCGCCGACTGCGTGGGCGAGCCCGCGCGGGCGGCGGTGGCCGCCGCGCACGCGGCGGGCGGCTCGAAGCTGGTGGTGCTCGAGAACCTCCGCTTTCATCCCGAAGAGGAGAAGAACGAGGCCCGGTTTGCCGCGGGGCTCGCGGAGCTCGCGGACGTCTACGTCAACGACGCCTTCGGCGCCGCGCACCGGGCGCACGCGTCGGTGTCGGCGATGGTGGCCTCGTTCGACGGGGCCGCCGGCGCGGGCCTCCTCATGGAGAAGGAGCTCCAGTACCTCGGCATGGCGCTCGGCAACCCCGAGCGCCCGTTCGTGGGCGTGCTCGGCGGCGCCAAGGTGTCCGACAAGATCGAGGTGATCGAGAACTTTCTCGGCAACGTCGATCGGCTCCTCATCGGGGGCGCGATGGCCTACACGTTCTTCAAGGCGCTGGGCCTCCCCGTCGGCACGTCGCTCGTCGAGGACGACAAGCTCGACGCGGCGCGCGCCATCATCGAGCACGCGAAAGCCCGCGGCGTCGACCTCTCGCTGCCCGTCGATCACGTCGTGGCGCCACAGCTCGAAGCCGGCGCACCGGCCGAGGTGCTCAAGGTGAGCGACCCCGCCATCGGGGACCGCATGGGCCTCGACATCGGTCCCGAGACGGCGCGGCTGTACGCCAGCCAGCTGGCCGACGCCAGGACCGTGGTGTGGAACGGGCCGATGGGGGTCTTCGAAATCGAGGAGTTTGCCGCGGGCACGCTTGCCGTGGCCCAGGCCGTCGCGGCCGTGTCCGGCACGACCATCATCGGCGGCGGCGACTCGGTGGCGGCCATCAACAAGGCCGGCCTGGCCGAGAAGATCACCCACATCTCCACCGGCGGCGGCGCGTCGCTGGAGTTCCTCGGCGGCCAGACCCTGCCGGGGGTCGCGGCGTTACCTGAGGCCTGAAGAGGCTCGATCCTGCCCCTATGCGATTGCCCCTGATTGCCGGCAACTGGAAGATGTTCAAGACGATCCAGGAGACCGTGGCGTACGTCCGGGAATTCGGGAGCCTCGTGAAGGGCCTGACGGGCGTGGAGATGGTCATCGCGCCGCCGTTCACGGCGCTGCACGCGGCGGTGGAAGCGGCGCGGGGCGGCAACGTCCTGGTGGCCGCGCAGGACGTGCACTGGGAGCGCGAGGGCGCGTTCACGGGCGAGGTGAGCGCCGGGATGATCCGCGAGGCGGGCGCGGAGTTCGTCATCATCGGCCACTCCGAACGGCGCACGCTCTTCGGCGAAACCGACCTCGAGGTCAACCGGAAGGTCCACGCGGCGCTCACCGCCGATCTGACGCCCATCGTCTGCATCGGCGAAACGCTTGCCCAGCGCGAGGCGAACCAGACGCTGGAGGTGCTCGACCGCCAGCTCAAAGCGGGCCTCGACGGCGTCACCGGCGAGCAGCTGGCCGGCCTCGTGCTGGCCTACGAGCCGGTGTGGGCCATCGGCACGGGCCGAAACGCCACGCCCGAGCAGGCGCAGGAGGCCCACGCGCACATCCGCGGGCGTTTGCGCGCCTGGTTCGGCGTCGACGCCAGCGAGCACTGCCACATCCTGTACGGCGGGAGCGTCAAGCCCGAGAACATCGCCCCCATCATCGAGAAGCCCGACGTGGACGGCGCGCTCGTCGGCGGCGCCAGCCTCGACCCCCGCGCCTTCGCGCAGATGGTGAAGACGGCCGCGGGAGCGTAGGGGGGACTTCAGGCTCTGGGCTCTGGGCTCTGGGCTCTTGCTCACGCCTCAGGCCCCAGGCTTCCCCAGGCCTCACGCCCCAGGGCTCAAGCCTGCTTCCGAGGCGCCTCGACCGGCAGCGCCAACAACTGTCCCACGGACATGTCGCCCGCATCCGGGTACTCGCGCACGCCGATCGTGATGCGCTCCTGCGGCACGTCGAGCGTCAGGGTGCCGTGCAGCCGATCCCAGACGGTCAGCAGCGACCCGTAATTCGAGGTGGTCTCCGCCGGCACGTCGGAGTGGTGCACGCCGTGCATCCGCGGCGTGACGACGAGCCGCGTGAGCGCCGCGTCCAAGGCGGCCGGGAGGCGCAGGTTGCTGTGGTGGAACAGCACCGATACCGTCGTCAGGCTCTGCCACGCGCCGAGCGTCAGCGGGTCCACGCCGAAGAGCGTGACCTGGACCACGCGGAGGGCCAGGGTCGAGGCGAGCTCACCCACGTGAAAGCGAAGGCCGGTGGACACGTCGAGGTCCCGGTCGATGTGGTGGACGAGGTGGAAGCGCCACAACAGCGGGACGGTGTGATTCAGCTTGTGCCACCACCACAGGCTGTAGTCGAGCGCGGCCACGAGGACCACCACCCGCAGCGGCTCGGGCAGCATCAGCCACCGGACCAGGCCAAGCCCCTGGGACTCGGCCCAGACAGCCAGCTCGCGGGCCACCACGAAGTCGACGCTGGCCGACGCCAGCGTGCCGAGGGCGCCCAGGGTGACGTTCTGGCCAATCCGCGCGAGGGCCCTGGCGGGCGCGACGGTCCACCGGCGGAGGGGCCAGCGGCGCTCGACGAGGACGGCCAGGCAGAAGGTGAGGGCCACTGCCACCGCGCCGAGTCCGGTCCGCACCCCTGTGTTATACTCGGGTTTTGTCGCTATGCTGTATTCAGTTGTTGTAGCGCTCTACGTGCTCGTCTGCTTCCTGCTGATGGTGGTCATCCTCCTCCAGCAGGGCAAGGGCGGCGACATGGCGGCGGCCTTCGGCGGCGGGGGCGGCAGCCAGGCGGTGTTCGGCGCCCGCTCGGGCGCGACCGTCCTGACCAAGGCCACGACCGGCCTGGCCATCGCCTTCGTCCTCGGGTCGCTCCTGCTGTCGGTCTGGACCCAGAGCGGTCCGAGCTCGGTGGTGGGTGGCATCGAGCCGGCGCCCGCGCCGACCGCACCGGCGCAGCAGGCCCCGGCAACGCCGGCCACGCAGCCGCCGGCGCAGCCGGTGACGCCCCCGCAGTAAGCGGGGCCCGACAACCGAACGTTTCCCTCCGAGCGGAAGTGGCGGAACTGGCAGACGCACCAGCTTGAGGGGCTGGCGCTCGCAAGAGCGTGGGGGTTCGAATCCCCCCTTCCGCACCACCTGTAAGTAATTGATTCAAATGAACATACGTCTTCGGCGATTTTCGCTGAGGGCGATGTGGCGGTTTCCGGGTGTAGCGTGCCCTCATGCTGCGCCTCTATCGCCGGCACGGCCGGGCCTGCCGGCACCGCTCCGAGCGATACCGCCGGTGTGCCTGCCCGATCTACGTGGACGGGACGCTGGGTGGCGAAGCAGTCCGCCAGTCATTGGACCTGACGTCCTGGGAGGCGGCGACCGCGTTGGTCGCCGGCTGGAACGCTTCCGGCCAGCTGGGCTGTCTCCGGCCGGAGGTCCCGACGGTCGCCGAAGCCGTGGGCAAGGTGCTCGCGGACGCCGACGCGCGGAACCTGCAGCCGGCAAGCCTGCGCAAGATCCGCGCAATCGTGCCTCTGATCATCCGCCGTCTTCGCGGTCCGTCACCGAACCGCATCACCACACACGTGGTTGTTACGCTCGCGTCCTTCCTGCTACTGCACGCGCGCTGGTTCGGGCTGCAACGTGGCCCAGAGAAACCCCGCGAGCTCACGCGCGATGGCCACGGCAATCTTGGGCGCCGGCTTATGTTCCGCGGCCAGCTTCCGAAACCGTCGACAGAGTCGTTGTTGAGCCTTGTCGGCGAGGGCAATCACCCGGCCTGGCTGCCCTTTGCGCCGCCGCGCGAGCGCGACACCGATCCCCGGGCGATGTTGATAATGCCAGGCCGTTTCCACGAGCACCCGCCGCACCAACGCGTTGCCCGTTCGTGTGATGCGCCCGCGCCGATGTTTCTCACCACTCGAGTCTTCGCCGGGCACGAGCCCAAGATACGCCATCAACGCGCGCGGCGAGGCAAACCGCCGGAAGTCGTGCAGCTCGGCCAGAATGAGCATCCGCCGACAACGTGTCGATGCCCCGGAAGCAGCGCAACCAGCCGACCGGCGTCCGATACGCTCGCTTGTGCGGGTTCCGAAAATTCTGATCAGCCCTTTTCCGGAAATTCTGATCACCTGCCGGTAGCCCGGCCGGGTCAGAAGATCGTCGGAGGTTCAGTCTCCGGCGAGGGAAAGGATGATCGAGATGCTCAAGCGACACGAGATTCAGGTGCTCCGGCGGGCGGGGCACACCTGGGCCCAGGTGGCGGCGCTGACGGGCGTGTCCGTGGGGACGGCCCGCCGCGTGGCCGCCGAGGGCGGCGTCACGACGGTCGATAACGCCGCCGAGCGCGCGCGGCGGCAGATTGGGCGGCCGTCGACGGCCGAGGCGTATCGCGAAGTGCTGGTGCAGGCGCTCACGGAGCAGCCCGCGGTGAAGTCGGTCGAGCTCCTCCATCGGGCCCGGCTGGCTGGATACACCGGCGGCAAGAGCGCGCTGTACGCGCTCGCGCAGGCCCTGCGTGTGCGGACGGTCGCGCCGCTGGTGCGCTTCGAAGGCCTGCCGGGCGAGTTTTCGCAGCACGACTTCGGCGAGGTGTGGGTCACGTACCACGATGGCCGCGAGGAGAAGGTGCACTTCTTTGCCTCACGGCTGAAGTACTCGCGGTGGGTCGAGGTGACGCTGGTGCCGGACGAGCGCGTCGAGACGCTGGTGCGGGCGCTCGTCGAGCATCTGGCGGCCTTTGGTGGCATTCCGCTGGTCACCGTCTTTGATCGCCCGAAGACGATCGCGCTGAAGTGGGGCCGCGATGGCGTGGTCACCGAGTGGAACCCGACGTTTGCCGGCGTGGCACTCGACCTGGGAATCGGCGTCGAGGTGTGCTGGCCGTATCGGCCACAGGAGAAGGGCAGCGTCGAGAATCTCGTCGGCTGGGTGAAAGGCTCGTTCTTCAAGCAGCGCCGCTTCCTCGACCGCGCCGACCTCGAGCGCCAGCTGCGGGAGTGGCTCACGGACGGCAATACGAGCCGCCCGTCACGGGCGACAGGCGTGACGCCGGCGGCGCGCGTCGGGGAGGAGCGCGCGCGGCTGCGCGCGTTGAAAGTCGCGCCAGCGGATCTGGCGCTCCGGCTCCCGGTCAGCGTCACGCCGACGGGCGTCGTGCTCCACGACGGGCATCCGTACTCGATGCCGCCCGACGCGATCGGGCTGCCCGGGACGCTGTACCTCTACCGGGACCGCGTACGAATCGTGGCCGGTCGCTTCAGCGCCGATCACCCGCGCCAATTCGGGCCGGGCGAGCGCTCGATCCTACCCGAGCATCGCGCGCAGCGCGTGGCCGCCGTGTCGGGCAAGCGCGCCCGCCGCTACCTCCAGCGCCAGCATCTCCTCGACCTCGGCGCGTCGGCGCTGGCGTACCTGACCGAGCTGACGCATCGGCGGCCTCGGGCGTGGATTGCCGAGGTCGAGCACCTGCACGCGCTCCTGCAAGCGCACGGCGAGGTCGCGCTGCGCGCGGCCTTCGAGCGCGGCCTGGCCGAGCAGGCGATCGGGGCCGAGTACATCGCGCACTATCTCGGCACGCCGATGCCGTCGCTGCCCTTCGACGACGAGGATCGGCCGTCGACGATGCGCGCCTCCGTCCTGCCGCGCGCAGGCCGGGTCCAGAGCGCCGCAGGCGCCCGCAGGGGCGGAGCGCAGCGGAGCCTCTGGACGCGGCCGAGCACGGCGGTACCCTCTCGGCGCGTCGGAGGCCGGTCATGATCGCCGCCGACACGGATCTCGACGGCCTTTTCAAGCGGCTGCATCTGGCCAATGCACGGCGGGTCTGGCGCGGGCTGATCGACCGCGCCGAGCGGGAGCACTGGTCCTATCGCGATTTCCTGACGCTGCTCGCCACCGAAGAGATCGCGCATCGGCAGCAGACGCGCCTGGCACGACTGACCCGTCGCGCACATTTCTCCTTTCTGAAGACCATCGACGACTTCAACTTCACCTATCAATCGTCGTTGCGTCTGCAGATGCTGGGCTCCGCACTTGCGCCCGACTTCGTGACGGAGGGGCGGTCGCTGATCCTGGCGGGCAAGCCCGGACGTGGCAAGACGCATCTCGCCATCGCCGTGGCGTATCGGGCGATCCAGAACGGCTTCGACGCCGCCTTCACGACGGCCGCCGCCCTCATCGACGACCTCTCGGCGGCCTTCCGCGCCGGCGAGCTGGCCCACGCACTGCCGGCCTACACGCATCCGGCCGTCCTCGTCGTCGACGAAGTCGGGTACCTCACCTATGGCACCGATGCCGCCAACATGCTCTTTCACGTGGTCAACGAGCGGCATCGACGGCATCGCTCGATGATCTTCACCACCAACAAGTCGCTCAAGGCGTGGGGCGGCGTGCTCCACGACGACGACCTGGCGCAGGCGATCATCGATCGCGTCCTCGAGCGCGGCCGTTTGCTGCGTCTCGACGGACCGTCCGTCCGCACGCTCCACGTCAATCTTGACGAGGCGATGAAAGCGGACTCAGATCAGCACGAGGACCTGATCAGAATTTCCGGAAACAGCTGCTCAGATTTTCCGGAACCCACAGCTTGCGGCGACCTCGGTCAGCCGCGCGTCCAATTCCCGCAGCCGCGCTTCGGTGTGATCGATGGCCAGCAGGTAATCGTCGACGACCGCTCGCTCGGCAGCGTGCGTCCACTCCAGGTTGTCAATCCATTGCCGATGCCCGCGCGTCCAGTGGCGCCCGGGATAATGCAGCCCGCGTCGCAGCAGCAACTTGCCCAACCAGTGGCGACAGCGCTGCAGATCTTCACGCGCATCATCGCGCGCCCGGCACAAGTCGCGAACGGCTTCCTCCTCGGGCGTCGGCGGCCGGACCGTCGTCAGCAGACCCGCGCGCCCCAGCTCCACGAGCTTGCGCGCATCGCGGCGGTTCGTCTTCACCCGCTCGCCGGGTTTCCGGGGAATGAGCGCCGGTGCCACCACGTCGCAGCGTAACTGGTTAGCGGGTTCAGCCTACAGTGGGCTAACGGCGAGGGCTGGCGAAACAGTCGGTTGAGGCGCTCGTAGTAACTCGACCAACACGTCGCGGGGGTCGAGGTCACGCAGGCGAGCGGTCTGGATGACGCTGCTAAGAATCTGTTGCGTCTCGGCGCCGCGCGCGGAGCGATTCCCACCCGAGACCTTGCGATTGACCACCATCGGTCGGATGGCCTGTTCGGCGCGCCAGTTGGTGGCATCGAGCGTGACATCAAAGAGAAAGCCGAAGAGCGCAGGACGTTCGAGCGTCAGGTGGGCGGCGAGCCGTGCGCACTCGACGAGACGTCCCGGCGCGGCGAGCAGATTCAGCAGGCGTGTCAGCAGCTGCCCACGCGCGACGGCGGCCCCGTGCGCCGAGATCTCCCCCGCGCGGAGGCGATCGCGCACAGCGAGCGCGTTTTGGAGGACCGTTTGAACGTGGCGGGGCCACTGCGCGCGTGGGTGGGAATCGGTGATCTCGCCGCACCGCCGGATCAGGTGGGCCAGGCAGGTCTGATGTGCCGCGTGCTCGAACTGGCGATACGGCGCCCAGCCGTCGCGGACGAGGACCCCGTCGAACTCGGCGCCGAGCACCGCCGCCGCTTCGTCAAACCCGCGGCCGTGCTGAATGGCGTAGACGACCGTCCGGGCCGTCGCGAAGACCCACAACCACCACAGCTGCCCGCCGACTTTCCAACTGGCTTCATCGGGACTGACCATCGGACTGCCGCGCACCTGTTCACGCAACGCGTCATAGGTCGGCGCCGCGTGGCGCGCGGCACGATGCAGCGCGTGGGTGACGCCGCTGGCCCACACGCGCAGACCAAACCAGTCACGCAGCAACGCCGCGACCTTGCCGTGCGAGAGGCCGAGCTGTTTATTGAGCAGGACGATCAAGGCGACCGCGTGGGGCCCGAGATGCGTGCTCGCGGCGCCCAGCGCATCCGAGGTCTGCAACGGGTGACGGCCCTGCACGCGCCGGCCGCAGTCATCACAGCGTCCCACGTGCACGTCGAACTGGCGCACGTGCGGCCGCACGACGGGAAGATCTTCCTGAATCTGGATGGCGATACGCGTTTCTGTCAGGCCGCCGCCGCAGTCAGGACACTGGTCGGGCAGCGGAACGTCAATGCGCTCGTCGATGACCCCTGGCGGCCGTCGGTGACCATGTCGTCCGTGCCGACGACCGGCGCGACGGCCTGCCCGACCTGGATGCGCCGTTGGCGCGCCTTTCGAGAAGGGTGCGGCCTGGCGCTTGCCCGCCCGCCGTGCGGCCTCCAGCGCCTGGCTCAGTCGCTCAATCTCGCGCCGCAACCGGTCGCGCTCTCGTTCCAGCCGCGCGTTCTCCTCGCGCAGCCGCTCGCATTCATCACGGGAGCGCTCAATCTCCTCGCGCAGCCGCTCCAGCTCTCGCTGGCGCTCTTCGATGCTCTTCGGCGTGGCGCGCCTTCGCACGCGACAGTTATGGCAGACTCCCGAAAAAGTACAAGTCAAAAATTTGGATCACCCGCTAACCAGTTACCTTTCATCACACGAGCTGGCTACCTGAGATACTCCTCGAGCGGTCTTCCTTCTATCAAGACGCGGAATTCGAGGTCGGATGACCCGTCGTACGCATCGGCGGCGACGGTCAGAACACGGTGCAGCGCGTCCTCAAGCGGCGGACCGGTGCCCGACGCAATGAGCTCCTGGCTGAAGTTCAAGACGAGCGGACCGGCCGCGTCCTGGCTGATGCCGAGCAGTCGAACACCCTTCGGTATGCCGGCATATCCCTTGGGCGGCGGTGCCGACAGGGCGGACTCGACCGCCAAGCGAACGGCGCGCAGGCGGTCGTCGGGGGCCGGCGCGCTGAGTTCGAGCGTGGTTGAAACAGGTGAGGACGACGGCCGATTCAGCGCGACCCCGGAGATCGTGTACTACTGGCGCCGCGAGTTTCCGCTCCTCACCGGCCGGCCGCAGGCGCCGCTGCTGACGCGGCTCGACCCCTTCCTCCGGCCCCGGCTCATTCGCCACATGGTCAACCAGACGCGCGACCGGCTCGACGTCCGCTGGATGATGGACGCCCGCAAGATCTTCCTGGCCAAGCTGGCCCAGGGCGCGATCGGCGAGGAGAACGCGCACCTCCTGGGTACGCTCATCGTCACCAAGCTGCACCAGATGGCGCTCGGCCGGCAGAACCTGCCGGAGGCCGAGCGGACCCCGTTCTACGTCTACGTGGACGAGTTCCACAACTTCATCACGCCGTCGATCGCCGCGATCCTGTCCGGCGCGCGCAAGTTCGGCCTCGGCCTCATCCTGAGCCACCAGGAGTTGCGGCAGGTCGTGCACCACAGCGCGGACGTCGCCGGCGCGGTGATCGCCAACCCGTACACCCGCATCTGCTTTCGGCTGGGCGATGACGACGCCAAGCGGCTGCAGTCCGGGTTCGCCTCCTTCAGCGCGCAGGACCTGCAGAGCCTCGGGGTCGGCGAGGCCATCGTCCGCCTGGAGCGCGCGGAGCACGACTTCACGCTGCACACCCTGCCGGCGCCGACAGTCGACGCGGCGGTGGCGCAGCGCCGGCGGGAGCGGATCGTGGCGTACTCCCGGGAGCGCTACGCGCGGCGCCGCGAGGACGTGGAGCGGGATCTCGCCGAGGCGCGCGGCCGCGAGACGGCCGCGGAGGCGGACCGGCGCCCCCCGAAGCGCTTCGGACCGCCCCGGAGGCCGACCCAAGGGTGACATGCGAGAGTTGTGATGCGAGGAGCGACCGAAGTTGACGGACCGCGGCGGTCGTGACGTCGGATTGTTGTCTCCGTGTGGCAGGTCCGCCGGCAAGTCGGCAACAGTCCGAGTCGTAACGAGAACCGCGGAGTTCGCTGGCGTGCCAGAGCGACAACCGATCGTCATGCGCCGTCCGCCGGCAAGTCGGCAGATCTCTGTTCCGCCGAAAAGACCGGTGGCGCGCAACCCTGTCGAGCCAATGGCTCAAAAGTTGCTGAGTCTGGCCGCCGCGCAGTGGAGTTTGTTCGCCACGGGTGGCATTCCGTTTCATTCAGACGTGCCGGGCGCAAGGGAGGCTGGAATGTCACTACTTACTCGCCGCCGCTGGGTTGTGACCTTGGTCGTCTGGTTCCTGCTTGGCAGCGCTACGCATCTTGGCGCACAGTGCCGGACGGCTCAACTGTATTGCCCAGGCGCGTGTTCCATGACTGTGGGTTCTTCGATCATGCTGTTGGACTTCTCGTGCTTCCCGTGCCGTTGGTGTAACTGGACCCAGATCTACGTGTACACATACAACAACGGCAACCCTGAAGAGCCCTGCAACACGTTGTGTGATTTTGCCTGGGATGGCTACTGTGAGTGGAGCTGCGACTGATCAACCCTGCTCACTGACGTGCTGCCAATTCGAGGCTCGGGGTCGCGGTAGGCCCAGCGGACGATCGCCTTCGACGTTCTGTTGTCGCGCTTGTCTGGCATCGAATGCTGCGGGGCAGGTCAACGACGGAGGTCAAGGCGCCGCGCGCCACACGATTCCGTTCGAGCCTTCGCAAACCAGAGCTCGGCTCGTTTGCCGGTCGTCAGAGTCAGCGCCATATGACGCCGAGGAGTTCCAGTGGCGCTTGAGGTAGTAGAAGCTACAAGATCCGACTTGGAGAGGTATATGACAATTCACGGACGGCTCGTGCACCGTTCTCTCGCGATTGTCGCCACCGCAGTCGGGATTGCCGCCGCTCTATTGATTGGGCGAGCTACGGGGTCGCCTGACCGCGCGCAGAGCCAAGTCGACAATGTGATCCGACCAGCGAGCGAATGGGTACCATTGGCGATCGAGTACTCAATACACGACGACATGACCGGCGTGAAACACTACGTCGTCGAATACCGAGCCGGTGACGGTTCCACTCGCAACGAGCAGGTTAGCGACCTCGACTCTCGGCCCATGATCCGCATCGACAATCTGACCACTGGAAAGCACTACTCGTCGAAGGAAGGGCAGTGGCTCGAGCATCCGTTGCGAACCCAGCGTAACTCCGGAAAGCCGTTTACAGCACTCGACCGGCGGACAGTAGCACCGGTCCCCCCTTCGGATCCGAGGGTCGCCGTATTTGCCACCGTGCCGATGACACTGAGCTTCTACGAGTTCCGCGCTCCTTCGGGCAACGTCGCCATCTTCTGTCCCGAACTGAACATGCGAATGGTTTGGGCCAAGTATCGCGATGGCAAGGTCCAAGAGACGACTCGCGTGACCCTCGGTATCCCTCCGGACGTCGCCTTCGCACCTCCCGCTGCCGCACGCGTGATCAAGCGGTCGCAACCGGCTGGTACCGGGAGTGTTGATCTGCTACCGAGTCAACGCCCAAAGGGCAGGCAGTGAGCGGCGTCTTTGCACTGGATTGACGGGCCCAGGACAACTCCGGCGCTCCGTGGGTGGAATCCGGGACGCGCCGGGACAGTAACCCACGCGAAGCAGCCATGATCTCTGTCCGCCATACGCCCGCGCTCTGCCTGGTTGTCATCCTGGTGATCGATGGCTCGCTCGGAATCAGGGCGCAGCAGCTCCCGCCCACGGAAGTCATTCTCGCGCCGGCGTCGGAGTGCCCGGTGCAGCTCGTCACCCGCTCGTTCGAGTGGAGGCCGGCGAGTCAGCGGTTGATGCCGCGCATCCATGTTCGGATCCGCGCCAAGGATGCGTCCGTTCGCGCTCGGTCGGTCGAGCTTCTGGCCGCGCTCGTCGAAGACGTCGGGGAGACGAAATTCGACACGTTCCTCTTCAGACTGGGCAGCGACGCGGACTTCTTGGTACCCGGCAGCTGGACGGACGCCAGCTTCGACTCGGACTTTTCGCTCAGGGCCACCGACCCCGGCGGTTTGCGCAATCCGCAGGCGCTGATCGTGGCAGTGACCTGCTACCGCCTTCGCTTCGAAGACGGGACCGCGTGGACGGCGGCCAACGCCGCGAAGGACCTGGCGGTCGCCCTGCAGGAGAGAGCGGCTCGTCGCCGGCCGGGTTGTCCCTCCGGCTGTTAACCGTCGTCAGCGGCAACTCGGCTGCCACCCGCGCGCCCGTAGGCCAAAGGGCCCCGAGCCGCCTCTTCCCCATCCCTAAGACTAGCATGGGTCCCAGAGGCTGTGCCGCTGGGGCCATCCGGAGACCGGAAGGCCGCGTGGGTGAGATTCGTGTCCGCCACACCGACCCAGAACATCGGCCGCGGCAGGCATTCGGCCAGACGGCGCAGGAGGTTCCCCGCGCGCGCTGGTGTGGCGACGACGATCACGACGCGGAACTCGTCGAACCACGCCCAGTCGCGGAGGCACTGCTCGGACCCCTGGTATGCGGCATACGCGTCACGCCTCCGCAACAGCGCCGAACGGCCCTCCTGGTATCCGCCCTCGCCCGCGCGCTCGAGTTCGAGAAAGTAGTACGCGGTGCTGGCCTCCGGCGGCAACCACCCCGCGAGCAATCACCCGGTGACGTTCGAGCACGCCGGCGGCCCGCTCGCCGCGCTCATCGTCCCCCGCGCGCGGTCAACGAGGCGCCGGCGCCGCCCGCTACGGGTTCTGGAGGATTGCCACGGCCGCAAACGGCGCCACCGACCCGTCGGTGATGGCCATGTACATTACCTGCAGGTCGAGCGAGCCGGTCGGCGCGAGGAAGTGGTAGTCGTCGATGTACCCCTCGGCGCGGTCGTCGAGCTGGTCGCCGTTCGGCCAGAGGAACACCACGTTGCGCGCCGCCGAATGGGCCTCCCAGTCTTCGAAGTCCACCACGTCGGCGGCGCCCGACACGCGCCCGTCGGCGTAGATGAGCTTTTTGGGCCCGAGGAACGGCAGGTTGGACGAAGAGATGCGCCCGGTGGAGACGGACGGATCGCCGTAGTACGCCTTGTAGCGCACATCACCGACGTGCATCGGCAGCATCGCCTGCGCGCTGGTGAACAGCTTCGGGCAGCCGTCCGACGCGTACTGCACGACGAAGCGCGAGCCGTTCCACACGGCGTAGCCGTGATTCATGCCGAAGGTCGAACAGCCCGTCACCTGGTCCGTCGTGAACACCATGAATCGCCCGGCCGCGCCGTCCCAGCGCCAGTCGTCCTGCGTCGGCCACGCGAGCTTGAACTGCCGCGCGTTCCCGATGCCGGTGTTGCCGTCGGCGTCGCCCTCGACGGCGATGGCCACCGTCGGTGTGCAGCCCCCGCCCGGCTGGTAGTCAGCCGCGGTCGAGCACACGCCCGATGAGCCGGCGTTGAAATCGTGGCCGACGTAGCCGTCGTGGCTGTCCACCCACATCACCCGGGTCTTGCCGTCACTGCCGCGCGCCTCGAAGAAGAGCCGCACCTTCCCGCCGAGCGCGGCGGACACGGGCACGCCCTGCCCGGTTCCCAGCGTCGCCACGAGCGCCGTGGCCGACGACGGCGAGGTGAGCCCGGTCGTCCCGGCGCGGCTGACGAACGACAGGTAGCTCGCCGGATCGGCGGCGCTCGTGTCCGAAGTCGTGGACGCCACGGACAGCGGCTGCGACATGCCGCCGCCCATGGGGCCGTAATAGAACTGGATGCGGTTGGCCATCGCGCCGGCCTCCGGACCGAAGCGCGTCGCCGAGATGCGCGCGTTGCCGTCGGCCACCGGCTTGGTGAGCCCGCTCACCGTGTTGCCGGTACCCTGGAGCTGCCAGTGCGGACGCGATGCGGCGTCCCGACGGGGTGATGATCGCTCACCGTGTTGCCGGTACCCTGGAGCTGCCAGTACTCCGTGTCGGTCGTCCCGCTGACGGCGGCCGCCGTGCCCGATTCCACGCACGCGGCGTCCCGGCACGCCGTGACGGCCACCGCGTAGGTCGTCGCGGCCTTCAGGCCGGTGAGCGTCGTGCTCGTCTGCCCGGTCACGGTGGCCGTGACGCTCGTGTTGCCGACCGACTCGGTGGCCGTGATGCGGTAGTGGTTCACCGCCACGCCTTCCACGAGACGCCGAGCCGCGTGGACGACGTGATCTGCCGCGAGCCGATGGTCTGTGCGTTGACCTGGGAAACCGCGACGTTGGTGGGGGGATTCGTGCCGCTCGGACCGGGCGGCGTCACCTCGCGCACCGACCCGGGGTCGAGCACGAAGAGCGACAGGTCGGTTGAGGTCAGCGCCAGCGTGTAGGTGCGCCCGCCGTAGGACAGCGCCGGGATGGTCATGCGATAGGTCGGCCCCGCCGACACAGTGACCGGGCCGGACGCCGACGCCAGTACCGTCTCGGACCGCAGCGAGGGGCTGTGCAGGCGGAAGCTCGAGAGGTCCGCGGAATCGAGCCGGACGCTGAACGCCTGCCGGCTCGTGCCCGAGCCGTATTCCAGGTACGGCACGCTGAGCGTGTAGGCTCCAGGGCCCCCAGTGAGCGTCGGCAGCGACTGCGCAGATGCGTGCGGAACGGAGAACAGAAGGGCGGCGATCATCAGCGTTGGGCGCATGCGGATTCTACCTCGCAGCTGGTTGGACCGGAAATCGACACCGGAGGTTTAGCGTCGAAATCGGCGCCCCGCGTCCGAACGTGAGTGTGCCGTCACGCGAACCGGCCATCTGCCGTCGCGTGATGCCGGTGCCGGCCCTGTCCCGACTCGGAGACAACGGTCGGGCGGGACGCCGGAAGCCCGACGCCGGCCGCCCGAATTCCCCGAGGCCCTACGCGCTCCGCCTGCTCCTCGCGCAGTGCATCGCCCGTGTACCCGAGCACCCGTGCACCTGGGCACCCGACAGCGAGGGCGGCAACGCCTCGTCGCCGCTGGCGGCGCACTTCCAGCTGCGGCCGGACCCCCTGGCCAGGTAGCCGCGCGCCGCGCGGACACGCGCTGGCCCCCGCCGGAATCCAACCCGGCGATGGTGGATCGCGTCCGCGCGCACTGGCCCGAGTACCTGGCGGAAGCCGCGGGGCTGGGTCTCTTCATGATCGCGGCAGGCGCGTTCGCCTCGATCATCCACCACCCCGCCTCGCCGGTGCGGCTGGCCGTGGCCGACCCGGTGGCGCGGCGCGGGCTCATGGGTCTGGCGATGGGGCTCACCGCCGTCGCCCTCATCTACTCGCCGCTCGGCGGGCGCTCGGGCGCGCACATCAACCCTGCGACGACGCTGACGTTCCTGCGGCTGGGACGCGTGCATCCGGCCGATGCCGCGGCGTACATCGCGGCGCAGTTTGCCGGCGGCCTCGCCGGCATCGCCGTCGCGGCGGCCCTGCTCTCGCCGTGGATTGCCGGCGTGAACTACGTGGCCACGGTGCCCGGCATGTGGGGCCAGGTCGCCGCCTTCGGCGGCGAGCTGGTCATCACCTACGTGCTGATGACGGTGGTCCTGCGCGTGTCGAACCACCGGCGGCTGTCGCGCTACACGGGCCTCGCCGTTGGCTGCATGGTCGCCGTCTACATCACGGTCGAGGACCCGGTCTCGGGGATGAGCATGAACCCGGCGCGCTCGTTCGGCCCGGCGCTCTTGGCCGGCACGGCCGGCACGCTGTGGATCTACTTCCTCGCGCCGCCGCTCGGCATGCTGCTGGCCGCGGAAACCTACGTCCGCACCCGGGGCCTCTCACGCGTCTTCTGCGCGAAGCTCCACCACCACTCCGCGCACCGGTGCATCTTTCGCTGCCGGTTTCACGAGATAGGGGGCTCGTAAAGGCGTGGAGGGATGGAGGCTTGGAGACCTGGAGGGACCTCCACCCCTCCACCCCTCCACGCCTTCACGAGCCTCACCAATACCCCACCATCCGCCACCATGCGAAGCCCACGCCGATCCAGATGATCAGGTTGACGACGGAGACCACGGCGCCCACGCGCCACCACTCCCCCAGTTCCACATAGCGTTCGGAGAACACGATCGGCGCCGTCGTCGTGCCGTAGTGCGTGAGGCCCGCGGTCAGGTTCGCCAGACACGCGAACGCGTAGACCGCCAGCGCCGGCGGCGCACCGAGGCCGACGAGGAGGGCCGTGAAGGGCGGAAACATCGCCAGCAGATGTGTGGTGATGCTCGCGAACGCGTAGTGCGCGTAGAAGTACACGAGCACCGTGGCGACGAGCACCGTCAACCACGGCACGTTCGTGAACCATGCGCCGACCCACGACGCGAACGCCGAGGTCGAGCCCGTCTCGTTGAGAATCTCCCCCATCGCCAGCAGGCCGCCGTACCAGACGAAGACGTCCCAGGCTGACTGCTCGGCGAGCGCCTGCGGCCACGTCAGCACGTTGGTGAGGAAGAGCACGGAGACGCCGCCGAGCGCCACGAGCGTGACATCCAGGCCATGCCAGCCGGAGGTCATCCAGAGCAGGCACACGCTGCCGAACACCGCCAGCACCGTCGCCTCGCGCCCGCCCACCGGCCCCATGGCCTCCAGCTCCCGGGCCGCGTACTCGGCAGCGCCGGGCGTGTGCCTGATCTCCGGCGGCACCATCCGGTACACCACCCAGGGCACGACGAGGCACGAGAGCAGGCCGGGAACGATGCCCGCGACGAACCAGGAGGACCAGGTGACCTCGACGCCGGCGATCTTCATCGCAAGGCCGGCGGCCAGCACGTTGCTGGCCTGCCCGGTCAGGAACATCGCGCACGCGATGACGCTCCCCTGGTAGATTGCGACCATCAGGAAACGGCCGAGCCGCCGGGCAGTTGGTCCGGGGGTCGACTCGTAGAGCTCCGCGATGCCCCGTGCGACCGGCAGGATGATGCCACCCGATCGGGCCGTGATCGAGGGGATGCCCGTGGCGAGCGTCACCTCGGTCATCAGCAGCGCGTAGGCGACGCCGAGCGAGCTCTGCCCCACCGCCCGCACGAACAGCAGCGCGATGCGGCGTGAGAGGCCCGTGTCGCGCAGGGTCCGCGACACGAGCATCGCGAGCAGCACCAGCCACACCGAGGGCGTCGCGAAGCCGCTGAGGACGCGGCCGAGCGGCAGGCTCCCGAGCGCGGCCATGGCCGTCAGGCCGACGACCACGATGGCCGCCCCCGGCAGCGGCTGCAGCATCAGGCCTGTAATGGTGGCCAGGAAGACGCCCGTGATCCGCCAGCCGGAGGGCGTCACGCCCTCGGGCGCGGGCAGGCCGTGGGCGAGCACGGCATAAACGGCGACGACCGCCAGCAGGCGGGAGGCGCGGGGCGACATCACCGGAGCCGCGAGGCCATGGCGGCTGATTCTAGCCTCGGGCGGCCAGAAGGGGAGCCGTCAGCGCCGACAGCGATACGCGTTGGCGCCCCTGTTCGTCGAAGTTGGCCGGGTCCAGCCACCGCTCGAACGCCGCCCGCAGCGCGGGCCACTCGGCGTCAATGGCCGCGTACCACGCGGAGTCGCGGTTGCGGCCCTTGTACACGATGGCCTGGCGGAACGTGCCCTCGTAGGAGAGGCCCAGGCGTCTGGCGGCCGCGCGCGAGGGCGCGTTGAGCGCATCGCACTTCCATTCGTAGCGGCGGTAGCCCAGCTCGAATGCGTGACGCATCATGAGGTACATCGCCTCGGTCGCCGCCGGGGTGCGCTGCAGTCGCGGCGAGAAGTTGATGTGACCCACCTCCATGGATCCGGCTTCAGGCGCTATACGGAGGTATGCCGCCACGCCCGCGGCACGTCCGGCCACGACGACGGCGAAGAACAGCGGGTCGGCACCCGCCGCCGCGCGCCGTACCCACGCGTCGTAGTCGGCCGGCGAGGCGTACGGACCGTGCAGCAGATACGTCCAGTTGCGGCCCTCCACATCATCGGCGTTCGCCTCCCACAGGTCGCCCGCGTGCCGGGCGGGGTCGAGCGGCTCCAGCCGGCAGTAGCGGCCGGCCATGGGCTCGCGCGCGGGTCGCGGCGGTGGCGACCACCCCGGGACGTCGTCGCCAATCGGTTGTCCGAGCGCGTTCAGGCGCGGCATGCCGACACGCTATCATCGGCGCGTGCGTCTCGACCAGCGCCTCCGCGCGCTTCGGCCCGATCTCTCCTGGTCGCGCCTGCGTGCGGCCATCGAGAAGGGGCAGGTGCTGGTCGACGGCCGTGTCGAGCGCGATCCCGGCGCCGAGGTGGCCGACGACGCCCGGCCCGAGCTGGACCTGAATCGTCGCGCGGTGGCCCGGCGCGCCGCGCGGCTCGACCTGCCCCGCCTCTACGAAGACGCACACGTCCTTGTCGTCAACAAGCCGGCCGGCCTCCTGACGATTCCCACGGCGCGCGCGGCGGCGGGAGTCCAAGACACGGTGCTCGGTCGCGTGCGCGAGTACGCGCGGCACGCGCGCGGCCGCGCGGCGTACGCGGGCGTGCTCCACCGGCTCGACCGCGACACCTCCGGCGCGCTGGCGGTGGCCCTCACCCGCGAGGCGCACGCGGCGGGCCGCGCGCTCTTCACGGCGCATGCGTTCGAGCGCACGTACCTCGCGCTCGTGCACGGCGTGCCCGAGCCGGACCGCGGCACGATTCGCGCCCGCGTGTCCGCCGACTACCGGTCGGGCCGGCGGGCCATCGTAGGCACCGAGGCGCCCGGGCGTGATGCCGTCACGCACTACCGCGTCAAGGAGCGCTTCGACGGCGCCGCGCTCGTCGAGCTGCGGCTCGAGACCGGCCGCCAGCATCAGATTCGCCTGCACCTCGAGCGCCTCGGGCATCCGCTCGTCGGCGAGCAGGTGTACACCGGCAACGCCGGCGGCGAGCCGCGATCCGCGCGGGCCGCCCGCCAGATGCTCCACGCCGCCACCCTGGCCTTTCCGCACCCCGTGACGGGCGCGCGGGTCGAGGCCGCCGCACCGCTCCCGCAGGACTTCGTGACCGCGCTGGCGCGGCTGCGGCGGGAGTATCATTCCCGCCCATGACCCAGTCCCCCCGGTTCCGAGCCGCGATGGCGGCCGCCCTTCTCGCCGGCGCCGTGGCGTGCGCGCCCGCCGCGCCTCCGCCGCCGCCCTTCTCGGTCGTCGAGGCCTCGATTTCCGAGATGCAGCAGGCCATGACCGAGGGCCGCGTCACGTCGCGAGGGCTCGTCGAGCAGTACCTCCAGCGCATCGCGCTCTACGAGGAGCGCATCAACGCGACGATCGCGGTCAATCCGAACGCGCTCGCCGACGCCGAGCGGCTCGATGACGAGCGGCGGCAGGGCAAGGTGCGGGGGCCGCTGCACGGCATCCCGATCGCGCTCAAGGACAACATCCACACCACCGACATGCCCACCACGGGCGGCGCCATCGCGTTCGAAGGACTGATCCCGCCGTACGAAGCGACGTCGACGACGCTGCTGCGCGAGGCCGGCGCCGTCATCCTGGCCAAGACGGTGATGACCGAGCTGGCCAACTGGGTGGCCAGCGGCATGCCGGGCAACTACAGCGCGCTCGGCGGCTACGGGCTCAACCCGTACGACCCCCGCCGCGATCCGCGCGAGGCCACGGCAGACGGTCGGCCGGCGCTCGGCACGGGCGGATCGAGCTCGGGCATCGGCACGGCCGCCAACTTCTGGGCGGCCAACGTCGGCACCGAGACGTCGGGGTCGATCCTGAGCCCCTCGAACGCGAACATGCTCGCCGGCATCAAGCCCACCGTCGGGCGTGTGAGCCGCTACGGCGTGATCCCGATCACCGCGGACCAGGACACCGCGGGACCCATGGCCAAGTACGTGGCGGATGCCGCCATCCTGCTGGGCGCCATGGAGGGCGCCGCGCCCGATCCGAACGACCCGGCGACCACGGCGTGTCCGCCGCCTCCGAACCGCGACTATCGGCCGCACCTCAAGGCCGACGGCCTGAAGGGCGCGCGCATCGGCATTCCCCGCGCGTTCTACTACGACCCCATCACGCCGCCTGGCGAGCAAGAGCCGCGCGGCGGGCTGAACGACGCGCAGCGCGCCGTGATGCAGGAGGCCATCGAGGTGCTGAAGGCGCAGGGCGCCGAGGTGGTCGACCCGGCCGACATCCCGAGCATCGTGGCGACCGACGCCGCCGCGAGCTTCCTCAAGTGGGGCACGTGTGCCGGCCCCGACAACGTCCGCGGGAAGGACGCGGACTGCTCGGTGGCGCTCAAGTACGGGATGAAGCGCGACTTCAACGCGTGGCTGGCGTCGCTCGGACCCGCGGCGCCGGTGAAGACGCTGGCGGACCTGCGCGCATTCAACCTCGCGCACCCGCGGCGCAGCGCCATCAAGTACGGACAGGCGCAGCTGGACGTGTCGGACGAGATGGATGTGGAGCGCGATCGCGCGAGGTGGGAGGCCGACCGCGCGAAGGACATCGCCCTCGGCGGCACGACGGGCATCACGGCGGCCATCGAGGCGCACAAGCTCGATGCCCTGCTCTTCCCCGGGTCGAGCGGCGCGGGCATCGCCGCCAAGCCGGGCTATCCGACGGTGATCGTGCCGTTCGGGACCGTGCCGAACGCCCCGCCGAACGCGCCGTTCCCCGAAGGCTTCGACGCGAAGCCGGCGCCCTACGGCGTCAGCTTCAGCGGCGTGCCGTGCAGCGAGCCGCGACTGATTGAGCTGGCGTACGCGTTCGAGCAGGCGACGAAGCGGCGGGTGCCGCCGCCCGGGCTGCCCTGACAACCGGGGTCGGGCCTATTTTTACGGTTCACGTAAAAATAGGCCC
>JBFMCA010000044.1:0-30775 GCA_040754955.1 Acidobacteriota bacterium | reverse complement strand
CTGACGCACTCTGCCCATGGTCATGGATCCCGCCCCGGAAAACGTTACGTGAACCTGACAGTCGCGCCCGCGGGATGCGGGCGACCGCCCTGGGGGAGGGCGGCGTGCCTGGCTGGGGAGCAGGCTCCGGAGAGGATACTACAGCCGGCTACAGCTTGCGAGTCCGCTCCAGGACTCGTGCGTTGGCCCCTCAACAGCCGGGGGGCTCGGCGTAGGCGAGCTGGAAGAACTCGCGGACGCCGGCCAGGAAGCGCTTCAGCCAGCCAGCCATCTCAGCTCTGGGCCGGCACCGGCTGCCGGCCGTTCGAGAGAAGCGACGACCACTTCGCGATCGCCGCGCCCAGGATGATGACCGCGCACACCATCATGATGGCCGTGCAGATGCTCAGCACGTACCCCTGGACGACCCGGCTCGGGTCGTCGCCGACGGCCAGCGGCCAGAAGTTGTCGCGGATGTTCAGGAAGCCGCCGTACAGCGTGTTGGTCGCGAGAAACGACAGCGGCGCCACCGTCACCCACGCGTACTTCACCCGCCCCGACGAGATGATGATCGTCGTGCCGACGGCAAGCGCCACGCAGCCGAGCAGCTGGTTGGCCACGCCGAACATGGGCCAGATGGTGTCGATGCTGCCCGTCTGGATGAAGTACGCCCAGGCGACGACCAGCAGGCCCGTCGAGATGATCGACCCCGGAACCCAGCCGGGGTTGGCGAACGGCTTGTAGGCCCGGCCGAGGAACTCCTGCAGCAGGAACCGGCCGACGCGCGTCCCCGCGTCGATGGTCGTCAGGATGAAGAGCGCCTCGAACATGATGGCGAAGTGGTACCAGTAGCCGAGGAGGCCCGCCATGCCGGGCAGCGCGCTGAAGATCTGCGCCATGCCGACGGCCAGCGACACCGCGCCGCCCGTCCGGCCGACGACGCTCTCGCCGATGGCGCCTTCGAGCTCGTGCAGGCGGCTGATCTCGAGGCCCAGGCCGGCGTAGACGGCCGGCGAGGTGTTGATGGCGTAGTAGTCGCCCGGAACCATGGCCGTCGCGGCGATGAGCGCCAGCACCCCGACCAGGCCCTCGATGAGCATCGCGCCGTAGCCGATGGGCCGGATGTCCGACTCCTTGTCGACCATCTTCGGCGTCGTCCCCGACGCCACGAGCGAGTGGAAGCCCGAGATGGCGCCGCAGGCGATGGTGATGAAGCAGAACGGGAACACCTTGCCCGGGATGATCGGGCCGCCCCCGCTCACGTACTCGGAGAAGGCCGGGGCCTGCAGCACCGGGTTCACGATGAGGATGCCCAGCACCAGGAAGCCGATGGTGCCGATCTTCATGAACGAGCTGAGGTAGTCGCGCGGTGACAGCAGCAGCCAGACGGGCAGCACCGACGCCGCAAACCCGTAGATGGCCAGCGACATGACCAGCTCGGTGCGCGTCAGGTGGAAGAGGTTCCCGATCGCCGAGTCGGGGCTGTTCAGCGGCGCGCCCAGCACCACCGCCAGCAGCAGCCCGATGCAGCCGATAACGGTGGCTTCGGTGACCCGGCCCTTCCGCCAGACGTACATCCAGAAGCCCATGAAGATGGCCAGGGGAATCGTCATCGCGATGGTGAAGGTTCCCCAGCGGCTCTCCGCCAGGGCGTTCACCACGTTGATGCCGAGGCCGGCCAGGGCGATGACGATGATGAAGAGGATGGCGATGGCCCCGACGGTGCCCGCCACCGGGCCGATTTCCTCGCGCACGATCTCGGCGATGGACCGGCCGCCCCTCCGGGTCGAGGCCCACAGGATGATGTAGTCGTGGACGGCGCCGGCCAGGCACACGCCCGCGACGATCCAGATGAGCCCTGGCGCGTAGCCGAACTGCGCCGCCAGCACCGGCCCGATGAGCGGCCCGGCGCCCGTGATGGCCGCAAAGTGATGCCCGAAGAGCACCCATCGCGACGTCGGGTAGTAGTTGTGACCGTCGTACTTCGTGTGAGCCGGCGTCACCCGGGTGTCATCGAGCACCATGATGCGCGCGGCGATGAACGCGGAGTAGTACCGGTACGCAATCGCGAGGATGCCCAGCACGGGCACGACGATGTACAGAGCGGGCATAAGGGGGTTCGACCGGTTATATCAGGGGCGCGGCGCCGGAAGTGTAACAGATTGTCGGCCGACGCCCCGCGAAATCGGCCTGCCACGGATCAGGTTGGGAAAAAGCGGGGGTTACGGCACCATCGCCGGCACGGCGTCGGGGTACGTTCGAGACGGCGGGACCCGCGCCGCCTCGCGCCGGCTGAACAGCCGGTCAATCAGGCTCGGCGCGGAGTGCTGGGGATTCCAGCCGAGGCGCAGGACCGTGACCTTGGCCTGCCGCCGGCCGAACTCCAGCGCCTCGTGGCAGCTCCAGAGGTAGAGGTCGATGATGCGCCCCTGCACGGCCGGTCCAGTGTCCATGATTGTCCAGATACCGTCGAGCTTCGAGTACGAGGTCTCGAGCCGCACGACGGTTCCGACCGGCAGGAGCTGCGGGTCGGCGGCCGCCATGCCCGTGCGGACGCTCGCGCCCGAGGCCGTGATCTGGCCCTTGCAGTAGGCGGTGGCGGAGAACTCGAGTTCGGTGCCGGCCTGAGGCAGGGCCGTCGCCTCGGCCACCAGCGCGTTGCGCGCCGCGTAGCGCGAGTCGAGCGTCGTGGTCTCGTAGAGGAACACCATGCCCACGGCGGCCCCGATGGTCGCGACGATCTTCCGCCAGAGCGAGTTGGTAATCAGCATGTGAAGTGTTCGTATCCCGCGGGCAGCGCCTCCATGCGCCCCCCGCGCTCGACCACGACCGTGCCCCGATCCTTCGTCAGCACACCTATCCGCGTGAGCGGCGGGTCGGCCACGTGCCGCCGCGCGTGTCGCAGCCGCCCCTTCCAGCGAGGCGGCACGGCCACGAGCAGCTCGTAGTCGTCGCCTCCCGTCATCGCCGCTGTCACGGCATCCACGCCGCGCGCCTCGAACCAGCGCCGCGCCTCCGGGTCCACCGGCAGCGCCGCCCCGTCGATCACCGCGCCACAGCCGCTTGCCTCCGCCACCTGCCGCACGGCGTCGGCCAGCCCGTCGCTCAGGTCCATCGCGGCGCGTGCGGCCCGGGCATCCGCAATCGCGCGCCCAAGGGCCACCCGCGCCTCGGGCCTGAGGTAGCGCGCGACACAGCCCCGCGCCGCATCAGGCGTCCCGGCCGCCAGCGCTTCCAGCCCGGCCCGGCCCGCGCCGAGCGTGCCGCTCACGTACAACTCGTCGCCGGGCACCGCGCCGCGTCGCCGGAGCACCCGCCGCGGTCGCACCTCGCCGACGGCCGTGACATCCACCACCAGCGGACCCGGCGTCCGGGTCAGGTTGCCGCCGACCAGTGCCACTCCGTGCCGCCGGCCCAGAGCCGTCAGCCCATCGATCAGGCCGTCCACGTCGGCGGCCGGCAGCTCGCCGGGCAGCATCAGCGACAGCAGCGCCCAGCGCGGCCGGGCCCCCATGGCGGCCAGGTCGCTCAGGTTGACCGCCAGGGCCTTGTGCCCCACGTCGGCGGGCGTCGACCAGGCCCGCCTGAAGTGGACGCCCTCCACCAGGGCATCTGTGGTCAAGACCGTGAAAGCGTTCCGCGCCGACGCCACCACCGCCGCGTCGTCGCCGATGCTCACCAGAACGTCGGCCGGCGGCTCGGTCACCCGGGCGCGGAGACGGGCAAGCAGCGCGTGCTCGCCGAGCGCCGCGATGGTCAGGTCGGCAGGCACGTGGAATCGAAGAAAAGCCCCGCTTTGCCGTGTGGGGAGGTCTGCTGAACCTGCTGAAGCAGGTGGAGCCGCTGTAAGTGCCGTGCTTCAGGCTTCCTCCTACGGAGGCGTGCACACCACACGGCCGTCGCAACTCGCTTGGGGTTTAACGTTGGCTCAGACAAGCCTCCGAAAACCATCACGAGCAAAGCAGGGTGCTTGAACGATCTTAGGCGGCCTCGGCAGGGGGGTCAAGCGAAGAGGCAGACCGGTGAAGATACGACGAAAGCCGGTCGTGCCCCGCCGGCAGCGCCGGGCAGCCCTGCGCAGCTCCTCCCGCCCGGGCGACCGCGCGCGGCCGGCGGCTACTCGGCACGTGTCATTGCAAGTGCTTCATCAACAAGAGTTTCCAGCCGTGCGGCCCGCTCCGTGACCGCGCCGTCACGCAACCGCTGCTGGTCGCGGCAGCGGAAATACTCATCGGCGAGGTTCAGGGCCGTGAGCACCGCCAGGCCGACCGTGTCGCTGGAGGGCGACGCCTCGGCGGCGAGCTTCATCTTGCGGTCGACGTGCGCCGCCAGCTCCAGCACGTAGCGGGACTCCAGCGTCGTCCGGATGGGGTAGCGCTGGCCGTGGACCTCGACGTGGACGATGCGGGGCTCGGCCATAGGCAGGCTTCGGGCTTCGGGCTTCAGGCGTTGGGCTCTTGGCTCTGGGCTTCGGGCTCTGGGCTACAGGTTGAGCGTGTCGAGCTGGTGGAGCATCTCGGTCACGCGGTTGCGGATGTCGTCCCGCTCCTTCCGAAGCTGGGCGACCTCGGCGGTCAGCGGCTCGGCTTCTGAGATGCGCGCGCGGAGGGCCTCCACGTCGCGGGAAAGCCGGGCGTTCTCTTCGCTGGCCCGGGCCTGTTCGCCCTTGAGCCGCCCGATGACGCTGACGAGCAGCTTGATCTTCTCCTCGAGCCGGTCGATGGGCTCGAGCTCGGTTGCCGTGGTCTTCGAGGTGGTCGTCGCCATACGTGTCTACCGCTGAAGGGCGCCGAGGCGTTCCACGAGCGCCGCGATAATCGCCTGCATGCCGCTGTGCACCTCGTCGTCGGTCAACGTCCGGTCGGGTGCCTGGAAGGTCAGGCGCAGCGACAGGCTGACCTTGCCGTCGGGGATGCCCGTGCCCTGGTAGCGATCGAACTCGGTTACTCCGACGAGCGTGGGCGGCGCGGCCGCTTGAATCGTGCCACGAACCGTGGCGGCAGACAAGCTGTCGTCGACGAGCACGGAGATGTCGCGCACCACGTGCGGATGACGGGGCAGCGGTTGTACGAAGCGGACGCCGACCGGCGCGGCCGCGGTCATCGCGCCGAGGTCGATCTCGGCCACGTACACAGCGTCGGCGGCCGGCAGGCCACGCGCGTCGGCGAGCGCCGGATCGAGCTGTCCCAGCAGGCCGACCGTGCGTTCGCCCGCGCGGATTTCCGCCGCGCGTCCGGGCACGAGGCACGGACGATCGCTCGTCGCGAGCCCGACCTCGACGCCGAGCACGGCGCCGATCTGCTCGACCGCGCCCTTGAGGTCGAAGAAGTCCACCTCGCGGCGCCCGCCGCTCCAATGGTCGGGCGTGGCGAGGCCGGTCCAGACGGCTCCGGCGGCGCGGGTTTCGCCGCGCGGGGAGAAGGTCGTGCCGATCTCGAAGAGCCGCACGTCGCGGCGGCCCCGGCGCCGGTTGTGGCCCACCGCGTCGATGAGGCCCGGGAGCAGGCTCGGCCGCATCGTGGTGAACTTCTCGGAGAGCGGGTTCGCCAGTGTGACGGGCGCGTCGGATCCGTGGAACGGCGCCGCGGCCGCCGCATCGACGAACGCGAAGGTGATGGCCTCGCTGAAGCCCATGGCCAGCAGCGCGCGGCGCACGCGGGTATCGCGGGCGATGCGGGGGTCGGACGGTCCGGGCGCCTCGGAGGCGGCCGGAAAGGTGGCCGGCAGGTGCTCGAAGCCATGATGGCGGCCGACCTCCTCGATGAGATCGACCGGCCGCTGCACGTCGACGCGCCAGGCGGGCACGGTGACGGCCCAGCGCCGCGGCGGGTCGGCCTCGGCCCGGACCTCGAAGCCCAGCGACGTGAGGATGCGGACCACCTCGTCGTCCGGCACGTCCATGCCGAGCAGCCCGTTCACGCGCGCGGCCGCGAGCGGCAGCGTCAGCGGCCGCTGTGGCGCGGGATAGCAGTCGAGCGCCGCGCCGGTGACCCGCCCGGCGCCGATCTGCTCGATGAGCGCGGCCGCGCGCGCCATGGCGCGGAGGGCGGCGGTCAGGTCGGCGCCGCGCTCGAACCGGTAGCTGGCCTCGGTCCGGAGACCGAGCTGTCTGGCCGTCGCGCGAATCGATTGCGGCTTGAACCACGCCGCCTCGAGCACGATGCGCGTGGTCGAGGCCGTCACCTCCGAGTCGGCGCCGCCCATCACGCCGCCGACGGCCGATGGCCGCTCGGCGTCGGCGATGACGAGCATGTCGGGCGTCAGGGTCCGCGCCTTCCCGTCGAGCGTCGTCAGGGTCTCCCCGGGCGCCGCGCGGCGCACCACGATGGCCTGGCCGGCCAGCCGCGCGTGATCGAACGCGTGCATGGGGTGGCCCAGCTCGAGCAGCACGTAATTGGTGACGTCGACGATGTTCGAGATGGGGCGGACGCCGCACGCGGCCAGCCTGCGCGCGAGCCAGTCGGGCGAGGGCCCGATGGCCACCTCCGCAACGGCGCCGACGTAGCGCCCGCACAGATCGGGGGCGTCGATGCGCACCGCGAGCCCCTCGCCGGTGACCGGGCCGGCCGAGGTGACGGCCGGCAGGGCGGGCGTCCGCAGCCGCCCGGGCGCGGCAGGCCCCGGCATCGCCAGCGGCAGGCCGTACGCGGTGGCCATCTCGCGCGCGATGCCGGCGATGGAGAGGTTGTCGGGCCGGTTGGCGGTGACCTCGAAGTCGAGGACGGCGTCGCCGCCGTCGAGCGCCTCCAGGCTCTCGAGCGCCAGGCCGCGCTCGGACAGCCGCGCGCCGATCTGAGCGGCCGTGCCCGGCACGTCGACGAACTCGCGAATCCAGGAGAGGAGGACCTTCACAGCCCGAACTGCTCCAGGAAGCGGAGGTCGTTCTCGTAGAACAGCCGGATGTCGTCGATGTTCCACTTGAGCATCGCGACGCGCTCGAGGCCCAGGCCGAAAGCAAAGCCGGTCACCTCGTCGGGGTCGTAGCCCACGTACTCGAAGACGGCCGGGTGCACCATGCCGGAGCCGAGGATCTCGAGCCAGCCGGTGCGCTTGCAGATGGCGCAGCCGGCGCCCTGGCACCGGATGCAGCGGATGTCGACCTCCGCGCTCGGCTCGGTGTACGGGAAGAAGCTCGGACGGAACCGGACGTCCTGCCCGGGTCCGAAGAGCGCGACGGCCATCGACAAGAGCGTGCCCTTGAGGTCGGCCAGGGTGATGCCGCGTCCGACGACCAGCCCCTCGCACTGGTGGAACATCGGCGTGTGCGTCAGGTCGAGATCGTCGCGCCGGTAGACCGGACCCATCGCCACCAGCCGCACCGGCGGGGCATGCCGCTCCATGTGCCGGATCTGCATGGCGGAGGTGTGGGTCCGGAGCAGCGTGAGCGGCTGCGGGGCCCGAGCGGGGCCGCCGTCGGCCGCGGGTGGCGGCGCGATGGGCGAGGTCAGGTACAGCGTGTCCTGCATGTCGCGGGCGGGGTGCTCCGGCGGCATGTTGAGCGCTTCGAAGTTGTGGTAGTCGTCCTCGATCTCGGGGCCTTCGAGCACCTGGTAGCCGAGGCGTGAGAACGTCTCCGCCACCTGCTCGCGGACCAGGCTCAGCGGATGGCGCGAGCCGAGCGTCGGACGGCGGCCGGGCAGCGTGAGATCGACGGCGCCGGCCGGACGGCGCTGCGCGGCAACGGCGGCCTCCCGCTCGGCGAGGGCCGCCTCGACGGCCTTCTTCAGCTCGTTGGCTTCGCGGCCGAGCGTGCGCTTCCGATCGGGCGGCGCGGCGGCGACCAGGTCCATGAACGCCGAGACCCAGCTGGCCTTGCGGCCGATCCACCGGGTCCGGAGCGCCTTGAGCCCGTCGGCCGTGGTCGTCGCGGCCAGCTCCTCGTCGAACACACGCCGAGCCTGTTCGACGCCCACGGCTGGGTCGATGGGGTGCTGGGCCACAATCCGCCGGCGATCAGGCGGCGGGGATGGCCGCTTTGGCTTTCTCGACGATGGCCTTGAAGGCGTCGGGCTCGCGCGCCGCGAGCTCGGACAGGCTCTTCCTGTCGAGGGCGATGCCGGCCGCCTTCAGGCCGCGCATGAACGCGGAGTACGACAGGCCGTGCTCGCGGGCGGCGGCGTTGATGCGGACCACCCAGAGGCTCCGGTAGTCGCGCTTCTTCCGCTTGCGTCCGACATAGGCATACACGCCCGCCTTGTCGGCCGCCTCCTTCATGAACTTGTACAGCTTCGACTTGTTGAGGAAGAAGCCCTTGGTGAGCTTGGACAGCTTCTTCCGCTTCTGCCGGCGGACGACTCCGCGCTTGACGCGAGGCATGACGCTCCGTTTCGACGATCAGGGGCGAGGATTCTCGACTTGCCCGTGGCGCCTGTTGGACCGCGGCGGAAATGCCCTGACCGCCTTGCCGCGTCCACGCCCGGCTCCAGAGCCCAGAGCTCAGAGCCCAACAACCAACCGGCTACTGCCTACCGCCTACTTTCAGTCATACGGCAGCATGCGCCGCACCTTGGCCGCGTCCGCGTCGTCGACGACGACCGAGCCGCGGAGGTGGCGCTTCCGCTTGGTCGGCTTGCTCGTGAGGATGTGGCGCTTGAAGGCCGACGCCCGGGTGATCTTGCCCGTGCCGGTCTTCTTGAACCGCTTCGACGCGCCCTTGTGGGTCTTCAGCTTCATCTTCGTCATGACGCACTCTTCTCGTCGGCCGCCGCGGCCCTGGCCGCCGGCTTCGTGCCGCCCTTCTTCTGCGTCAGGATGGTGTGCATCTGGTTGCCCTCCATCCTGGGCATCGTCTCGGGCACGGCGATCTCGGACACGTCCTGAATGAGCCGCATCAGGATCTTGTGGCCGATCTCCGGGTGCGCCATCTCCCGGCCTCGGAAGAAGATGGTCGCCTTGACCTTGTCGCCGTCGGCGATGAACCGTTCGATGTGCTTCTTCTTGAACTGGTAATCGTGCTCGTCGACCTTCGGCCGGAACTTGATTTCCTTGACCTCGATGACCTTCTGGTTGCGCTTCGCCTCGCGGGTCCGCTTCTGTTCCTGGTACTGATACTTGCCGTAGTCCATGATGCGGCAGACCGGCGGCACGGCCGTGGGGGAGATTTCCACCAGGTCGAGCCCCTTCTGCCGGGCAATGGTCAGGGCCTGCGGCGGAGCCATGATGCCCAGCTGCTGGCCGGTGTCGTCGATCACGCGGATTTCCCGGACGCGGATGCGCTCGTTGATGCGCAGCCGGTCGTCGCGACGTTGCGGTCTACCTCGATCGAAGGCGATAGCAATCCTCCAGCGGCAAAGCCTTTAGGATAGCGTCTTGGCCGCCACCTCGGCAAGAGCGTCGGCGATGAACTGGTCCAGGGGCCGGGCGCCCAGGTCGCCCCGGGCGCGGCTCCGGACCGCCACGGCCCGCTCGGCGGCCTCCCGGTCGCCCACGACCAGCATGTAGGGCACCTTCTGGAGCTGGGCCTCTCGGATCTTCAGGTTGACCTTCTCCTGGCGTCCGTCGACCTCGACCCGGAGGCCGGCGGCCTGGAGCGCAGCCCCGACCTCCCGCGCGTAGTCCAGGTGCCGGTCGGCGATGGGGAGCACCGCCGCCTGCACCGGCGCGAGCCAGAGCGGGAAGGCCCCGGCGAAGTGCTCGATGAGGATGGCGATGAACCGCTCGAAGCTCCCGAAGATGGCGCGGTGGATGACCACCGGACGGTGCACGGCGTTGTCGGCGCCCACATACTCCAGCTCGAAGCGCTCGGGCGCCACGTAGTCGAGCTGGATCGTGCCGCACTGCCACTTGCGCCCGATGGCGTCGGTGATGTCGAAGTCGATCTTGGGGCCGTAGAAGGCGCCGTCGCCGGCGTTGACGGTGTAGGGCTGTCCCGCCTTCTCCAGCGCTTCCTTCAGCGCGGCCTCGGCCCGGTCCCAGAGCGCGACCTCGCCGATGTACTTCTCGGGCCGCGTCGAGAGCTTCGCCGCGTACGCGAGGCCGAAGTCGGCGTAGACGCCCTGGATGAGGCGCAGGAGCGCCTCCACCTCGCTGGCGATCTGCGACTCCATCAGGAAGCAGTGGCCGTCGTCCTGGGAGAACTGGCGGACGCGCGTGAGGCCGCCGAGCACCCCCGACGCCTCGTTGCGGTGCAGGGGCGTCTGCTCGTGGAAGCGGATCGGCATCTCCTTGTAGCTGTGCCGCTCGGTCGAGTACAGCAGGTAGTGGCCGGGGCAGTTCATGGCCTTCAGCCCCATCTCGTCGCCGTCGGCCGACTCCACGAGGAACATGTTCTCCCGGTAATGCGACCAGTGGCCCGACCGCTCCCAGAGCGACTTGTTGTAGACGATGGGCGTCTTCACTTCCTGGTAGCCGGCGGGGAGGAGCTTGCCGCGCATGTAGTTGGCGAGCGTGTGGTAGAGCGTGGTCCCCTTGCCCGTCCAGAAGCCCGCGCCGGGCGCCCAGGGGTGGAAGGTGAACAGGCCCAGATCGCGGCCCACCCGGCGGTGGTCGCGCTTCTTGGCCTCCTCGAGCCGCGCCAGGTGGTCGGCCAGCTCCTTGGGCGTGAAGAAAGCCGTGCCGTAGATGCGCTGCATCGGCTGGTTCTTCGCGTCGCCCTTCCAGTAGGCGTTCGACGCGGTCAGGACCTTGAACGCCTTGAGGCGGCCCGTCGAGGGCACGTGCGGTCCCGTGCAGAAGTCCACGAACGTGTCGCGGTCCTTGATGGTGTAGCAGGAGACGTGTGACTGGCCCGCCGTCTTCTCCTCGATGAGCTGCACCTTGAGCGGCTCGCCGCGCGACGCGAAGAAGCGCAGGGCCTCGTCGCGCGGCCACATCTGGCGCTCGTACGGCAGGTCGGCGCTGGCCAGCTCGCGCATCTTCTCCTCGATGCGCTCGAGATCCTCGGGCACGAACGGGCGCTCCACGACGAAGTCGTAGAAGAAGCCCTCGTCAATGGCCGGGCCGATGCCGCACTGGACGTTCGGGAAGAGCGCCGTGACCGCCGCGGCCATCAGGTGGGCCGTCGAGTGGCGGTACAGCTCGAGCGCCTCCGGGCTGCGGCTGGTGACGATCCGCACCGTCGCGTCCCGGTCGAGGGGATACGAGAGGTCGACCATCCGGTCGTCGACGAACGCGGCCAGCGCGGCCTCGGCCAGGCGCGGGGAGATCTCCGCCGCCACGGCGGAGACGGGCGTCCCGGCCGCCACCTGCCGGCTCGAGCCGTCGGGAAGCGTGACTGTGATCTGGTTCATCGGGATGGGGGCGCAAGTGAGGGCTTGCCAGAAGCGAGCCCGACGACTCGCTGACCACCGGCTCGCTCAGGGCGAGTCGAGTGGTAGGCACGGGCAGACTCGAACTGCCGACCTCCTGCGTGTCAAGCAGGCGCTCTAACCAACTGAGCTACGCGCCTATAGCCTTCGAAATACGCGCCTTACCGGAACTTGAAGTATAGCACGGCCGCGCCGGACGGCCGCGGCCTCAGGCGGCCGCCTTCGCGGCGTTCGCGAGGTGTTCGACGGCCCGATCGAGCGTCGGATCGCCCGGCGGCAGCGGCTGGCCGAAGTCGACGTCGGGCTGCTCGACGGCCACGTCGGGCGTGAGGCCTTTTTCGCTGATGGCGTCGCCCGACGGGGCGAGGTACAGCAGGTGGGTCAGGAGCAGCCCGTGGCCGTTGGGCAGGCGGACCAGCTTCTGGCGGGCGGCGCGGCCGAGCGTCCGCTCGCCGATGAGGGCCGCGCGGCCGTTGCCCGCCAGCGCCGCCCCGAACAGCTCCGCCGGGCCCGAGGTGCCGCCGTCGATGAGGAGCGCCAGCGGCAGCGTGATCTTCCCGTCCGCGGCGGCGGCGTCGATGGCCTGCCTGGCGGCCCCGCGTTCCTGACGGAAGGCCAGCGTGCCCTTCGGCACGAAGAGGCGCGCCGCCGCCAGGGCGGCGTCGAGGTCGCCGAAGGCCGTGCCGCGAAGGTCGATGACCAGCCGCGCGGCGCCGGCCTTGACGAGCGCGGCCGTTTCGGCGCTCAGCTCGCCGGCGGTGGCGCGGGTGAACTCCGCGACGCGCACGTACCCGGTGCCGGGCGCGGCCAGCCGGCCGCGGGTCTTGACGGGCGCCACCGGCTCGCGCACGAGCTCCACGTCGTGCGGCTCGGCGGCGTTGCCGCGGAGCAGCGTGACGCGAACGGAGGTGCCGGGCTTGCCGGCCAGCAGCCGCATGCCCTCGAATACCGAGGTGTCCCGCGTCGAACGGCCGTCGATGGCGCGCACGTAGTCGCCGGGCCGGATGCCCGCCCTGGCCGCCGGCGACCCGTCGCGCGCCGCGATGACCCGCAGGTAGTACTGACGCGTCAGCTCGAGCCCGACGCCACCCGGCATGGGCGCGCCGGCCTCGAACGCCTTGATCTGCTCGGCGTCGAGGTACGCGCTGTCCGGATCGAGCCCGTCGGCCAGGCCGTGCATGGCGCCGTGCATGATCCGCTCGACGTCGACGTCCTCGACGTAGTTGTTGAGGATGAGGGTGACCACGTCCTCGAAGATGCGGAGGTGGCGGTAGCTCTCGCCGCCCTGAGCCACGGTCCGGCCCATCACCCCGCCGACGAGGGCGAAGGCGAGGATGGGGGCGGACAGCAGCAGGACCAGCAGGCGACCGCGGGATGTCATGGAGCGCTCCTCAGCCATTGTAGGGGATTGACGGGGCGACCGTCGATGCGGAGCTCGAAGTAGACGGCCGGTCCCCCCGCCGGCGTCAGGCCCGCCCGGCCCACGGTGCCGCCGCGGGGAACGCGAGCGCCGGGCGCCACGTCCGCGCGCTGCAGGTGACCGTACAAGGTGAACGCGCCGCCGCCGTGGTCCAGGATGACCAGCGTGCCGAACCCCGTGAAGGGGGCGGCGTACGCCACCGTGCCCTCGTGCACGGCCGCCACGGGACTGCCTTCCGCCGCGTCGATCTCGATGCCGTTTCGGACGATGGCGGTGCCGAAACGGCCGGCGGATCGGCCGAAACGCGTGAGCACACGGCCACGGACCGGCCAGTCGAGCGTGCCGCGGAAGGGCGCGAGAGGCAGGGTGACGGCCGAGGCCCCGGCCGCGCCCGACACGGCGGCGTCGAGCGCGGTCTGGGCGGCCTGGAGCTCGCCGATGTAGCGGGCCGCCAGATCGCGGCGGCGATCGAGGTCGTCAATGAGCCGGTTGCGCGCGGCAACGGCCCGGTCGAGCGCCGTGCGTGCGGCGGCCGCTTCGGCGCGCGCGGCCTCCACCGCCCTTCGGCGACCCTCGAGGTCAGCGAGGGCCTGCCGTTCGGCCGCGAGCGTCCGCCGATGCGCCCCGATACGGGCCTCGTCGAGCGCGGCGACGGCTGCGACTCCCCGCGTGAGCCGCCCCAGGGATCGGATGTCGGGGATGGCGAACAGCAGGCGGACATACCCGCCGCGGCCCCGCTTGTAGATGTCGACGAGGCGGGCGGCCACGCCGGGTGTGGCCGCGAGGCGCTCGGCCTCGAGCCGCTCGACGCGCGCGGCGGCGGCGGCCAGCTCCGCCTCGACGGCCGCCAGCTCCGCGTCCCGCGCCGCCGTCTCCTCCAGCCGCATCTGCCGCTCGAGCTCGAGGGCGCGGAGATCGACGAACACGGTGCGCGATTCCTCGGCGAGGCGGTCGGCCTCCGCCTGGAGCGTGCGGATGCGGTCGGCGGCGCGCCGGGCCTGCTCGCGCAGCTCGGCCGGCGTCGCGGCCGGCTGGGCCGCCGCCGCGCCGGCGGCGAGGCTCAGAGCGACACACGCGAGGGCGCGCAGGGCCGGGTGCACGCGGTCAGGATAGCAGGCTCGCCGGGGCGCCCCGGACGCTCTTGATTCCCGCCCGGCTCGGGGGGTAGGGTGTAGCCGGCGCCTGCGAGACCGATCGTTCCCCCCGGAGCGCTGGAGGCACCCATGGGGCCCATCGGCAGGATCGGCAGGTTGGTTCGGGCCGTCGTGGCTGTGGCGGCCATGGTCACAGGCGTGGCGCAACTGGCGAGCGCCAGCCTCGGCCCGCGCTGGTCGGACGCCCAGCTCGTCGATCTCTCCGAGGTCGTGCTGGAAGGCCGCGTCGTCGGCGTGACGTCCGCGTGGGACACCACGGTCGACACCCTCTACACCTACGTCACCCTCGACGTGTTCGACGTGCTCAAAGGCTGGGTGCCGGAGCGCCGCATCGTCATCAAGCAGCTCGGCGGCGCGGCCGATGGCCTGGCGCTGCGCGTCACCGGGCAGCCGGTGTTCAGGATCGGCGAGGACGTGCTGCTGTTCCTCGAAGTGCGCCCCCGCGACAACACGCTGTACACGACGGCGCTGTGGCAGGGGAAGTGGACGCTGCGAGGCAGCGGGGCGGCCCGTGTGGCCGAGCGGGCGGATCCGGTTGACAACGGGGCGGCATTCACCGCACTCGAGCAGCGGCCGCATCAGGCGTTCAGCGCCGCCATCCGCGCGCACGCCGGCGACGAGTCGCGCCGCCCGTCGAACCGCTTCATCCGCGTCGTCCCGGCCGAGGCGGGCCGCATCAGCCAGCCGTTCGTGCTGATTGATCCCGACACGCCGCCCCGGTGGTTCAGCTCGACGCTGGGCGTGGACTACGAGACGGGTGGGCAGCCGGGGCTTCCGGGCGGGGGCATCACCGAGCTTGGCGCGACCCTCGCCCGGTGGAACGCGGTGGGATCCGGAATCACGCTCGTCAGCGGAACCGCTCGATCGGCGAAGTGCACGAGTTCGAACGAGAACAGCGGGCGGACCGTGATCAGCTTCATGGACGACTGCGCCGAGATCAGCAACGCCGGCGGCACGCTGGCGGTTGGCGGCACGTACTTCACGGCGGCCCCCGCGGGGACCATCAACGGCGTGAGCTTCCACCGCGCCCTCGACGGCTTCGTGATGAACAACGACAGCTCGACGGCGCTGACGTTCCTGCAGAACCCGGGCTGCTTCGCGGACATCCAGCTCCACGAGCTCGGCCACGTGCTGGGTCTGGGCCACACAACGGTGTCGGGCTCAATCATGGAAGCCACGATCAACAACGCGTGCTTCTCGGCGGCCAACGCGCTCAGTTCCGATGACCGGGCGGGTCTGATCTTCATTTATCCCGGCAGCTCGGGCGGGACGACGCCGCCGTCGAGCGCGCCGACGGGCGTCGCGGTCAGCGTCAACGGCACGTCGTCTCTCACGGTGTCGTGGAACGCCGTGACCACTGACGAAGGCGTGGCGTCGCTGCCGAGCGCGGCCACGAGTTACCGCGTGGACTTCCGGACGCCGGGCGGGCCGGTGGTGGCGAGCCAGACGACGACCGCGACGTCGCTGACGCTGGGGATCCCGGCGGGGACGACGGGGACGTTCACGGCGGAGGTGACGGGCGTCAACAGCGCCGGCAATGGACCGACCTCCGCGCCCGTGTCGTTCACCATCGGCGGCGGCGGTGGGTCGCCTGGGACGGTGACCAACGTCCAGGCAACCGTCTCGGGCAGCACGCTCACCGTGAGCTTCACCGCGACGGGCGGCTCACCGACCTCGTTCCGCCTCGATTTCACGGCTGCGCCCGGCGGCGCGGTGCTGGCGACGGTTTCGGCCTCGTCGAGCCCCGCCCAGATTCCGATACCGGCGGGCACGACAGGCACCTTCTTCGTCACCGTGACGCCGCTCGCCGGTTCCGTGGCCGGAACGCCATCATCGCCGGTGTCGTTCACCATCGGCGGCGGCGGTGGCGGCGGGGTGGACGGAAACTACAGCGGCACGACGAGCCAGGGCCATCCGATTTCCTTCACGGTCGCTGGCGGCGCGGTGACGACCATCACCTGGCGCGGCACGGCCAGCGGCAGTGGGTGCACGACGACGCTGACGGTGACGACGAGCAACATGACCCGCACGATTTCGAACAACGCGGTGACTTTTACGGTGACCGGCGGGCCCGGGTCGGCCACCTATACCTTCTCGGCGACCTTTGCCGGCGGGTCGGCGTCGGGGACGCTGTCGTTCACGACGATTGCCATTCCCGGCGTGCCGAGCTGCGTGGGTTCGAGCAGCGTGACGTGGACGGCGACACGTTAGCGCCGGTCAGGAGGGAGTGGCGGCCCATCCGATTGATTAGCTTGATCTTGCGCACCGCAGGGCGTAGCGTGTAGCGGGTTCCGAGAAGTTGGACCCCCCCCAACCACGCTGGAGGCATGTGATGCGGTTTGCGAGGTTCCTGCGAACGACAGTGGCCGCTGCGGTAGTGATCGGTGGCTTGGCACATTGGGCGGGCGCGAGCATCGGCCCGCGGTGGTCGGATGCGCAGTTGGTGGATTTCTCCGAGGTCGTGCTGGAAGGCCGGGTCGTCAGCCTGTCGTCGGGGTGGGACACCACAGTGGACACGCTCTACACATACGTCACCATCGACGTGTCCGAGGTGCTCAAGGGTTGGGTACCCGAGAGCCGGATCGTCGTCAAGCAGATGGGCGGTTCGGCCGACGGCGTCGCGTTGCGGGTTACCGGGCAGGCTGCGTTCCGGGTCGGCGAGGACGTGCTGCTCTTCCTCGAAGTGCGGCCACGCGACAACACGTTGTATACGACCGCGCTCTGGCAGGGGAAATGGGGTCTGCGCGGAACCGGGGCGACCCGTGTGGCCGAGCGGGCGGATCCGGCCGACAACGGCGCGGCGTTCACCGCCATCGAGCAGCGCCCCTATCAGGCGTTCACCACCGCCATCCGCGATCGCGCCGGCGATGAGTCGCGCCGCCCCTCAAACCGCTTCATCCGGGTTGTTCCCGTCGAGGCGGGTCGCATCAGCCAGCCCTTCGTGCTGATCGATCCCGACACACCGTACCGGTGGTTCAGCACGACCCTGGGCATCGACTACGAGACCGGCGGACAGCCCGGCCTGTCGGGTGGCGGCATCGCGGAGATTGCCGCGACCATTGGCCGCTGGAACGCGGTGGGTTCGGGCATCACGCTCGCCGGCGGTACGGCACGTAGCGCGAAGTGTACGAGTTCGAACGAGAACAGCGGGCGTACCGTGATCAGCTTCATGGACGACTGCGCCGAGATCAGCAACGCCGGCGGTACCCTGGCGGTCGGCGGCGCATGGTTCACGTCGGCGGTGGGTGGCACCGTGAACGGTGTGGCTTTCCGCAGCGCCCTCGACGGCTTCGTGATGAACAACGACAGCTCGACGGCGCTGACGTTCCTGCAGAACCCGGGCTGCTTCGCGGACATCCAGCTCCACGAGCTCGGCCACGTGCTGGGTCTGGGCCACACAACGGTGTCGGGCTCAATCATGGAAGCCACGATCAACAACGCGTGCTTCTCGGCGGCCAACGCGCTCAGTTCCGATGACCGGGCGGGTCTGATCTTCATTTATCCCGGCAGCTCGGGCGGGACGACGCCGCCGTCGAGCGCGCCGACGGGCGTCGCGGTCAGCGTCAACGGCACGTCGTCTCTCACGGTGTCGTGGAACGCCGTGACCACTGACGAAGGCGTGGCGTCGCTGCCGAGCGCGGCCACGAGTTACCGCGTGGACTTCCGGACGCCGGGCGGGCCGGTGGTGGCGAGCCAGACGACGACCGCGACGTCGCTGACGCTGGGGATCCCGGCGGGGACGACGGGGACGTTCACGGCGGACGTGACGGGCGTCAACAGCGCCGGCAACGGGCCGACCTCCGCGCCCGTGTCGTTCACCATCGGCGGCTGCACGGCGCCCCCGGCGGCGCCCACCGGCGTCACCGGATCGGTGGCCGGCGGTGTGGCGAGTGTGATGTGGGGCGCCGTGTCGGGCGCGACATCCTACGTCGTGCGCGCCGGGTCGGTGGCGGGCGGGTCGAACCTGTTCAACGGCAACGTGGGCAGCTCGACATCGGTGTCCTCGCCGGTGCCGGCGGGCTTCTCGGCGTTCGTCCGCGTCCACGCCGTCAACGCGTGCGGCGAGAGCGCGGCGTCGGCGGAGATCCTGATTCAGTAGCGAGGCGAGGGGGCTTGGAGGTACGAACCTCCGAGCCCCCCTCTACCTCTCTCCACCCCTCCACCCCTCTATGACCATCCCCATTTCCCGCGGCGAACTGTGGTGGCTGACGCTCGGCGTCTGGCTGGGCGGCGTGTTCATGCTCGCGCTGCTGCCGGTCGTGCTGGGTCCGCGCACGGGCACCGGCGCGGGCGTGGGCCTGTCCTGGGCGCTGTTCTTCGTGCTGTGGCACCCGGTGCAGCAGATCACGCAGCGCACCATCGGCGTGCGCGCCGCCGCCATCCGCATGCTGCTGTTCGTCGTGGCCGCCGCCGGCCTGGCGGTCTATGTGCGGGCGGGGCTGTTCGGGGGGAGTTGACGGGAATGACGAAGGGCGAATAACGAATGACGAAAGCACCTCGTCCGGATGTGCGCAAACTTCTGTCGGTGGCGCGGTGTCCTGCGGAATGACAATCGGACGGTGCGTTCTCAGAATCAGGCCCGGACCAGACGGCAGTGGTCTAGCGTACCTGACCTGCTACTCGTCGGCCGCTGGTTCGTCGGCGTCTCGCGACTGGAACAGGCCAGGGTGCCTGGCTTTGTAGTTCTCCCAGACGGCGTTGAAGCGGACGTCTCTTGCGGTCTTGCGGATGACTTCCTGCCATGAACGGCCGTTGCTCTGCGCATCAAGGTCTTCTGCCCATTCGGTTTCGACCAGCAGCAGGTCTGTGGCGAGGCAGGCCGCGCGGTCTCTTTCCGTGACGGCGTAATAGCCTTCCTGCTCGAGCAGCAACTTGACGGTCAGCGGAAAGACGTGCGCAGCCATCACTAGGTGTTCAGCGATCTGCCATCCCCACTGGCGACTACCCGCGTGTCCCTTGTGCACAACCTTGCTGCGGACGTCGTACAGCTCCTCCATCCATTTGCGATGCACCCACCAATGCGGTTGGGCGGCAGCTCTCTGTGCGGTACAGGTGTCAATCTCAATGCCGGGCCTCGCTTTGCGGGCGTGATCCACCGTGACGCTGCCGAACTGTTGAAAGAGCTCGCCGAAGCGCCTGCCGAGCGCATAGGCGCTGGCGTTTCCTGCCAACAGTTGCTCGAACGCCGACCCCATCAGAATGGCCTCCGCATGCTCGGTCATGAACTCATCATCGGTGTTCGCCAACTCGACGAACGGAAGTGCCGTCCGCAGGCGTTCGAGGACTGCCGAGCCGGATCCCTGCGCGACGTCGAGGCCGGCGAGTAGGCCCGCATCGACCGATGCCGTTTCACGCACCGAAACCTGCACTGGCAGGGTGAACTTGAATTCGCCGTGCTCGTATCCGCCGTCTGTTGAGCTTCCGAAGCGGCGCCGAGCCGATACCGAGATGTACTTGGGGTCTGATCCGCGGTACTTCTGCCCGACTATCCGGAAGTTGGTGGAGTTGACGTATCTGCCGGCGAACTGCGAGTAATAGTCATTACAAGCCCACGAAGCCAGAAACAGCAGCGACGTGGCCCAGGCAACGGCGGGGAAGTCTTCCGGTTCGAGATCCCACCCCTTGCCGAGGATCGTTGCCACTACACAGTTGCCGAGGGGCGCGCCGTGGCGGTCGACGTACCCCGATAGGATCTTCCCAAGTGGGCCGGCAGTCGCCGCAAGAACTTCGGGCACCTCACCGCTGTCGGTGCGAAGTGGCAGGAACTCGACACCCGCTACCGCGCAGGGCTCCTTCAGCCGGAGAAACGGCAAGAACACGACGAGATGTTGCTGGTGCTCAACGTTCGCCGCCTGGTGGAACTCCTCTCGTTCCATCGACCCTGTCCATCATCGAAGAACTGCCCGCGCCGGGCCTTCGTCATTCGCCATTCGCCATTCGTCATTCGTCATTCGTCATTTCCGCGATCACCACATAGCCCTTCCGTCCATCTCCTCCGGAATCGGCAGGCCGAAGAACTTGAGCACGGTGGGGGCGATGTCGATGATGCGGGTCAGGCCCGACGTCGGCTTCACCGACGACACCAGCACGCCCGCGGTGGTCTCGAAGTCGTAGGAGCCGTGGTCGCCGCTCCACTTCTTCATGTTGGGCTCGATGACGCGCGGCGGCGTGCCGCCGAGCGCGGTCTGCCACGAGGTGCGGTAGCCGCTCTCGAGCCCCACCTGCAGGTCCGGCGCGTCGTTGACGTACGGCCCTGAGTAGATGTCGCCGCGCTTGTACACGTTGCGCACCACCTTCGCGCCGTTCGACGGATCGCGAAACGCAAGGAGGTCGGTGACGATGGCGTCGAGGAGCGCGTCGTACTCGGCGCCCGGCTGCACGATGCCCTGGCCTTCGCGGCCGGCGAGGTTCACGTAGATCTGGCCGAGGCCCATCGAGTAGGCCTTCGTCCGCGACCAGTCGACGTTCTCCCAGAACGTGCCGCCGCCGCCGAAGAGGTCGTCCAGCTTCTTCTCCCCGGGCTGCTGGCCCTGGAGCGTCATGTAGCCGCGCTCGACGAGCCAGGTGTTGAGGTTCACGCCCCAGCGGAACGAGTGGAAGCCGTGGTCGGAGACGACCATGACCGCGGTGCCCGGCTCCAGCCGCGCGACCACCTCGCCGACGAACGCGTCGGCGCGCCGGTAGACGCGCTCGATGGCAGTGCCGTACTTCCGTGCGAGCTCCGCGTCGTACATCGGGTGGCCCGGGTCGATGAGGCGCCACATCATGTGCTGCACGCGATCGGTCGTTTCGATCACGCCGACGAGCAGGTTCCAGGTGCGCGCGTCCACGCGGCTCAGGATGGTCTCGGCCCGATCCTCGAAGGCGCGGTCGAGGTCCTCCATGAAGAGCTGCTCGTCGATGCGCTCCTCGTTGAGCGGCCACGTGGCCTCGGGCCAGCCGAGCGTGCGGTACGGCCCCAGCCGCTCGTAGAGGTCGGCGGCGAACGACGGCGGGGACGACATCGGCGCCGGCGGGCTGGCCGGGTGCCAGTTGACGGGCGACACGTAGAGTTTCAGGTCCTGCCCGGCGTCGAGGAGGATGAACTGCGCCATGCCGCGGATGCGCACGAGCAGGTTGACGCGGAACTCCAGCTCGACCCAGCGGCTCCACTGGCGCTCGCCGAGGTGCAGCGTCTGCCCCTGGATGTCGAGGTTCGCCGTCCGCGCCTCCCGGTTCCAGGTCACCCGGAACGGAATGCGCACGTCGGCCGCGGCGGCCAGCTCCGCCAGCTCCGCGCGGTCGTCGTCGCTCAACGTCCCCTTCGCGCGGATGGCGCGCTCTCTCTGGCGGACGATGGGATTCGGGGGCCCGATGATCTCGGCGTCGGCGACGCGGTTCTGGAAGACGAGGCGCCGCAGGATGCCGCCGAACTCGGTGTTGCCCTCTTCGTAGCGGCTCAGGTCGGTTGCGAAGTAGTAGAAGGTCCCCATCGTGCCGCGGATGTCGGGCAGCGGCAGCCCGGCCAGCAGCTCGCCGTTCGGCACATCCTCGGGCGGATAGGTCACCGGCACGGTGAGGATGCTGGAGCGCACGCCGGCGCGGCCCGCGTGCACCCAGAACGAGGTGCCGCCCCGCGTGGAAGTGATCGTCGGCGGCGCGATCGGGATGTAGTCGAAGAAGAAGCGCGGCGGTTCGCGCGTGACCATCGCCAGGTCCGGCAGATACGTGGTCGTGTCGCGGATGAGGAAATCGAAGATGTTGTGTTTGCCGGCGTTCATGCCGGTCGCGAACGACGCCCACGCCGTCGGCGATTCGGGCGAGTGCGTGGTCTCGAGGCGGTGGAGCCCGCCCTGGGCCGCGAGGGCGGCCAGGTTCGGCAGCTTTCCCTCGCCGATCCATCGCTCGACCAGATCGGGGTCCATGCCGTCGAAGCCGAGGATGACGAGCTTCTGCGAGTAGCTGAGAGGACCCGGACCGCTCGAGCACGAACCCGCCGCGAGCGCCGCGGCGGTGAGAACCAGGACGAGCCGGCGCATAGGCAGCGATTATAGCGACCGCGGCGCTAGGCGCGCGCCCCCCGCCCCTTATACTGGGACGCGTGCGGGTTCTCGGCATCGATTACGGCGCGCGCCGCATCGGCCTGGCGCTCAGCGACGCGTCGGCGACGCTGGCGTCGCCCTGGAAGCAGATCGCGCGTCCGGCGTCGGACGCGCGCGCGCTCGATCTCGTCGTACGCGAAATCGAGGGCCTTGCGGCGGGCGACGACGGGCTCTCTGCCGTGGTGGTCGGGTGGCCGCGCCGGCTCGACGGGAGCCCGACGGACCAGACGCCGAAGGTGGAGGCGTTCGCGCGCGCGCTCGGGGCGCGTGTCGGCGTGCCGGTCGCGCTGCAGGACGAGCGGCTGTCGAGCGTCGAAGCCGAGTCGCGGCTCGCGGCGCGCGAGCGCGACTGGCGGCGCCGCAAGCAGAAGCTGGACGCGGCGGCCGCGGCCATCGTCCTGCAGGACTACCTCGACGGGCGCGCCCGGCCAGCCGCCGGGGGCCGGGAGTCGTAGATGCGCATCCTGGGCTGGCTGCTCCTCGCCGTCTGCCTGCTGCTCGTCTCGGCCGGCGGCGCGGCCTGGGTGATCTACACGCGGGCGCATGAGGCGTACCAGGGCTATGCCGGCGGCGAGCAGTTCGTCGAGGTGCCGGCCGGCGCCGGCCCCGCCGCCATCGGCCGGCGGCTGGTGGACGCGGGCGTGGTGCGCGATGCGCTGACGTTCCGCGTCGCCGTGGCGGTCTCGGGCCGCGCGCGCGATCTCAAGGCCGGAGAGTACCGGTTCGACCAGCCGATCAGCGCCGTGGCGGTGGTGGAGCGGATCGCGCGCGGCGACGTCTACCGGCGCCTGCTGACCTTCCGCGAGGGGCTGACCATCGAGGAGATGGCGCGGGTCTACGAGGCGCGCGGATTCGGGGACGCCGACGCGTTCCTGGCGGCGGCGCGCGACCCCGCGCCGGTTGCCGCGCTCGATCCCGCGGCGCAGGACCTGGAAGGGTATCTCTTCCCCGAGACCTACGCGCTCGCGCGGCGGACGCCGGCGGCGGAGCTGGTGCGCACGATGGTGTCGCATTTCGAGCGGGCGTTCGACCAGTCGCTGCGCGCGGAGGCCGAGGCGCAGGGGTTGACGGTGCGGCAGGTGGTCACGCTGGCCGCGCTCGTCGAGAAGGAAACCGCTCGCGCCGAGGAGCGGCCGATCGTCGCGGCGGTCTACCGCAACCGCCTGCGCATCGGTATGGGCCTGCAGGCCGATCCCACCGTCATCTACGCCCTGCAGCGAGCCGGGCGCTACACGGGCAACCTCACGCGCGCCGACCTGCAGTTCGACTCCCCCTACAACACCTACAGGTACGCGGGCCTGCCCCCGGGCCCCATCGCCGCCCCGGGCCGCGCGTCGATCGAGGCGGTCGTGCGGCCGGCGGACGTGACGTACCTGTACTTCGTCTCGCGCAACGACGGCTCACACGTGTTTGCCGAGACGCTGGCCGAACACAACCGCAACGTGCGGGAGTGGCAGGTGTTGTACTTCAGGAAGCAGAGATAGGTGCACGGGCGCGCGGGCGCCCTATCGCTGTCCCCACCCCAACTTCTCGCGCAGCACTTCGAAGTAGCTGCGGGCGGCGGCGCGGACGAGGCGGATCGGGCGCGGGGCGCGGCCGATGATGACCTCGTCGCCCTCGGCGATCTCGAAGCCGCGCTGGCCATCGAAGGTCACGTAGACGGCGGCGTCGGCATTGGCGGGTCCCGGGCGGACGCGCACGTCGCGGTCGGCGGCGATCACCACCGGCCGGTGGCTGAGCGTGTGCGGCGCGATGGGCGTGAGCACCAGGGCCTGCATGGCGGGGTGGACGATGGGACCGCCCGCGGCCAGGTTGTAGGCCGTCGACCCGGTCGGGCTCGCGACGATCAGGCCGTCGGCGCGCACCGAGGTGACGAACTGGTCGCCGACGGTGACCGCCAGATCGATCATCCGCGAGAGCGCGACGCGCGTGAAGACGACATCGTTCAGGACGAGGCACGAGGCCGCCTCGGCTCCCGCCCGCCGGGTGCTGGCGCGCAGCATCATGCGCTCGTCGTAGGCGGCGGTGCCCGCGAGGACCGCGTCCAGCGCCAGGTAGATCTCCTCGCGGCGGATCTCGGTGAGGAAGCCGAGCGACCCGAAGTTGACGCCGAGGATGGGGACGTCCAGCCCGGCCTGCCCGACCAGATCGGCGACGGCTAGCAGCGTCCCGTCGCCGCCGAGCACGACCACGAGATCGGCTCCGCGCGCGACCTCGGCCCGCGGCCGCGCGGTGCGGCCGCCCGCCGGCAGCAGCGCCGCCGCCTCGACCGACCACACCGCGTCCATCGCGCGCGCCGCGAGCCACCGCTCGAGCGCCTCCAGCGTGTCGCGGGCCTCGGTCAACCCCGGCTTGGTGACGATGCCGATGCGCACGTCACGCTCCGGGGGCCGAGGGCCCGAGCAGCAGCAGGAACTCGACGTTGCCCTGGGCGCCGGTGATGGGCGAAGGCTGGAGGGCCATGCGGGTCAATCCTACTGCAGCGGCCGCGGCGGTCACCTCCTCCACGACCCGCGCGTGGACGGCCGGGTCCTTGACGAGGCCGCCGCGCCCCACGTCGCGGCGGCCGGCCTCGAACTGGGGCTTCACGAGCGCGATGACGCGGCCGGCGGGCGCCAGCAGCGGCGGCACCACGGGCACGATGTGACGCAACGAGATGAACGACACGTCGATGGTCACGATGTCCACGCCTGGACCGAGGTCGGGGAGATCGGCGCGGGTCAGCGCGCGGGCGTTGAAGTGCTCGATGACGGTGACCCGCGGGTCGCTTCGCACCTTCCAGTGGAGCTGGCCGTGGCCCACGTCGAGCGCGATGACGTGGCGCGCGCCCCGCTGCAGGAGCACGTCGGTGAAACCGCCGGTGGAGGCGCCGATGTCGAGCGCGAGCGTCCCGGTGACGTCGAGGGCGAAGGCGTCGAGGGCATGCGCGAGCTTGACGCCGCCGCGGCTCACCCACGGATGGTCCGGGCCGATGACGCGCACGTCGGCGTCGACGGCGACCATGGTGCCGGCCTTGCCGGCGGCGCGCCCGTCGACGTCCACCTGGCCGGCCATGACCAGCGCGCGCGCCTTCTCGCGGGACTCGGCCAGCCCCTTGTGCACGAGCAGCGCGTCGAGCCGCATCCGCGTCATCGCGTGCGGGCCGTCACCCACGGCGCGAGGGCGGCGAGCGGGCCGCCGGCCAGGCCGGCCGCGTCGAGGGCGGCCTCGGCGCGGGCGATGCACGCCGCGGCCAGCTCGCGCGACCGCGCGAGGCCGTAGAGCGAGGGGTAGGTCGGCTTGCCGGCGGCGGCATCCTTGCCCGCGGTCTTGCCAAGCGCCGCGGCGTCGCCCTCGACATCGAGGATGTCGTCGACGATCTGGAACGCGAGCCCGATCTCGGAGGCGTAGCGCCCGAGCGCGTCGATCGTGGGCTCGTCGGCGCCGGCCATGATGCCGCCCGCCACGACCGAGGCCCGGATGAGGGCGCCCGTCTTGCGCGCGTGCATCGCCTCGAGCCCGGCCGCGTCGAGCGGGACGACGGCCGCGAGGCCGGGCCGCGGCGCCACGGCGTCGAGGTCGATGGCCTGGCCGCCCGCCATGCCCGAGGCGCCCGCGGCGGCCGCCACGACTTCGAGCACGCGCAGCCGGCGCGCCAGCACCGCGGCGTCCTCCGACCGCGGCTCGCGTGCGAGCAGGTGGAAGGCCTCGGTGTGGAGCGCATCGCCCGCGAGAATCGCCATGCCCTCGCCCACCACGACGTGCAGCGTCGGCCGGCCGCGCCGCAGGGTGTCGTTGTCCATCGCCGGGAGGTCGTCGTGGATGAGCGAGTAGGTGTGGATCATCTCGATGGCGCAGGCCGCCGGCAGGGCGAGCCGCCGCGCCTCGTCGGCCGGCCGGCGGTCGCGCGCGGCGACCGCCTCGGCGCTGGCCAGCGTCAGGACCGGGCGCAGGCGCTTGCCGCCGGCCAGCAGGCTGTAGCGCATGGCGTCGGCCACAGCCGGCGGGCACGCCGGCGGCGCGGGCAGCCACGCCTCGAGGGCCGCGTCGACCTCGCGCCGGCGCGCGGCGAAGTACGCGTCGAGCGCGGTCACTCGCCCTCGTCCTCGCCCGCGCGGCCGAGCGACGGGGGTGCCGGCTTCGCCTCGCCGCGCTCGTTGAGCACCTCGATGCGCCGCTCGGCCTCCTCGAGGCGCGCGTGGCAGAAGCGCGAGAGCTGGACGCCGCGCTCGTAGAGCGCGAGCGAGGTGTCGAGGGCGAGGTCGCCCTCCTCGAGCTTCTTCACGATCGTCTCGAGCTCGGCGATGGCGGCTTCGAAATCCTTAATCGTCGGATCCATGCGTTCCTTCCACGCGGCAGTCGAGTTCGCCGCGGCCGAGCGTGACGCGCACGCGATCGCCCGGCGCGACGGCCGCGGCGTCGCGCAGCACGCGCGTCCGCGTCGCGTCCCAGGCGACGGCGTAGCCGCGGCCGAGCACGGCGAGCGGGCTGAGTCCCTCGAGCCGCGCCGAGACGGCGCCGAAGCGGGCCGCGAGCCCGAGGCGGCGCCGGGTGATGGCGGCCTGCAGGCGGGCGTCGCGCTCGACGAGTCTGGACCGCACGCCGGCCAGCCGCCGCCCGGGATGATGGGACTCGAGCGTGCGGCGCAGGCCGTCGTGCCGGCGCAGCCGGCGCGCCAGACCGGCGGCGGCCGCGCGGCCGATCGCCGCGCGCAGCTCGGCCACGTGCCGGCCCGCGAGCGCCAGGCGGCCGGGCAGCCCCGCGTACCCGGGACGCGCCTCGAGCGCGAGCAGCCGGCTCTCGAGCCGCCGGACCCGGTGGGCGACGGCCGAGCCGAGGCGGCCGGCGAGCCGATCGATGTGCGCGACGAACTCGTCCTTCCGCCGCACGACGAGCTCGGCCGCCGCCGACGGGGTCGGCGCGCGGAGGTCGGCCACGAAGTCGGCGATGGTCACGTCGGTCTCGTGGCCCACGGCCGAGATGACCGGCACCGGCGAGGCGGCCATCGCGCGCGCGAGCACCTCCTCGTTGAAGGCCCACAGGTCCTCGAGCGATCCGCCGCCCCGGCCGACGATGACGACATCCACGTCCTCGACGCGGACGAGGGCGCGGAGCGCACGCGCCAGGTCGGCCGCGGCGCCTTCGCCCTGCACGCGCGACGGCGCGATGAGGACGCGCGCGTTCGGGTAGCGGCGGCCGAGCACGCGCAGCATGTCCCGGAGCGCCGCCCCGTCGAGCGACGTCACGATGCCGATGCGCCGCGGCAGGACGGGCAGCGGCCGCTTGCGGGCCTGATCGAACAACCCTTCAGAGGCGAGCCGCTTCTTGAGCTGCTCGAACGCCACCTGGAGCGGGCCGTAGCCCTGCGGCTCCATGTGCTCGGCGACGATCTGATACTCGCCCTTGGGGTCGTAGACGCTGAGGCGGCCCCGCACGACGACGTGGAGGCCGTCCTCGGGCTTGAAGCGGAGCAGCCGCACGGCCGACCGGAACATCACGCCGCGCACCTGCGCGCCGGCGTCCTTCAGCGTGAAGTAGAGGTGGCCGGTCTGCCAGACGCGCGCGTTCGACAGCTCGCCCTCGACCCAGACGTCGGCGAAGGCCGACTCGAGGAGCTGCCGGAGCGAGGCCGTCAGCTCGCTGACCGAGAGGACGGCCCGGACGGGCGCCGCCGGCGTCCGGGGCTCCGGATCGGGCGGCTCGTCGAAGGGCAGGTCGAACAGCTTCACGGCAGTGTCGGCGCCGGCTCGCCGCGCGCGAGGCGCGCCGCGCAGTCGTCGAGGGCCGCGGCGGTCAGCGCGACGCGCTCGATGCCCGTCGCCGCGCCGGTGCGCTCGTCGGCCGTGATGAGCACGGCATGCAGCCGCGCATCGCCGGTGGCCGGCTCGAACCGGACCGGCAGCGCCGTGGTGAACCGGGCGATGACGCCGGCCTTGTCCATGCCGATCACGCCGTCGTGGGGGCCGGTCATGCCGACGTCGGTCAGGTAGGCGGTGCCGCCGGGCAGGATGCGCTCGTCGGCGGTCTGGACGTGCGTGTGCGTGCCGATGACGGCGGTGGCGCGCCCGTCGAGGTGGTACGCGAGCGCCATCTTCTCGGACGTGGTCTCGGCGTGCATGTCGACGAAGACGATCCGGGCCCCCGCGTCCTTCACGGCGTCGATCTCCCGCGCGGCCGTGGCGAACGGGTCGTCGATGGCGGCCATGAAGACGCGGCCCATCACGTTGACGACGCCGACGGCCGCGCCGCCGCGCGCCGTGGCGACAATCCGCCCGGCGCCCGGCGTGCCGGCGGGGTAGTTGGCCGGGCGGAGCAACCGCGGCTCGCGCTGGATGAACTCGAGCGCCTCGCGCTTGTCCCAGACGTGGTTGCCCGTCGTCAGCACGTCCACGCCGTCGCGGAGCAGGTCGTTGGCAATCTCGCTGGTGATGCCCGCGCCGCCCGCGGCGTTCTCGGCGTTGGCGACGACGAAGTCGACGCCGCGCTCGCGGACCAGCGCGGCGAGGTAGCGGCGCACGAGGTCGCGCCCCGGGCGCCCGACGATGTCGCCGATGAAGAGCAGCCTCATAGCTGCGCCGCGGCGTCCTCGACCGCCACGAGGAACTCGCGCCCGCGCCGCTCTTCGACCTTCGGGAGGACGAGGCGCAGTTCGCCGTGCTGGAGGCGCGCCCGCGCCCGGCCCGCGTCGACCGGCGAGTGCAGCCGGATGGCCCGCGCAAAGCGGCCGAAGTCGCGTTCGACGAGGTGGTAGCTCGCGGCCAGGCGGCCGCTCAACTCCGGCCGCTCTTTCTCGCCGACGACGAGGACGACGCTGCCCTTGATGAGCAGGCGGAGCCCGTCGGCGGTCACGCCGGGGACGTCGAGGACGATCTCGACGGTCCGCTCGGTTTCGTAGACGTCCAGGAGGGCCAGGCACTCGCCTGACACATAGGGCCGGCGGTCAGGCCGCCGGCGCGCGAGGTCCTCGAAGAGGCGACGCACGTCCGGGCCGAGATCGCCGACGTCGGTCGACACTCGCACGCGGATCTCCTCGTCAGATTGTATCGCGGGCGTCGAGGGCGAGGATGGCGCCGGCGAGCACCCGGGCGCCGCGCACGCAGTCGGCCCACGACGTGCGCTCGCGCGGCGAGTGGCTGATGCCGCCGATGCTGGGCACGAAGATCATCCCCATCGGCCCCAGGCGCGCCATCATCTGCGCATCGTGGCCCGCGCCGCTCGGCAGCCTGAGCGCCGGCAGCCCCGCGTCGCCGGCCGCCTGGATGACAGCGGCCTGCACCGCCGCCGCGGCCTCCGCGGCGGGGTTCTCGGAGACGCGCCGCATCTCGAACCGCGTGGCGGTCTCCTCGCAGATGGCCGTCACGCGCGTCCGGATCTCCGCTGCCATGTCCTCGAGGACCGCGGCGGACAGGTCGCGCAGCTCGACGGTGAGCGCGGCGCGGCCAGGGACGACATTGGGCGCGTTCGGGGACACGTCGATGCGGCCCACGGTGGCCACCTGGCGTCCGGGACGCGCCGCGGCCGCGGCCCGCACCGCGAGCACCGCGCGCGACGCCGCGACGAGCGCGTCCTGGCGGTCGGCCATCGGCGTGGTGCCGGCGTGGTTGGCCATGCCGGTGATGACGAGGTCGTAGCGGTGAATGGCGACAATGCCCTGCACGACGCCAATGGGCACGCCGCGCGCGTCGAGCGTGCCGCCCTGCTCGATGTGCAGCTCCAGATACGCGTGGTGCGCGCCCGGGACGCGGACCGCCTCCTCGAGCCGCTCCGGCGCGCCGCCAATCTTCCTGATCGCGTCGGCGCGAGTCATGCCGTTCCACGTCTCGTCAAGGAGGCCCGCCGGCACGTCGCCGGCGACGATGCGGCTGCCGGCCAGGCCCTTCGTAAACGCGACGCCCTCCTCGTGGGCCCAGATGACCATTTCGAGGGGATGGCGCGTGACCCGCTTCCGAGCGGCCAGCGTTTCGAGGACCTCCAGCGCCGCCAGCGACCCGAGCGTGCCGTCGAAGTTGCCGCCCTCGGGCACCGAGTCGATGTGCGACCCGAACAGGATGGGCGGGCGCGCGGGATCGGTGCCCTCGCGTCGCGCGAAGATGTTGCCGGCGGCATCCACGCGCGGCGTCAGGCCCGCGCGCCGGATGAGGTCCATGACGTAGGCCCGGCCCGCGACGTCGGCATCCGAGTAGGCGACCCGGGAGACGCCGGACTCGAAGGTGCCGCCCGCGGGCCGTCCGAACGTGCTGAGCGCCTGCAGCCGCTCGACGAGCGCAGGGAAGGGGCCTTCCGCTTGGCGGGCCGCGCGGGCCGGCCGGGGTGCGGCCAGCGCCGCCCCGGCGAGCGACAGAAACCGGCGCCTCGAGAGCACGGTTCATTATCGCGTAGCACAGGCCTTGCAGGCGTCGTCGGTTACGCCGCCAGTGTCGGCGGCGGCAGTCGAAGGAGGCCCTCGATGACGCGCCGGTTTGTCCCGTTCCTCGCCGCCGCCGGGCTGGCGGTCGCCGCCGTCGTGCTCGCGCCCACCTCCGGGTTTCCGCAAGCGCCCGCCAGCACTCCGGCACTGAAGAAGCGGGTGACGCCGCAGACCTCACCCACCTCCGGCGCGGAGATGTTCCGCGCCTACTGCGCGCCCTGCCATGGCGTCGGCGGCAAGGGCGACGGTCCCGCCGCCGCGGCGCTGAAGGCGCTGCCCGCCAACCTCACCCTGCTCGCGCAGAAGAACGGCGGCGTCTTCCCCGCGCAGCACGTCGAGCAGACCCTCCTGCACGGCCTGCCGCTGTCGGCGCACGGGTCGGGCGAGATGCCAGTCTGGGGCCCGGCGCTGCGCGCGGTCAGCGGGAACGACGACGCGGTCGTCCGGATCCGCATCCGGAACCTCAGCGAGTACCTGAAGAACCTGCAGGCGAAGTAGGGCGGGTGGGG
>JBFMCA010000043.1:0-30812 GCA_040754955.1 Acidobacteriota bacterium | reverse complement strand
GGAGACCTGGAGCCACCCCTCCATCCCTCCATTCCTCCATCCCTCCATCCCTCCACTCCTCCACCTCTCCATTCCTCCACCTCTCCAACCCTGTCACAATGATCTTCATGCGCGGCGTCGCGACGGTCTTCGTTCTCGCCCTGGCCACGGTGTCGGCCCTGCAGCCCGAGCCGCGGCCGGCTCCGCCGTCCGGCCAGCCGCAGCCCGCGCCGCCGGCCCAGACGGCAGACCCCGCGGGGCAGGAGCCCGTGCAGCCCGTCTTCCGCGCCGGGGTCGATCTCGTCCGCGTGGACGTCTCGGTCATCGGCCGCGGCGACGAGCCCGTACGCGATCTCACGGCCGAGGACTTCGAGGTCAAGGAAGACGGCGTGCTGCAGACGGTCGAGACGGTGCAGTTCGTCGAGATCACCGGCGAGCGGACGTCCGACCTCAACGAGGGCCTCGAGATCCGGTCCCCCGAGCACGGCCGGCTCGAAGCGCGGCGCGAGGACGTGCGCCTCTTCGCCATCTTCATCGACGACTACCACATCGACAAGGCGCCGCTCACGAACGAGAAGGTCAAGACCATCGTCCGCGCGTTCGTCGAGAGCCTGGGTCCGAACGATCTCGTGATCCTGATGGACCCGCTGACGCCGCTGACGCATCTGGAGTTCACGCGCTCGAAGCCCGACATCCTCGAGCGCATCCGCACGTTCGAGGGCCGCCGCAACCAGATCTTTCCGGTGAAGAGCCTCATCGAGGAGGCGCAGCTCACGCAGCGCAACGTCTGGGAGCTGCGCGCGGGGGTCACCATCGACGCGATCACCGCCATCGCCACGCATCTCGGCGGCCTCCGCGAAGGCAGGAAGTCCGTCGTTCTCATCAGCCAGGGTCCGCCGGTGACCATCGGCTCGACCAACGATCAGCGCCTGCGCGAGGCGGTCAACGCCGCCAACCGCGGCAACGTCCAGATCAACGTGGTCGACCCGCGCGCGCTGGGTCAGGCGCCGTTCGGCGGCAGCTACTCGCTGCGCCGCCTCGCGGACGAGACCGGCGGGCGCGCCATCATCGGCAGCAACGAACCCGAGCGGCACCTCGGCGATATCGTGGCCGACGCCTCGGCATACTACCTCGTTGGCTACACGCCGACGCGCGCCGCGCAGAACGACGGCAAGTTCCACGACATCGACGTGCGGGTGAAGCGGCCTGGCGTGCGCGTTCGCGCGCGGAAGGGCTACTGGGCGCCGAGCGAGGCCGAGCTGACCGCCGCCGCGCGGACGGCGCCCGTGGTGGACGGCGTGCGCGAGGCGCTCGAAGAGCTGGCACGCCCGCGCAGCGGACGCCCGGTGGACCTCTGGATTGGCACGTCTCGCGCGGACCACGGGCGGTCCGCCGTCGAGTTCACCTGGGAGCCCACGGGCCGCGCGGGCCGCGATCGGCCGGTGACGCTGCAGGTCCAGCCGGTGATCCCGGGCCCCGAGGACACGCCGCTGGCTGACGTGCAGGCCATCGACGGTCGTCCCATCGGCGCACCAGGTCCGTCGGTGGCGCGCTTCGACCTGCCGCCCGGCGACGTCGTGTTCCGCCTGACGGCGCTCGCGGCCAGCGGCGACGTGGTCGATCGATGGACCGAGTCGGTGACCATCCCGGCGTTTCCCGCCGACGTGCTGGCGTTCGCCACGCCGCGGGTACTCCGAGCCCGCTCGCCGTACGAGGCCCGCGCGCTCGAGAAGGACCCGTCGCCCACGCCCGTCGCGGCGCGCGCCTTCCGCCCCTCGGACCGGATGTTCGTGGAGACCGAGCTCTACGCCCCGGCCGATGCCCAGCCGACCCTGGCCGCGCACCTGCTGAGCGCCGAGGGGCAGCACCTGCTCGACCTGACCGTACCGGCGGCGAACACCGGATCGCCCTTCCGCATCGCCGTGCCCCTCAGTAGCCTGGCCCCCGGCACGTTTCTCGTCAGGCTCGAGGCCACGTCTGGCGAGCGGACGTCACGCCAGATCCTCGCCTTCCGCGTCTCGCCGTAGCCGCCCGCGGTGAAAGGCCGCGTGGCAGTGCTAGCATGCCTCTCGGCATGCCCCGAACCTCCTGCGCCTCCCTTCTGACCCTCGTCCTCGCGTCGCTGGCCGCGCCGCTCGCGTCGCAGCGACCGCCTGTCGGCGACGCCATCAAGGAGTTCGTCGCCGTGGATGCGCCGGTGGTGGCCATCACCAACGTCCGCGTGATCGACGGGACCGGCGCACCCGCCCGCGCCGGCCAGACGGTGGTCATCACTGGCGACACCATCTCCGCGGTCGGCGCGTCAGGCCTGGTGAACGTCCCGGCAGGCGCGCGCGTCATCGACGGCACCGGCCGGAGCGTGCTGCCCGGCCTCGTCATGCTGCACGAGCACCTCTACTACCCGACGGGCCCCGGCGTGTACGGCCAGCTCGGTCAGAGCTTCGTGCGTCTCTACCTTGCCGGCGGCGTGACCACGATGCGGACAGGCGGCAACATGAACGGCTTCATGGACCTGAACCTCAGGGAGCGCGTGGAAGCCGGGCAGGTGGCTGGGCCGGCCATCGACGCGACGGCGCCGTACGTGAACGGGCCGAATCAGTTCGTGCAGATGCGGGCGATGCGCGATGCCGCGGAGGCGCGCCGGCAGGTGAACTACTGGGCCGATATGGGCGCGACATCGTTCAAGGCCTACATGCAGATCTCGCGCGCGCAGCTTGCGGCCGTCGTGGAAGAGGCGCACACGCGCAAGCTGAAGGTGACGGGCCATCTCTGCTCGGTGACCTACGCCGAGGCGGCCGACATCGGCATCGACAACCTCGAGCACGGCTTCTTCGCCGCCACCGACTTCGTCGCCGACAAGCAGCCGGATGTGTGTCCGGGCCAGGGGCGCGGCCAGCAGAGCATCAGCGAGGTCGACGAGAGCGGTCCGGCGTTCCAGGCGCTGGTGAAGAAGCTCGTGGATCGAGGCGTCGCGCTCACCTCCACGCTCACCGTCTTCGAGACGTTTACCCCTGGGCGCCCGATGCCGCCAGGCCTCGAGGTGCTGCTGCCGCAGCTCCGCGAGACCTTCGAGCGCAACTACGAGCGCACGCAGAAGACTCAGGCGTCGATCTACCGGACGCTCTACCCCAGGGCCGCGGCCATGGAGCGCGCGTTCGCGCGCGCGGGCGGGCTGCTCGTGGCGGGCACCGACCCCACCGGCAGCGGCGGCGTCATCCCGGGCTATGCCAACCAGCGGGCGCTCGAGCTGCTCGTGGACGCCGGCTTCACGCCGCTCGAGGCCATCACCATCGGCACGCTGAACGGCGCGCGCTACCTGGGCCGCGACGCGCGCATCGGCACGGTCGCCGCCGGCAAACAGGCCGATCTCGTGCTGGTGTGGGGCGACCCGTCGGCGACGATCGGCGACGTGCGCAACGTCGAGATCGTGTTCCGGCAGGGCATCGGGTTCGACCCGGCGAAGCTCCGCGCGTCGGTCGCCGGCCGCGTTGGGCTGTTCTGACTGAGGGAGGGCTTTGCCATGGCCGACACCATCACCATCCTCCGCTCCGAGCTGCGACGGTCGCTGCATGGTCCCGCCTGGCACGGCCCGGCGCTGCTCGAGAACCTCGCCGACGTCTCCGCCGTCGAGGCCGTGGCCCGCCCCATTGCCGGCGGGCACTCCATCGCCGAGATTGCCGTGCACGCGCTGGCGTGGCTCGAGGAGGTCACGCGCCGCCTCCATACCGACGACGCGAGGATGCCCGAGCGTGGGGACTGGACGACGATCGACACGCTCGACGACAAGGGCTGGACCGACATCAAGGCCGCGCTCACCAACGCCGGCGCGGCGCTGGACGCGGCGCTCGCCGCGTTCCCGCCGGAGCGGCTGGGAGTCAAGGTCGGCGGCGACGCCGCGAGCGCGCCCCTCGGGAGCGGCGTGCCGTACGGCGTCATGCTGCACGGCCTGGCGCAGCACAACGCGTATCACGGCGGGCAGGTGGCCGTCGTGCGACGAGCCGCGCGCGCGGCTCGATGACTCACGCGATCAGAGCAACGCCGGCGGGCGGTCGTCGCCGCCGGCAGGCTGGTCGCTCCTGCCCCGGCGATCCTCGTAGATGAGCCACGCCCCGGCACCGACGAGCGCCATGGGCCACCACTGCTCGATCCAGTCGAGGGAGATGCCGAAGAGCGTGTTGCTCAGAAACACCAGGCCCACGACGACGAGCGCGACGCCTCCGGCCCGCGACCCCAGGCGAAACGGCGCCTTGGAGTCCTCAGGCAGGTCCATGGGCCTCAGGCCCGAGAGCGCCTGGTTGTAGAGGCTGGCGCGCCGCGCCGCGTCGATGACGTTGTACAACCAGACGAAGGCAATGAAGAAGCCGAGTGGGGGCTCCACGTCGGGATGAATCGCGCGAATCCCCAAGAGCGAGAGCATCCCCACGATGGCAAGAATGTGGACGAAGCCCTGGAGGTAATAGCCCACATACACCTGCCCGAGGCCCGGTACCGCCGACAGGACGGCCGCCACCAGGGGCGACTTTCTGCGCGGGTCGTCGAGGAAGCGCTCACGAGGCGCGGAGGGCTGACCGTTCGGCTGGCTCATGTTCGATGCTCCGTCTGTCGTGTGCACGTCGTGTCTGCTCAAGAAGGAGAACGCGCGCGGCCGGTTCCGGGTTCGGTGACCGCGGCCTGCACCCGCACGAGCACGTCGGTCGTCCACTGCCTCACCGCGGACACGACCGCGGTAACCGCGTCGGCGAGGGAGGCCCACGCGTCCGAAACCATGGAAACGAACTCGGCCCACGCTCCGCGTGCCCAATCGCTCCACCTGACATCGAGCGCGCCGGCGATGTCCGCGCGCGTCATCAGCGGCTCCACGTGGCTGCTCGTCCATTCGACGGCGGACAGCGGATTCGCCGAGGCCAGCACCAGGCACAGCGTGAGCGCGTAGGCCGCTTCGAACGCAAAGCGCGGACGGGCGACAAGGGCGTTCCAGCGCCGCACCCAGGCGTCATAGGCTCGGCGCGGCGCCGGCCGCCGGCTGGTGGCCGCAAGCACGCGCGCCGTGAAGGCTGGGCCCGGATCCTCGTCGGCCAGCGCCCGGAGGTCGGACAGCAGCGCCGCCGGCAAACCCGTCGTGCGGGCCATCACCAGCTCGGCCACCGGCTCGGCGTCGGCCGCCTCCACGCCGGCGAGAAACGCCGCGAGCCAGCGCCGGCACGCCGGACACCCGTCGAGGTGCCCCGCGCGTTCGGGCTGCTGGTCGAAGCGCGCCGCGTCTTCGCCGGCTTCGAAGGCCGCCTGCTGGAAGGCGAGGCACTCGTGGTCCGTCATGGCTCGCCTCGCACCGCGCCGGTCGCCAGCAGCCGTTCGGCCAGCTCGGCGCGCGCGCGGTTCGATCGCGACTTCACGGTGCCCGCCGGGACCTTCAACACCGCGGCCGTTTCCTGCACCGACAGGCCGTGCACGTCGCGCAGCACGAGAATCTCGCGGCTCAGGGCCGAGAGTCGCCGAAGCGCCTGCCACAACTGCTCGCGCCGCGACTGGCCGATGGCGTACGCCTCGGGGCTCTCGCCGCGGTCGGCCAGTGCCGGAACGTCTTCAGCCGGAATCGCCACGGCCGGCCGCCTGACCCGGCGGCGGCGCAGGAAATCGATGGCCTGGTTCCTCGCAACGTGGAACATCCAGGGCACGAAGTCGTCCGCGTGCGCCCACCGGTCGCGGATCTCGAAGAGGCGGACGAAGATGTCCTGCGCCAGATCGGCGGCCTCCTCGCGATCGTCCACATAGGAACGCGCCAGGCCGTAGATGCGGCCCTGGAAGTAGCGGACGAAGGTCTCCCACGCCAGCGAATCGCCGGCCCGGCACTGCGCCGTCAGGGTCGAGAGGTCGGGAGCATCCACGCGGCTGAAACGGACGCCACGGCGCCCGTCACCCTGCTACAACGCAGAGCCGGGCGAAAAGGTTCGCCGCTCACGCGGCACTCCGGCGCCGCCCGGCTCGCTCTGACGGCGGCTTCCAGCCCGCCAGCACGAGCCACGCCGCCAGCGCCGCGCGCTTGTCCTCGGCGCGCCACCGCCCGCGCGCGTCACGTCCGAGCTCGGCCAGCCTGGTCCGGATCGCCAGCTCCGGCCGGCGGAGCGTGGCGGCGGCCTCGCGGTAGATGTCGCGCGCGCGCCAGACCAGGCAGGGCAACCGCCGGCGCGCGGCCGCCTGCTCGACGATCTGGCGGAAGAGCCGTCCTTCGAGCGCGTGGATGCGGATGTGGTCGTTGGCGATGCCGGCCGGATCGATGAGGCTGCCGACCACCAGGCCGGCGCCGGCCAGCACGTGGCCGGCCGCTTCGTACTCGCGGAGGACGCCGGCGGCGGCGCGCCTGCCGAAACGCCGCACGGAGCCGACACGGCGGTTGAGGTCGGGGCCGGCGGCGCGCGCCGTGCCGAAGCCCGCGTGGTACGGCTGCCGGCCATCGGGATCGGCCGGGTCGCTCAGCTCGACCCGCCGCGCGTCGGCCAGCCTTGGGGACGATGCCGGGCCCGTCAGCAGCACCACCGCCGCCCAGCCCGACTTGATGCTGAAGCCGGCCGCGGAGCGAACGCCGGGAATCGCTGGCGTCATGCCCGTCCTCACCCGCTGACCAGCGCGCTCCCCTCGTCAGTCATGATCCCACCCTCCCCGGGCATCGACTCCCGCCGGAGCGGCTAGCGCCGCGCGCGCCGCGTGATGACCACGATTTCCTTGCCGCCGAGCGCCGTCTTCCCCACCGTCATCCCCACAATCTCGAAGCCGTCGGCGCCCGCGGCGGTGAGCTCCTTCTGCAGCGTCGACGTGCGCGAGGTGGCGATCAGGCGGTACTCGAACGCCTGCCGGTCGGCCTCGGCGTCGCGCTCCAGGATGACGACGACCTCCTCGCCGCCGAAGAGCGACTGGAACACCGTCTGCCCGCGGTACTCGAAGCCGGCGTCCGCCGCCTCCTGCAGCTCGCGCTGCATCGTCGAGGTCCGCGACGTCGCGAGCAGCTTGTAGGCGTAGCGCCCGCCTGCGCCTGCGGACTTCGTCATCACGACCGCGACTTCGTTGCCGCCGAAGGCGGTCTCGCCGCCCATGACGGCACCGAACCGGAAGCCGGCCTCCGCGGCCTCGTTGAGCTCCTTCTCCATCGTCGAGGTCTTCGACGTGGCGAGCACGCGGTAGTCGATGGCTTCAGGCGTCTGGGCGTTCGCCAGTGGCGCGCCGGACAAGGCGATAACGGCGGCAAACAGCATGCGGTACATGCGAACTCCGTTCTGGAACGCGCGGGCTCAGCGACCCAATTCTACGGGATGGGGCGCATCGATGCACCGGGACCCGCGTCCGGCGACGCGGCGCTAGCGCAGTCGCGCGACGAGCTCGATGGCGCTCGTCGCCAGCAGCCCGCCGCCGACCAGGCCTGCAATCCAGAGCGCCGTCTCATGCGCGCCCCGCTTCAAGCGCTCCGCCAGAGCCGCGTAGCGGGGTCCGACACGCGGCCCCAGCACGACGTGCCCGACGAGGAGCGCCACGGGCGGCAGAACGAAGATGGCGTTGTAGAGCGCCAAGAGCGGCAGCCACTCGACGACCGGAATGTTGGCCGCGCTCAGCACGGCGATGGCGGCGAAGTACGGAAGCGCCGTCGGAATCTCCATGATCGTCACCGTCACGCCGAGCGCGACGAGCGCGACGAGCGTGCCGGCAGACGGGGGCGCGGGGTCGGACGCGGGCGGCTGTTCTGGAGACGCGCGCAGCGCGTAGACGAGCAGGGCCGCGCCGGCCAGAGCCTGCAGCGCGAGACCGGGGCGGCTGTCGAGGAAACCGCCAGCATCGGGGACGACGACTCCGATGCCGAGGAGCAGCGCCGCGCCCAAGGCGAAGTACGTCAGGAAGACGGCAGCCACGTAGATCAGCACCCGTCTCACCGGCGACGGCAGCGCGAGCAGGTACAGCGTGACGACGATGGCCGAGGGGTTGATGCTGTCGGCAATCGCGAGCGCGAGGAGAGCCGCGAGCGCTGCAGAGGTCACAGCAGCCCCAGCTCCGACAGCCCCACCACACCGAACACCACCAGCGCCAGCGCGAGCACCGCGTTGGTCGTTCGCGAGTTCCGCGGCACGCCGGAGTCGGCCGGAATCAGCGCGTTGTTCATGTAGAGCAGCGTCGCCGCCACGAACGGGATGAAGAGGCTGCCGACGATGGTGAAGGTGCGGATCATGAAGAGGGGCTGATCGATGAAGGCAAGCGGGAGGGGGACGAGCGTGATGAAGGCAAGCGCGGCGCGGTACGGCGTGCTCGTCACCTGAATGACGCGCGCGTGAACGTCCGGTGAAAGCCCGCGCAGCAGGCCGTAGCAGTCGGCAAACAGATACGGAATGCTCTGCCACACGCCGAGGAGCGAGGCAAAGACCGCCGCCCAGAAGCCGACGGCGAAGGCGTAGAAACCCAGTGGGCCGATGAGCGTGGCGAGCATATCGGCCATGCGGCTCACGGCCTGCGCGTTGGTGATGGCCACGCCCGGCACGTGAAACGCCTGGTTGGCCACGACCATGATGGCCATGCCGATGAGCGCGGTGAACACGTAGGCGATCGCGATGTCGGCCCGCACGAAGCGCAGCCACGAGGCGCCGCGCATGCCTTCTTCGCGCATCCAGTAGTTGTAGGCGAGCATGGCGATGGAGCCGCCGATGCCGCCGAGCACCGACAGCACGGTCGTGGCGCCGCCGGCCGGCACGACAGGCGTGACGAGGCCGCGTACGACGCCTGCCGGATCGTCGATGGTGAGCGCGGCGCACGCGATGATGGCGAAGAACATCGTCGCGATGAGCGCCTTCATCACCTTCTCGAATCCGGCGTAGCCGCCGGCAAGCGCCACGAGGCCGCCAGCGAGCGAGTGGCCGATGGCGCCCACGGGGCGCGGTACGGCGCCTCCGGTGAGCGTCGCGAGGCCGAGCCCGCACGCGCTGGTCAGGGCCGCGCTCACCGACACGGTCCACAGGACCAGGTACACGACGAAGTACACCCGCACCCACCACGGCAGGTGCGTCAGCCACGCCTCCACCGCGGTCGTCTCCGTCGCGAGCTGCCAGCGCGCAATGCCTTCGTTGAGCACGAACTTGAGGAACGCGGCGAGGGCAACGGCCCAGAGCAGGACGAGGCCGTGGCTCGAGGCGGCCATGGTGGCCGAGACGATGTCGCCGGCGCCCAGACCGGCGGCCGCGACGAGCAGGCCGGGACCGATGAGCGTGTAGACGCTGGCGGTGGGGCCGGAGCGGAGGGCGGGCGCGTCGGCGGTGGCCATGCGGGTCGCGGGTTCGGACATACTCTATCCGCATGCCGACCACCGCCGCTGCCACCGCGAAGCTGATTGCCGACGCCGGCATCGACCGCGTCTTCGGACTGCCCGGAGGCGAGGTCCTGCTGCTCATCGACGAGCTGCGCAAGGTCGGCGTGGACTTCGTGCTGATGCGGCACGAGGCCAACGCGGGCCTGGCGGCGGCCGTCTACGGCAAGCTCCGGCGGCAGCCCGGCGTGGTGCTGGCGACGCTCGGACCCGGCGCGGCAAACCTGCTGCTGCCGATGACCAACGCCTGGCTCGACCAGGAGCCGCTCCTGGCCATCACCGCGCAGATTCCGGCGGAGTTCCCCGCGAGCCACACGCATCAGCTGCTGCCGCTCCACGACATCTACCGGCCCGTGTGCCGCGAGGTGGCGGCCGTCAGGCCCGACACCGTCGGCGACGTGGTGCCACGCGCGCTGGCGGCGTGCATGGAGCGGCCGTATGCGACGGCGTATCTGACGCTCTCCGCGCGCGATGCGCGGGAGGAGGCGGTGGCGGGCAGTGCGGCGTCGCCGGGCCCGGGGGCGGCGTCGGCAGCCGCGGGCGGAACACGCGCGGCATCGCGCCCGCGATGGCACCGGGACGACCCCCGCGCGCGGGCGCGCGAGCTGACCGATCTGCTGCGCGGAGCCAGGGCCCCGCTGGTGCTCGCCGGCCTCGGCGTCAATCCGGCACACGCGAACCGCATCCGCCGCTGGCTCGACACATGGAAGCTGCCCGTCGCCGTCACGCCCAAGGTGAAGGGCATCGTCGACGAAACCTCCGACCTCTTCGTCGGCGTCGTCGGCGGCATGGCGGCCGACGGGCTGATGTGCCGCGCGGTGGAAGCGGCGGACGTCCGCATCGGGCTCGGCTTCGATCCCGTGGAGGTGGACAAGACGTGGCATGCGGAGCTGCCCATCCACTGGGTCCTCGAGGCGCCCAACGCGTGCGACGTGCTGCCCGAAGGGACGGGGCTCGTCGACCATGCCGCGCTCTTCGACGCGCTCGCCGCCGAGCCGCCGCCCTCCGCGTGGGGCACGCCGTTCGCGGAGTTCCAGCGCGAGCGCCGTGATCTCCTGACGCGACGCACCGGCGCCCCCGGCGTGATGTGGCCCGGCGACATCGTCCAGGCGCTCGCCGGCGTGCTGCCGCCGGAGACCATCGCCACGACCGACGTCGGCTCGCACAAGTACCTCTTCGGGCAGTTCTGGCCGAGCCGCGTGCCGGAGACCTTCTGGATGTCGAACGGCCTGTCGGGGATGGCGTACGGCCTGAGCGCGGCGATTGGCGCGAAGCTCGCGCGGCCCGACGCGCCGGTGCTGGCGGCGGTGGGCGACGGCGGCTTCTCGATGAACGCGCAGGAGCTGGAGACGGCGGTGCGCGTCGGCGCGCCGTTCGTGACGGTGGTGCTCGAGGACGGCAGCTACTCGCTCATCAAGCTGGCGCAGGAGACCCGGAAGCTGGAGCCGTACCGGATGGACTTCGGCCGCATCGACACGGTGGCGATGGCGCAGGCATGCGGCGTCGAGGCGATGAGAACGACGGAGCCGGAGGAGCTGGCGGCGGCGGTCACGCGGGCGGTCGAGAGCGGGACGAGCCTGGTCGTGGCGGTGCCGGTCGCGTATTCAGATTACCGAGGGCTGTTCTAGCGAGGGAAGATCGAGGACGCCGGCGAGCACGCCTGAGCAGGAGCGGTCGGCCGCCCGCCCAGCGGATAGGGCGTCTGGAAGGTGCCGTCGCCGTTGCCGAGCAGCACCAGGTTCTCGAGCGGCCAGTGGCGACCCTTGACCGCGCGCACGACTGCAGGGCATCGGATGGTCATCGGGACTTGACCCGCTTGAAGGTGTTCCGGCTGTACACCTCGAGCGGCTGCCCTGGCGCGCCGAGCTCGAAGATCTCGACGAACTCGTTCGGAGAGCGGACCTCGTAGGTCTCGCGAGCCCGCCACGTGTTGTCGAAGTTCTCGAACCGCTCGCTCGTGAACACGAGCCTGCCCGGTGCGCCCTCGGACGGGTTGAGCACGTACTGGTTCACGAAGCCTTCCTGGTGGAACTGGCGCAGCACCAGCGCCTTTCGTGCCCGATCGTAGCTGAAGAAACTCCAGTGCTCGTGGACCTCGCCCGCTTTGTTGGCCGGCTGCGGAGGATACGTGGAGACGTTCGTCTCATGAAGGTAGCGGTCCTTCAGGACGAAGGCGTAGGTCCGACGCACGGTGCCTTTTCCGGCCTGGCCTTCGGCGGTGCCCTCCCACTCCCCGACCAGGAACCGCACGGGCTCCCAGGCGTCGGCCGGCTTCGCCTGCGCCCACCCCGTTGTCGTGGCTGGTCCCGGGAGTGCCCAGCCGGCCAGGAGCAGCGCCACCAGCGCGGCCCTCGTTCGCGTCTGTGTCATCGAGTCCTCCGCATCGAGGGCAGGTCCGGCGCTGCCACTGGTGGGACGGTGTACATCACGGCGGTGCCCGCCGGCAAGTGGCGCGCGCCCGCCCTGGCACGTCGCGCGGTCATGGCCTGCGTGCTACGGCGGCGAGCCGACGCTCACGACGATGTACGCGTTCCCGATCGCATGAAGGATCGCCGCCATCCAGAGGTTGCCGGATCGCCGGAGGGTGACCGGCCATTCACGCCAGCGGCGGAATCCGATGCTCGGCCACATCAGCCCCGTGGCTACCGGCACCACCAGCAGGGCGAGGGCGAGCAGCAACGGAAGGATCAGCCACAGCGGCATCGTCGGGCGAAGCCATTGCACGGCCGCCAGTCGTGTGACCTCGAGGGCAACAGCCGAGAGGAGCAGCTGTCGGCCCACAGCCGCCTGGTACGCGAGCTGGGGCCTCCCGTCGAACAGGAGGAGGAGCCCCCGAAGATGGGAGCGCCAGCGCCGTGCTGACTGAGTAGCGGCGCGGGAATCGACCTGGCGGCGCCGCATCTACCTTCAACGGTCGCGCGTGGTCACGGGCTTTGACGATTCACCGAGCCCCCCCGCCAGCTCGCGCAGGTATTCCTCGATGCTCGCGGACGGCCGCATGAACAGCCGGCCGATTATCCGGAAGACAGGGTTCCTGATGAACCCCTCCTCGGTGACCACGAGCCGGGTCCCACCGCCGACCGGGCGAAGGTCCCACGTCCAGGTCCCGCCGTAGGGAAGCCCCTCGTCGACGATGCGGACCACCTGACGGTGGGGCGCCTGCCGCGACACCACTTCGAAGGTCGTCGAGCCCTGGCGCGTGCTCTCGACGAACCGGACGGTTCCGTCGGCCGCGCTCGTCATTTCGACCGCGCGGACGTCCGCGCGCCAGCGCGTGGTGGCGGCGAAGTCCGAGACCGTTGCCCAGACGCGCTCGGCAGAACTCGTCAGGTCGATGGACGCCTGCGCCGTGTGCTCCGAGGGCAGCAAGCTCCCCGCCAGCGCGACAGCGGCAATCAGCGCGGCGATGACGGCGAGCGCGATCAGCAGCCCTATCACGCGGCGCCTCCGGTCGGCCGAGCCGCTTGCCGGGCGTTGAGCGCGCGCGCCGCTTCCGCCAACAGCTCGAGGCCTTTGACGGCGTCGGCGCGCCTGGCGGGCGGCAGCAAGGCCAGCAGTCGCCGGACCTGGCCACGGTCGAGCACGCTGGCGCCAGCCATGGCGTCCGCGCCGCGCGCCGTCAGAAGCAGCTCCTGCCTCCGTCGATCGGTGCCGGACTGGCGGCGGCACAAGTAGCCCAGGCTCTCCAGTCGACTCACAGCCTCCGAGACGGTCGAGGGGCGCACCGACAGATGGGCGGCCAGCCTTGAGGGGCTGACGGGGCGCGTCCGGTGCAGGTGGCCGAGGATCCACGCGTCCCGTGACGAGATGCGACCGCTTGTTGGTCCTCGCGCGGGGATGTTCCCGGTGACACGCGTGGTAGACCTGCGGGTATGCAGCCAGAACAGCCAGAACGGCGTCGTGCATGCCTCATGGATACGGAAGCACCGGTCGTTCGTCAAACCGAATCATCAGCGCGCTGGGGGTCGCACCCGGCCCTGCAAGTGGCTTGCTAGACTGTCCGCATGTCTGCTCACGCTCCGCACGCCACGCGTGCCGCCTGGCACGCGCGCGGCGTGATGTTCGAGAATTGCACCTGCACGCTCGTCTGCCCCGGCCACATGCATTTCTCGCAGCTCTGCACGCACGAACGCTGCATCGGCTACTGGGCCATCCGCATCGACGAGGGGGCCTACGGCGCGACGAGCCTCGCGGGGGCGCGGGTGGTCATCGCGTTCGATTCGCCGCAGCGGATGATCGACGGCGGGTGGACAGGCACGCTCATCCTCGACGAGACGCTGTCGGCGGATCAGCGCACCGCGCTCGAGGCCGTGCTCACAGGCAAGGCGGGAGGACCCTGGGAAGTCATCGGCCGCTTCGTCGGCACGTGGCTCGACACGCGGACCGCCGCCATCCGCTTCGAAGACGACGGGCCGTCGAAGCGGGCCTTCATCAAGGACCTCTTCGAGGCGGTGGTCACTCCCATCCGCGGGCGCGATCGGAGCCGGCCGGTCACCTTCGAGAACATCTTCAACCAGATTCACGGCTCCACGCAGACGCTGGCGCTCGGCCGGACACGCTATGACGATGGGGTGATCCGGATCGAGACGAAGGAGACGCACGGCCTCATCTCGAACTTCGAGTGGGCCGTCAGCGCCGGCGCGGCCTGAGATACGGCATGCTGCACGCGCATGGACCCGTCTGGTCGGCGGCGAGCTTTGCGCTCGCGGCCACCGCCATGATGAGCGTGATGATGGCGCCCACCGTGGGTCCGTGGGTGGTGGCGTTCCACCGCTTGGCGCGGGGGCCGAACGCGGCGCTCGGCGGTGCGTGGTCAACGGCGCTCTTTGCGGTCGGGTACCTCGCGGCGTGGCTCGCGTTTGCCATCGTCGTGGCCTTCGCGCGAATTGTCGTCGCGATGCCCGCTGGCTGGGGTGGCGCGCTGCTCATCGGCGCGGGTCTGTACCAGCTCTCGCCGCTCAAGCAGGCGTGCCTGACGCACTGCCGCAGCCCGTTCAGCTTCCTGCTGGCGCGGTGGAAGGACGGCCCGCGCCCGGCGCTCGCGCTCGGCTTCGCGCATGGCGTGTACTGCCTGGGCTGCTGCTGGGCGCTCATGCTCACCATGTTCGTCGCCGGCCTCGCGAGTGGGTGGTGGATGGCGGCGCTGGCCGCGGTGACCTTCGCCGAACAGGTGGCGCCGTTCGGCGCGCGCCTGCGCGTGCCCATCGGCATCGCGCTGATCGCGATGGGAGTCTGGCGGTGGTGAGCCCCGACGTCGTCTCCACCTACACGAGTGCGGCGGACCACTTCGACAATCTGCCGTTCTGGCACCACTTCGGACGGCGGACGGTTGAGCGGCTGCATCTCGCGAGGGGGGCGCGGGTGCTGGACCTCTGCTGCGGCGCCGGAGCGTCGGCCATTCCCGCAGGCGAGGCGGTGGGCCCGGAGGGACGCGTGACGGGCATCGACATCACGCCGGCGCTGGTCGACATCGCGCGCTGCAAGGCAACCGCGCGAGGGCTCTCGAACGTGGACTTCACGGTCGGCGACGTGTCGGGGCTCGACTACCCGCCGGGCTCGGTTGACGCCGTCATCTCCGTCTTCGGCTGGTTCTTCCTCGACGACATGGCCGGCATGCTCGCGCGCGCGTGGACGTGGCTCCGGCCCGGCGGAGTCATCGCCCTCACCACGTGGGGCACGCGCGTGCTGGCGCCGGGCGAGGACCTGTTCTGGGAGACCGTCGAGGCCGAGGACCCGACGATCTCGCCGGCCAGCCCGTCGGACCGGCTGAAGACGCCGGCGGATCTGGCGGCACTCGTCGCCGACGCGGGCCTGCCTACGCCGGCGATCGACGTCGAAAGCTGGCAGATGCCGCTCGAGCGCCCCGAGGACTTCTGGCCGGTCGTCCTCGGCACGAGCAACCGCGGCGCCATCGAAGCGCTCACACCCGCCGCGCGCGAACGGGTCTACGCGAAGGTCATCGGCGAGCTGCGCACACGACGCATCCGCGCACTTGATCTCGAAGCTGTGTTCACCGAAATCCGTCTGAATTCCTGACCAAGCGAGGTCACGGAACCACGGAGCCACGGAAGCTCGGGGGGCGGCAGCAGGCCAATCCTGAATGCCTCCGTGCCTCCGGGTCTCCGTGAAATCGTCCGTGCTTGTCACCAGCCGATGGCGTAGCCCGCCCGGCGCGGGTCGGCACCGCCGGTCATGGTGCCAGCCTCCAGATCGAACAGAATCCCCTGCACGCCGCCCACACCCGCGGTGAACGCCGGCAGCCGCTCGAGCGTGTGGCCCATACCGGCCAGCGCCGTAAGTGCGGCCGCGCTCACGCGATCTTCCATGGCGAGCGTCATCGCCGCGCCCGGCTTGTAGAAGTTCGGCTCGGCGTCCACGCGGAAGCGCGGCGCCTCGATAGCCTCCTGGATGTTCATCCCGAAGTCGAGCACGTTCACCAGCACCTGGAACTGCGTCTGGCCAATCGTCTCGCCGCCGGGCGTGCCGAAGATCATCTTGAGCCGGCCGTCCTTCATCACGATGACCGGAGAGTTGTTGAGGATCGGGATGCGCCCGGGCGCCACGTAGTTGGGGTTGTCGGGATAGGGCGAGGTGGACCCGAGCCGCATGCCGTTGTTGAGCAGCAGCCCCGTCTTCCCCACCACCACCATGCTGCCGAAGTTGCCGCCCAGCGTAGGGGTGACGGCCACGGCGTTACCCTGCGGATCGACGATGGAGAAGTGCGTGGTGTCGTAGGTCGGCTCTACGTGTTCGTCGAAGGGGCGGGCGGCCCGGACCCGAGATGGCGCGGGCGCGCCGGCCGGCGTGCCCGGCGCCGGGTAGGGCGACGCCTTCGCCGGGTCGATGAGCGCGCGGCGCGCGGCCGCGTACTCCTTGGACAGCATCCCCGCCTGCGGGACGGCAGTGGTCGCCGGATCGGCCACGTAGCGGTAGATGTCGGCCTTGGCCACCTTGATGGCCTCGGCCATCAGGTGCAGCGCCTGGGCCGAGCCCGCGCCGTGGGCCTTCAGATCGAAAGCCTCGACCAGGTTGAGCTGCATGGCCACCTCGAAGCCGCCGCGCGAGGTGGACGGGTTGCTGTAGACGTCGTAGCCGCGATACGTGGTGTGGAGCGGCTCGGTCCACTCGGCCTTGAACGCGGCGAGGTCGGCCTCGGTCAGCACGCCGCCGTTCGCGCGGAAGAAGTCCGCGATCTCCTTCGCGATGTCGCCCGTGTAGAAGCGGTCGTACGCGGCGCGGAGGGCCTGCGATCGGGACTGGCCCTTTGCGAGCGCGGCCTCTTCGGCCTCGACGAGCCTCCTGAACGTGCGCGCCAGGTCGGGCATCCTGAACAGCTCGCCCTCGCGCGGCACGCGGCCGCCCGGCAGGAACACCGCCGCGCTCGTCGGCTGCGACGCGAAGTAGTCGCGCGCGCTCCTGAGGGATCCCGCGAGGTTCGCGTTGATGGGCACGCCGCGCTCGGCGTAGCCGATGGCCGGCGCGAGCACGTCCGCCAGGCGCTTGGTGCCGAAGCGCTCGAGCGCCGTGATGAGGCCGCCGACGTTGCCGGGCGTGATGCCGGCCTTCATGCCGCGGTTGAGCGCCTCTGGCGTCATCTCCTCCGGCCTGAGCGCCTTCGGTGCGGCGCCGGCCATGCTGAGCGACAGCACCTTCCCGCTCGGGCGGTGATACACCGTCATGAAGCCGTTGCCGCCGAACCCGGAACTCTGCGGCTCCACCAGGTTGAGCACCGCCGCGACCGCCACGGCGGCGTCGAAGGCGTTGCCGCCCTGCATGATGATTTCCATGCCGGCCATCGACGCCAGCGGGTGCGCCGAGGTGACAAGCGCGCGGCTGCCGGGCACCGGGGGCCGGTGCGCGGTGAGACGGCCGGCGGTCTGGTAGTCGGGCGCAAACTGCGACCGTTCCTGCGACTGGGCGCCTGGACCCGCGGCGCTGCACACCACCACGCCTGCGGCGGCGACGGCCGCGACTGACCCGCGCAACGTTCCATGCATCGTCATCTGGCCCTCCAGACAGCGCCACTCTAGCACCGCCTCGCGGCTTGACTGCCTTCGACCCTTCGGCCAGAGTACGCGGCAGCATGCACCTCGATCGACGGTCGCTGATCCGCTGGATTGCCTCCGGCGCGGCCGCGTGGCCGCTCCGCGGCGTGCGGCTGCACGCGCAGGCCGCGGCGCTGCCCGACGCGGGCGTCGCCACGCTCCGGGCGCTCGCGCCCGCCGTGCTCCCGGCCGAGCTCGGCGCGGCTGGACACGCCCGGGTGGCCAACGACTTCGTCCGCTGGCTCGCCTCCTACCGTCCGGGCGCGGAGCGGAGCTGGGGCTACGGCGAGCCGCAGAAGACCGGCACGCCCGCCATCTCCGGCGCCACCTATCAGTCGCAACTCGCCGCGCTCGAAGAGCGCGCCCGCGCGCGGGGCGGCGCCTTGGCGTCGCTGCCCGTGGACGACCGGCGGGCGCTGGCCGCGGAGCTGGTCGAGGCCGCGGGCATCAAGGCGATGCCCGGGGCGCCGAGCGGCCAGCACGTGGTGACGGACCTCCTGAGCTTCTACTTCACCAGCAGCGCCGCCAACGACCTGTGCTACCGCGCGCGCATCGGGCGCGAGACGTGCCGCACGCTCAAGGGCGTAACGGCGCGGCCAGAGCCGCTCGGCGCCGCCGCACCGCAGCCGCCGCGGGGGGTGTAGCCATGCCGCGCTACGAAAGCGACGTCTGCATCATCGGCAGCGGCATCTCGGCCACGCTCGTCGCCCAGGTGCTCGCCGAGCGGAAGCCGGGCCTGTCCATCCAGCTCGTCGAGGCCGGCCGGTCGTTCTTCGACCAGACCCGGCGGCGGGAGTGGCGCCAGCGCGCGCTCGACTACGGCGAGAACCCGTACCCGGGCGACGTCATCGAAGACCAGCAGGCGCAGGGCATCATCTCGCGCACGCAGGCGGTGGGCGGGCTCGCCATCCACTTCGGCGGCGTCATGCAGCGCTTCTCGGAAGAGGACACGCGTCTCGAGTCGATGTACGGCCTCGCGTACGACTGGCCCATCGAGTGGGCCGAGCTCGAGCGGTACTACGTCGCCGCCGAGAAGCGCATCGGCGTGGCCGGCGAGCCCGGGCCGTATCCCGAGGACCGCCGCTCGGAGCCGTACCCCATGCCCGCGATGGAGCTCACCTGGAACCTCCAGCAGCTCAAGACGTGGGCCGAGAAGACCGGGACGCGCTTCTGCAGCACGCCCGTGTGCAAGAACACCGTCCCGTACGACGGGCGGAACGTCTGCGTCCGCTGCGACACGTGCAACATGTGCCCGACGGGCGCGCGCTACTCGCCGGATCTCCAGCTCCGGCGCCTGCTCGACGCGAAGAAGATCGCGCTGCACGACCGCACGCTCGTGCGCAGGCTCATCGTCGACGACACCGGCAGCCGCATCGTCGCCGCGCAGGGCGTGCACGAGGATCGGCCGGACGACCCGGCCGAGTACCGTGCGCAGACGTTCGTCATCGCCGCCGGCTACGCGTGGAGCTCGCACCTGCTGCTCCTCTCGGCGACCTCGCGCTTCCCGAACGGCCTCGCGAACCGCTCGGGCCTCGTCGGCCGCTACATGGGTGGCCACAAGTTCATCTCCGCCATCCTCGAGATGGACGCCGAGATCTACCCGGGCATGTTCGGCGGCCACAGCCTGGTCTCGCGCCGCTTCTTCCGCTGCGACCCGAAGGGTTTCTTCGTGCGCCACGACTTCCGCGTCTGGGACGCCGCGCACCAGCCGCGCCTGCGCGACGAGAACGGGAAGCTGCTTCTGGGCGACGCGATGATGGACGACTGGCGGGCGCGGGCCAAGCGGGGGCGCGCGCGCGTGCGGATGTACTACGACGTGCACCCCGATCGCGACAGCCGCCTCACGCTCGATCCGTCACGGAAGAACCGGCACGGTGACCCGCTGCCCGCCATCACCCACCAGCTCGACGCCGCCACGCGCGCCCGCGAGGATCGGACGAGGCAGCACATCCTCGGCCTCTACGACGAGCTCGCGAAGCACGACAACGGCCGGATCATCTCCACGCAGTTCGGCGACTACCTCGATCACCCCACCGGCGGCTGCCGCATGGGCACCGACCCCGCCGACAGCGTCACCGACAGCTACGGCCGCACGCACGACCACGAGAACCTCTGGGTCGTCGGCGCGCCGACGCTCCCCACCGGCGGCTGCGCGAACGGCACGCTGACATTTGCGGCGCTGACGATCAGGAGTGCGGAGAAGATGTAGGTGCACCCGTGCACCTATCTCAACGCCGGCGTCGTCGGCGGCGGGCGGCGGTGGCGCGTGGCCTGCTCGTAGGCGTAGGCCAGACGGATGAGCGTCGATTCGGCCCACGCGCGGCCGAAGAAGGTGATGCCGGCCGGCAGCAGCCCGCCACGCGTGTAACCCATCGGCACCTGAATCGCGGGGAACCCCGTCGTCGGCGAGAAGAACTGGCTGTTGTCGCCGTGCGGCGTGTTCAGGTCGCCGATGAGGCGCGGCGGGTTGCTCCACGTCGGATACACGTAGGCATCCAGCTTCAACGCGTCCATCGTCTTCGTCACGGCGTCGCGGACCCGCTGGCGGTACTCGCGCTCGGCGGCGCACTCCTTCGAGTCGGGCCCGTTCTCGGGCCCGCGCTCGGCCTGCTCGAGGCGGCGCTGCACCGTGGGATGAAACCGGCCCGACTTGATGATGTCGGCGAGGCTCTTCACCGGCACCCGATCGCCGTGCGAGGCCAGATACCGGTTGATGTCGTACTTGAAGCCCATGCAGGGCCCCATGTCGGGCACGCGCCGGATCTGATCGAGGCCTTCGACCGGGGCCGGATCCACGATCGTGGCGCCCGCGCGCCGCAGGTCTTCCACGGCCGCCATGAACACCCGCGCCACTTCCGGGTCCGTCGTGTCGCGTTCGTACGCCTGCCGCAGGATGCCGATGCGGGCGCCCGCCAGCCCGTCGCGCCGGAGCGCATCGGCATAGGTTTCGCGAGCGCGCGACACCGTCGCGGGATCGTCGGGGTCCTGGCCAACGATGACCTGGAACACCGCGACGGCGTCTGCCACCGTCCGCCCCATCGGCCCGGCGACGTCGGCCAGCAGGTTGAGCGGCATCACGCCCGCGCGGCTCGTGAGTCCCATCGTCGATCGGATGCCGGCGAGCGCCTGGTGTGAGGACGGCCCACGGATGGAGTTCCCCGTATCGGAGCCGAGGCCGACGGCGCCGAAGCTGGCGGCGACGGCGGCAGCCGTGCCGCCGCTCGAACCGGCCGTCACGCGGTCGAGCGCGTACGGGTTCTTCGTGTAGCCGGGCAGGATGGAGCTGACGGTTTCGTACGGCGTGAAGGCCCACTCCGCCATGTTCGACTTGGCGAGCACGAGGCCCCCGGCCTCCTTGATGCGGCGCACCTGAAAGGCGTCCCTGGTCGAGACGAAGCCTTCCAGCGCAAGCGAGCCGTTAGCGCTCTGCAGCCCGATGGTCTCGAAGTTGTCCTTCACGATCACCGGCACGCAGTGGAGCGGACCGGTCATGCCCCCGGACGCGAACCGCCGGTCCAGCTCGTCGGCCATCCGCCGCGCCTCGGGATTGACGACGACAATGGCGTTCAGGGCGGGGCCGTTCTTGTCGTACGCCTCGATGCGGCGAAGATAGGCCTCGACGAGCGCGCGGCAGGTCAGCCGGCCCGCCAACATGGCCTCGTGGATGTCGGCAATGGACGCCTCCTCCACGGCGAAGGGCGCGGTGACCTGAGCCACCGGCTGCGCGCCCGGCCGGGCGGCGGCAGCGACGACGGCGCACGAAAGCACCAGGAAGGCAAGGGATCGCGGCAAGTGTTTCCTCCGGGACAAAGGCTCGGCTATGATGCAGCCCCTATGAGCTCAGCACAACGGTTCGTTTCGCGCGTCCTCTCTCTCTCGATTGCCTTCGCGCTGGCCGCCACCGTGGCCGCGCAGGGGAACGTCTCCGGCGTCTGGATCTTCAACGTCCAGACCGACGCCGGCAGCGGCACGCCGACCATCACCCTCAAGCAGGACGGTGAGAAGCTCACCGGACAGTACAGCGGGCAGCTCGGCGAAGCGCCAATCACCGGCACCATCAAGGGCGCCGACATCATGTTCAGCTTCAACGGCGACCTGCAGGGCCAGAGCTTCACGGTCACCTACAAGGGTACGGTGAGCGGCAACACCATGAAGGGCAGCGTCGACCTGGGCGGTCAGGCGCAGGGAACGTTCACGGCGGAGAAGAAGAAGTAAGTGGTCGGCGCTGCCGCGGCTGAAGGTCTTCTGGATCGGGTCGGGTCTCCCCGACAGCCAGATCTTCAGCTCAGCGTCCATGTCCACCGGGCCGGCGGTCTCCACGGTGAAGTGCGAGACCGCCCGGTGCGGAATGGAGTGGTACTCGGTCCTCATCGCCGTCACGCCCTGCTTGTCGACGAAGATGAGGCGCCGGTTGAATTCGCGGGCTCCTCGGGACCATCGTAAACCCTCGCGGGCGCCTTCCCGTCTACACCGGACATGAAGCACCTCGCGACCATCGCCTTCGCTGCCGCCTTCGCCCTCGTCCTGGCCGCCCCGGCCGCCGCCCAGCGCGACCGGGACCGCGACGAACGGAACTACGAAGAGGAAACCGTCGAACGCACGCTGACGCTCGCGCCCGGCGGGCGGCTCCGCCTCCGGACCTTCTCGGGCCGGGTGAACATCACCGGCGTCGAGGGCAGCCAGGTCGTCATCAAGGCCCTCCGGCGCGCGCCCCGCGAGCGGCTGGATGACATCCGGCTCGAGATCACCCAGAGCGGCGACGCCATCGAGATCAACGCCAACGACCGCCGGGTCGAACGCCGCAAGAACAATGTCGTCGAGACGCACTTCGACATCACGGTGCCGAGCCGGACCTCGCTCGACATCGACACCTTCAGCGCCCCCGTCACCGTGCGCGGCGTCGCCGGGTCGCACGAGGTGGACGGCTTCTCGAGTCGCCTGCGGCTGTCGGGCGTGTCGGGTCCGCTGCGCGCCAAGACGTTCAGCGGCGAGATCGAGATCGAGGCGACGGGCTGGCAGAATGGCGACGATCTGTCGGCCGAGACGTTCAGCGGCGACGTCATCGTCCGGCTGCCGGACTCGGCGCGGGGGTCGATGTCGTTCAACAGCTTCAGCGGCCGCTTCGAGAGCGACCTGCCCGTGGCCGTGACCGCGGCCAGCCGCCGCGATTTCCGCGGCGAGCTGAACGGCGGCGGCTCGAGCGCGTTCCGGATGAAGACCTTCAGCGGAGACGTCACGATCAGGAAATGACGAATGGCGAATGGCGAATGGCGAAAGGCGAAAGGAATGACGAAAAAGGTTTCGCCATTCGCCATTCGCCATTCGCCATTCGTCATTCCCTCAAGTATGCTCCCCCCGTGCAGTCCGTTCTCGCGCGCCTCGGACTGACGACGAGGGAGCAGCGGGCCTGGGTCTGGTATGACTGGGCCAACTCCGCCTACTTCACCACCGTCGTCACGGCCGTCTTTCCCAGCTTCTACAGCGCCTACGCGTCGGCGGACGTCGAGCCTGCCCTGGCGACGGCGCGTTTCAGCCTGATCACCACGCTGGGCGTGCTCATCACGGCCGTGGCGGCGCCGGTGCTGGGCGCTGTCGCCGACATCGGGGCGAGCCGCAAGCGCTTCCTGCTCGTCTTCATGCTCATCGGGAGCTCGGCGACGCTGCTGATGCCGCTCATCGGGCAGGGCGACTGGCGGCTCGCGTCGATGCTCTTCGTCATCGGCAACATCGGCGTCTCGACGTCGCTCGTCTTCTACGACGGGCTGCTCCCGTCCATTGCGCGCGACGAGGAGATGGACAAGGTCTCGTCGGCAGGCTACGCGTTCGGGTACATCGGCGGCGGGCTGCTGCTGGTGGTGAACCTCGCGTGGATTCTGCAGCCGGCGGCGTTCGGCTTTCCCGACACGGTCACGGCGACCAAGGCGTCGTTCGCCGCCGCGGGCGTCTGGTGGATGCTCTTCTCGATTCCGCTCTTCCGCCGGGTGCCCGAGCCGCCGCGCAAGCTGGATCCCGACGAACGGCCCGGGTCCACGGTGGCCGGCGCGTTCATCCGGCTCGGTCACACGTTCCGCGATATCCGGCGCTACCGGCACGCGTTCCTGCTCTTCGTCGCGATGCTGATCTACCAGGACGGCATCCAGACCATCATCCGGCTGGCGTCGGTGTTCGGCACCGAGATCGGCATCGGTCAGACGGCGCAGATCGGCGCCTTCGTGATGGTGCAGTTCCTCGGCGTCCCGTTCGCCGTCCTCTTCGGCGCGCTCGGCGCGAGAATCGGCACCAAGCGCGCCATCTTCATCTCGCTGGCGGTCTACGCGCTGGCGAGCGTCCTCGGCTACTTCATGACGTCGGCCGCGCATTTCTTCCTGCTCGCGGCGCTCATCGCCACGGTGCAGGGCGGCAGCCAGGCGCTCAGCCGCGCGCTCTTCGCACGACTCATCCCGGAGAACAAGAGCTCGGAGTTCTTCGGCTTCTACGCCGTGTCGGAGCGCTTTGCGACGGCGCTCGGACCGCTGGTCTTCGCCGCCAGCGTGGCGCTCACCGGCTCGAGCCGCAGCGCGATTCTGGCCGTCCTGCTGTTCTTCGTGGCCGGCGCCTACGTGCTGTCGAAGGTGAACGTGGAGGAAGGCATCCGCGCAGTGCGGGGCGAACGAATCGCTTAGCGCGGCGCGCCGCGGCACCTGCGCCCTGTGAGTGTCGCCGGGGCGCGCGGCGGGCGCGTCGCCTGCCGCGATGGAGGTCAGCGCGTCGGGCCGAGGGCCGCGAGGCGCTCGCGCGCCATCGGCCGGCCGATGGCCGTCTGCACGTTGTGGGCGGTGATCTCGAGGGCGCGCTCGTAATAGCGGCGCGCCGCCACGGCGTCGCCCTTCGCCTCGTAGGACGCCCCGAGCATGGCCACGATAAAGGTGTCGCCGATGTGCCCGCGGGAGAACTCGGCGATGGCGCGGTCGTAGTCCTTTGCGTAGTACGCCACGTAGCCCGCGACAAACCGGTAGATGTCGTTGTCGTCGCCGGGCTTGCCGCGCTGGCGCATCAGCGTCTCGAACTCCTCCAGGTGCCGCCGCGCGGCGTCGGCGTTCCCCTCGCGCGCGGCCAGGCGCGCCTGCGCGTGGGCCGACCGCATGCGCCAGAGGGCCGTGTCCTCGGCGGACGCGCCCGGCGGGGGCCGCGACTCCTGGTAGCCCAGCTCGTACCAGCGCCGCCCGCTCTCGACCAATCCTGACTCGAGGTAGATGCGCCCGATGAGCCGCGCCGACGCCGCGGCGCCCGCGTAGTCGCCGTCGGCCTTCTGCTGCGCCCGGGCTGTCTCGAGCACCCGCTCGGCGTCGGCGGCCCGCCGTTCGAAAGCGAAGGACACCGCCTGGGCCCAGAGCGCCGACACGCGCGGCGGCCCCTGCGGCGCCACCTGGGCGGCGGCCTCGAACTGCGTGCGCGCCTCGGCGTACTGGCCCTGCATGTCCAGCGCGACGCCGAGCGCAATCAGGCAGTCGAGCTGTCGGGGTTTGGCTTTGAGGGCCTGCCGGAAGATGGTTTCGGCCTCGGCAAACCGGCCCTCCTGGGCCAGCGCCCGCCCCGCCCGGACCATCCGATCGATGTCCGGCTGCGCCCACGCGGGCGCCACCCCCAGAGAGACCGCGGCCGCGAAGGCCGCTGGCGCGAGGCCTCGCATGCCGCGATTATCGCCCAGGTGGGCCGCAACCGCGGCGGCCCACACCCTGTCTCAAGGCCAGGAGGGAGAGGTGGAACACACGCTGGCAGATGCGATCATCGTCGCGGCGATCGCCGTGGCCGTGGCGGCATACCTGTACTTCAGGCACACTGAGCGGCGGCGGCGCCTGGAGATCGTTCACCAGGAGCGGCTTGCGGCCATGGACAAGGGCATCCCGCTGCCGGAGCTTCCGCTCGACCCGGCGCGACTCCCGAACGTGTCGGATCCACGCGTGCCGCTGCTGCACGGCATCGTCTGGACGGCCCTGGGGCTGGGCGGCATGGTGGCCCTGTCCGTGGCGCCGGTGCCCGAGGGCCTCTGGCCCATGCCGCTGCCGCTCGTCTTCCTCGGCCTGGGATTGATCCTCTACTACGTCCTTGCCTCCGAGCGACCCCGCTGAGCCCGTTGTGCTCGCCGATCGACCCGATGCATGGCTCGTCGAACGCTGCCGCGACGGCGACGAGGACGCGTTCGCCGAGCTCGTCCGCCGCTATCGGACACCGGTCTTCCGGCTCGCGGTTTCCATCCTCGGGCAGGAATTCGCGCCGGAAGCCGAGGACGTCGCCCAGGATGCACTGCTGCGCGTGCACCAGGCGATCCGATCGTTTCGTGGCGAGGCCGCGTTCGGGTCCTGGGTCTATCGCATCGCGTTCAACCACGCGGTGAACGTGAAGGCGCGCTCGCGATACCGGGCCCCGCACGTCGGAGACGAGGTGCTGGCATCCACGCCCGCGTCGGCCCGCGGTCCGCACGACCGGTTCGAAGACGAGCGGCGCCGCCGTGCCGTGCACGCGTGCATCGGCGAGCTGCCGGAGGTATACCAAGCCGCCTTGCGCCTGCACTACTGGCTCGACACCAGCGTGAGCGAGATCGCCCTCATGCTCGACGCGCCGGAGAACACCGTGAAGTCGTACCTGCATCGCGCCAGGCGGCTGCTGCACGTGATGCTGAAGGAGCGAGGTTTCGATGCCCGATGACGATGCAATGGATCGCCTGCTGAGGATGGCGCTCGCCGCGGAGATCCCGGAGCTGTCGCCGGGGTTCGACGCGCGCGTGTTGCGCCGCGTACGGCCGCGCCGCCTGACGCCGCGAGGCCAGGCAGTGCTTGCTCTCTACGCGCTGGTCGCGGCGGCCGCCTCCGTGTGGCTGATGCGCGATCTGCCCGTGGCGTTCATCGCCGCGGCCGTCACCGCCTGCGCGGGCGTCGCCGCGGCCACGAGCGCCTATGGACGGCGCCTCGTGATCGACGGCTGACGCCGGGCCGGCGGCCGTGACCGGCCTCGCTCCAGACCCGCGGGAACGCTTCGCGGGCGGGGCGGGCGGAGGGCAGGCGACCGCTTCGTTCCATCACGAGGGTCGAGGCGCGGTCGGCCGGCCGCCAGAATGGTGGGCCGGCGTCAGGCCAGCCGCTTCGTCGACCGCAGCGTGGCCAGCGTCAGCATGGCGGCGCCCCAGGCAAAGAGCGCCAGCGCCTGCGGCCACAGGACCTCCAGCCCCACGCCCTTCAGGAAGATGCCGCGCAGGATCACCAGGAAGTACCGCAGCGGAATCAGGTACGTCCACGGCTGGATCCACGCCGGCATGTTCTCGATCGGGAAGATGAACCCGGACAGGTAGATCATCGGCGTGAGGAAGAAGAACGTCGTCGTCATCATCGCCTGCTGCTGCGTCTGCGAGATGGTGGACACGAAGAGGCCCAGCCCCAGCGTCGAGAGCAGGTAGACGAGGCTCATCCCGAAGAGCAGCGGGATGCTGCCGCGCATGGGCACCTCGAACCAGCCGACGGCCACGGCCACGACGAGGACGACGTCGAGCATCCCGATGAGTGCGAACGGCAGGAGCTTGCCGGCGATGAGCTCCCATCGCGCGAGGGGCGTGACGTTGAGCTGCTCGAGGGTGCCCAGCTCCTTCTCGCGCACGATGGCCATTGCCGACAGGTTCGTCGTCACGACCAGCAGCAGCAGCGCGACGATGCCCGGGATCATGAAGTCGCGGCTCTCGAGATCGGGATTGAACCAGACGCGGATGTCGGCCCCTATGCCCGGCTCCGACGCCAGCGCGGGCGCCCTGGCCCGCGCGAGCGCCTGGCCGTGGGTCGCCACGAGCACGCGTGCGTAACCGAGGGCCACGTTGGCAGAGTTCGAGTCGGTGCCGTCGACTACCACCTGCAGGGCCGCCGTGCGCCCGGCCCGCACCGCGTCGCCGTAGCCGGCCGGAATCGCCAGCGCCATCCAGGCGTCGCCGCGCTCGATCCACGGGTCGATGCGATCCACGGCCGGCTCGAGGCCCGCGATGACGAAGTTCGCCGACGCCTCGAACTTCGACACGAGCGCCCGGCTCTCCACCGATCGGTCCGCATCGACGATGACCACGGGTATGTCCTGCACGTCGGTCGTGGCGGCGTAGCCCAGCACGGTGAGCTGGAGAATCGGGGCCACGATGACGATGCGCAGGAGCGCCGGGTTGCGGCGGAGCTCGAGGAGCTCCTTGCGAACCATGTACGGCAGGCGCCCCAGCATCACGCCCACTCCCGCGACAGGCGCAGCGACGCCAGGCCGAGCGCGATGACGGCGAAGATGCCGAGCGCGAGGAAGTCCTGCCAGAACGTGACGAGGTCGGCGCCCTTGAGGATGATGGCCCGCAGCGCCACGATGAAGTAGCGGGCCGGCACGATGTGGGTGATGGCCTGCACCACCGCCGGCATGCTCGAGATGGGAAAGATGAAGCCGGACAGGATGAACGTGGGCAGGAACGACGAGAGCAGCGCGAGCTGGAAGGCCACCTGCTGCGTCTCGGCCACCGTCGAGATGAGCAGTCCCTGTGCCTGCGCCCCGACGAGGAAGAGCCCGATGGCGAGCGACAGCAGCAGCCACGATCCGCGCATCGGCAGGTCGAAGAGCGCCATCGCCACCAGGATGATGATGAGGGCGGAGGCGAACGACAGCGCGAGGTACGGCAGCGTCTTCCCCAGCACATAGGACACGGGGTCGAGGGGCGACATCCGCACCTGCTCCATCGTGCCCCGCTCCTTCTCGCGGACGATCGACAGGGCGGTCGAGATGACGGCGGTGATCATCGCGATGTACGCGATGAGGCCGGGCACGAGGAACAGCGTGCTCCGGAGCTGCGGGTTGTACCAGATGCGCGGCTCGAGCACGAGCGGGGCTCCTGCCGGGCCGGCGATGCCCACGGGGGCCGCCTCGCGCGCCGCGAAGTCGGCGACAATCGCCTGCGCGTACGCGCTGACGGTGGTGGCCGTGTTGGCATTGTCGCCGTCGATGACGACCTGCACCCGCACCGGCCGGCGCGTCTCGATGCGCCGCCCGAACCCGTCGGGGATGACGAGCACGGCGCGGACGTCGTTGGCGTCGATGCGCCGCGCGTGCGCCGCAGGGTCGTGGCCCGACGCCACGAGGTCGAAGTACCCCGAGTTGACGAACGACGACACGAGCGCGCGGCTCCGCGACGAGCCGTCCTGATCCTGGACCGCCAGACGGATGTTGCGGATGTCGAAGTTGAGCGCGTAGCCGTACAGCAGCAGGAAGAGGGCGGGAATGAACAGCAGGATCATCAGCGTCAGCCGGTCCCGCAGAATCTGGCGCAGTTCCTTCCGCGCGACGGCCGCCAGCGCCCGCATCACGCCACCTCGGCCTGCCGCTCGACGACGTCGAGAAACACGTCCTCGAGCGAGGGCGCGACGCGGGTCACCGAGCGGACCTGGAGCGACGCGCGCGCGAGCGCGTCGGTCACCACGGAGGGGTCGGTGGCCGCGCCGCGAAGCACGGCGTGGACGGCCGTGCCGAAGATGCTCGTCTTCTCCACCTCGGGCCGCGCGTCGAGCGCGTCCATGACCGCCACAGGGTTGTCGGTCTGCACCTCGATGATGGGCCGGCTGGCGAACACGCCCTTGAGCTCGGCGTTTGTGCCGAGCGCCGCGAGGCGGCCCGCATGCATGATGGCAATCCGGTGGCAGTGCTCCGCCTCGTCCAGGTAGTGCGTCGTCACGAGCACGGTCGTGCCCCGGCGCGAGAGGTCGCCGATGAGGTCCCAGAAGCGGCGGCGCGAGAGCGGATCGACGCCGCCCGTGGGCTCGTCGAGGAACACGATGGAGGGCTCGTGGAGGATGGCGCAGCCGAGCGCGAGCCGCTGCCGCCAGCCGCCGGGCAGCGCGCGCGCGAGCATCGACTCGCGGCCGCGCAGATCGGCCAGGTCGAGCACGAAGCGGCGCCGCGCCTCGAGCCGCTCGCCCCGAAGGCCGTACACTCCGCCGAAGAACCGGATGTTCTCGTCCACCGTGAGCTGCTCGTAGAGCGAGAAGCGCTGCGACATGTAGCCGATGCGGCGCTTGACGCCCTCCGGATCGACCGAGACATCGATGCCGCCGACCACCGCCGTGCCGGCCGTGGGCTTCAGCAGGCCGCAGAGCATGCGGATCGTGGTGGATTTGCCGGCGCCGTTGGCGCCGAGAAACCCGAACACCTCGCCGGCCCGCACGGCGAAGGTGACATCGTCGACGGCGGTGAACGCGCCGAACTTCCGCACGAGCCCGCGCACGTCGATGGCCGGCGCCGACATCGCGGTCACCGGCGTCCCATCACGCGGTCGAGCCGCGCCTCGGCGAGCCGGCGGGCGGCCAGCGCGCGGGTTCGGTCGAGCTCGGCCTGGAGGAGCGCGACGTCGGCGTCCAGCACCTCGGTGCTCGTGGCGACGCCGGCGGTGAAGCGCTCGGCCACCACGCGCCGGGCCTCCGCGGCGGCGCGCACGCCGTCGCCCGCCGCGGCGATGGCTGCGTCCGCCGAGTCGAGGTCGAGCTGGCGCTGGCGAAGGTCGGAAGCCATGAGCCGATCGAAGTCCGCCAGCCGCGCGCGGACGGCGCGCTCGGCGGCGGCGGCCTCGGCGGCCTCCGCGTCGGTGCGTCCCCCGTCCCAGAACGTCCAGGTGGCGTTGACCGACAGGTCCCAGGACTCGCGCCAGACGTCGGCGCGCGGGAAGATGCGTGGGTTCGGGCTGGCGTAATCCACGCCGCCGGTGACGGCCACCGTGGGCCGGCGGCCCGCGGAGGCGGCCTGGTGGCGCGCGGCGGCACCGTCGATGCGGAGGGTCAGCGCCTGCCGCTCGGGACGGGCAGCGAGGGCGTCGGACAATCTGGCCGGCGCCTCCGTTGGAGCCTTCGGCCCGAGCGCGTCGCTGGTCGCCACGGCTGTCCCGGGATCGAGGCCCACGAGCCGGGCGAGGTCCACGGAGGCCGCCTCGCGCTGGTTGCGCGCTTCGATGAGCAGCATCCGCTGGCGCGACCGCTGCGCGTCGACGGTGAGCACCTCGTTCGGCGGCACGAGGCCGACGGCCAGGCGCTGGCGCATGTCGGCCAGGTGCGCCTCGGCGCGCTCGAGCGCGCGTTCGAGCACGGCCACGGCCTCGGTGGCGGTGGCGAGCGCCCAGTACGCGCGAACCACCTCGAGACGGAGATCGGCGCGAGCCGTTTCGATGTCCGCCGCCGCCGCGGCGGCCTCGGCCCTCGCGGCCCGCTCGAGCGCGTCGGCGCGGCCGGCGGTGTAGATGGGCCACTGCAGGCTGACGCGCGTGTGGGTGTTGTTCGGGATGTCGGGGTAGATGATGCGGAGGCCGCCTGCGGGCGTCGGGACACCGAACTCGTCCACGTGGTTGGTCCGCGTGAACCCGCCGCTCAGGCCAACGGTTGGCTGGTCCGCGGCCTGCCGCACGCGCACCGCGGCCCGCGCGCCGTCCT
>JBFMCA010000042.1:0-31819 GCA_040754955.1 Acidobacteriota bacterium | reverse complement strand
CGCGGAGGCGGCGGTTTACCGGAACGTCAGCCGCACGCCGATCCGGAGGATGCGCGGGCTGAGGATCTGGTTCAGGCGGAAGTAGTTCGGCGACGCGGCGTTGCGCTCGCGCTGCAGCTCGACGTTGCTGTTGAACACGTTGAACAGGTCGAGCTCCACGCGGGCGTTCACGTGGTCGTTGGAGAACCGCTTGGCCAGCCGGAGGTCGAGGTTCCAGGTGTTGTCGAAGCGGAACGAGTCGAGCTCAGGGCTGATGAGCACGCGCTGCGACCCGTCGAGGCCGAGCGACGCCACCCGGAACACCGGGAACGGGTTGCCCTGGCGGCCGAACAGGTTGCCGGCCAGGTCCATGTCCCACGGCAGCTCGTAGACGCCGTTGGCATTGATCTGCCACTTGGCGTTGACGAAGATGTCGCCCTGGCCGCTGCCCGCGGAGCGCGGCGCGTACTGGCCGCCGCTCTTGATCGGGTCGGTGTCGAGCGAGGTCGGGTTGCCGAGCGAGTTGACGTCGTTCTCGTACTGGTCCGTCGCGTTGTTCCACGACCCGCTGATGCGCGCCATCCAGCGGTCGGACATCCGCTTGATGAGCTGCGCCTCGACGCCGTTGAAGCGCGTGGAGTAGCCGTCGAAGTTCGTCAGGATGCGGCTGTTCCCGCCGGCCGCGACCGCCGCGGCCACCGGCGAGAAGACCGGGATGCTGTAGCTCGGGCCGCCGTTCGGGATGGTCCCCGTCAGCGTGCTCGCCTGCACGTAGTCGCCGCGCGTCACGCCGTTCCACGGCGTGGCCGACCAGTTCGACGTGCTGCCGTAGGTGTAGTTGACCGAGAGGGCCAGGTTCGGCCGGAGCTCACGGTCGATGCCCACGATGAAGTTGGTGGTGATCGGCGCCTCGAAGTCCGGGTCGAAGCGGTTCGCCGAGCTGACCCCCGTCGGGTTCGCCGGGTTGAAGCCGCCACCAAACGACAGCGGGGGCACGCTCGTGTTGATCTCGTTCGGCTGCGCGAAGTTGTCGCCGTTGAGATCGACCCACGGATACTCCACGAAGCCGACCGCCGAGCTCGGGTTCGCCCAGCCCACGAAGCCGGTCTGGATCTGGCCGGCGAAGCGGCTGTAGCTGACCCGCACGATCGAGCGGTTGGCGTCATCCAGGGAGTAGGTGAGGCCCGCGCGGGGCGACACGTTCTTCCACGTGAACGGCGCCTGGTAGCCGGCGAACTTGATGCCGGGCACCAGGTTCGGGAACGCCTTGTTGCTGAGCGTCTCGCTCGGGAGCGCCTCGCCGCCCTGCTGGTCGTAGCGGACGCCGACGTCGATGGTCATGCGCTTGGCCGTGATCGTGTCGCCGAAGTACACGTTCCACATCTCGATGCGGTCCGTGCCGGCGCCCTCACGCCACAGGCGGGCGCGGAAGTCGGTCACCGAGTTGGCGCGCGCCTCGACCATGTCGCCCGGCCAGAGCGTGCGCGAGAACGAGTCGCTGCTGCGCCAGCCGAAGCCGTACTTGAAGTCGTGGCTCGCCGTGCCGATCACGGCAAAGTGGTTGCCGTCGGCGTTGAACGTCCGCTGCGGCCGCAGGAACTCGAGCAGCTGCGAGCTACCGAACGTCTGGCCCAGAATGGAGCTCATCGCCGCCGACTGGCCGAGGCCGCCCTGCGGCGAGAGGCTGAAGCCCGTGCCGTAGTAGGCGTACTTGACGCTCAGGAAGTTGTTGTTCGACATCACGCGGTCGTCCTGGAACTTCAGGAGGCCGTGCGGCCGGTTCTCCGGGAACGCGTTGTCCTGGAACCACCGGGCCGACTCCGGCTCAATCTGCTGCCGGCCGGTCGCGCGGTTCGCCTTCTGCTTGGCGCCGAGGAACCACAGCACGCTCACCATGTCCTTGCTGGTCGCCTGCCAGTTGCCCTTGACGTTCGACGTCTTCAGCACCGTCTTGTCGATGAGGTTGCCGGCCGAGCGCACCAGGCGGATGTCCTGCTTCACCCAGCTGCCCCAGAACCAGGCGCGGTCGCGGTAGATGGGCCCGCCCACGTCGAAGCCGTACTCGCTGATCTGGTCGTTGTGATCCGACGAGTTGCAGTTCAGCCCGCGGTTCTTCAGCTCGTCCGGCACGTTGCAGCCCTCGAGCCCGTCGTTGGTGAAGTAACCCTTGGCGTTGCCCAGGAACTGGTTGCCGCCGCGCTTGACGACGAAGTTGAGGCCGATGCCGCCCGTCCGCTGGCGGATGTCGTTGCCGCCCGTGGCGACCTGGATTTCCTCGAACGCGTCGTAGTCGAAGTAGGTCGGCGACGCGCCGACGGCCGCCATGTCGGTGATCTCGACGCCGTCGAGCGTCCACGTGCCGTCGGCCGTCCGGGCGCCGCGGCCCACGAACGCCGACTGCTGGCCCGTCTCGTTGCCCGCGATGTTCACGCGGTCCATCACGACGCCCGGCACCGTGCGGAGCAGCGCCCACGGGTCACGCGAGTTCGGGACGCGCGACAGCTCGTCCTGCGTGAAGTTCGTGGCCGTGCCCATCTGCTTGGTGTCGACGAGGGGCGATTCGCCCGTCACCGTCACCGTCTCGGCCACCGCCGCGACGCGCAGCTGCATGGACAGGTCCACGGTCGAACCCACGCGGACTTCCACACGCTCACGCACGACCGTGGTGAAGCCCTGGAGCGCCGCCGACACGTTGTAGAAGCCCGGCGGCAGGTTCAGAAAGCGGAATCGGCCCGCCCCGTCGGTCACCGCCGTGCTCGTCCGGTCCGTGCCCGTCAGGGTGACCGTCACACCCGGGAGCACCGCGCCCTGGCTGTCGGTCACCAACCCGGTCAGCGTGCCGGTGCCGATCTGCGCGAACGCGCTAGAGGTCGCCGCGAGCACCAGCACGGCCACCATCAGAAATCGCCTCATTGCCACTGCCTCCTTGGACAAAGGGTTCCGCTTGAACGACAATTCAAACAGGGCGAACAGCTGCAGAAAAGGTGCCTGAACACATGTTCAAGGTCTAGCCGATAACTGCACACCGCACACCCCACGATCCGATTAGCCTGCCGGACCGACTGATGCCAGCTAACAAGTTGTGTCTTTGAGGTTTATCCCACAGCTCGCCACTGGATCCGTCCCGGAATCCCGTCGGTGCATCCCGCCGCCAGGCCCTACAAGATCCAAAAAGGCGGATACAGAGCACCAAAAAATCGAAGAAGCGACCGGCGTTAAGCCGTTGCGACGGGCTGGCCGGAACTCAGGCGAGGAGGAGGGGGAGCGCCGTCACCACCGACGCGACCAGCGCCACGAAGGTGGCGAGCAGGCACACGACCGCGATGGCGAGGTGGTCGATGCGTTCGGGCTTGAGCGGATCGAGCAGGCGCGAGGCGGCGAAGCCCCCCGCGAAGCCGCCCGCGTGGGCGTAGTTGTCGATGCCGGGCATGATGAGGCCGAAGAGGCCGAGGAACAAGGCGTACTGGAGGCCCGCGTGCGCCACGTGACTGCTGCCGGTGCGTCGTCCGTGGTAGACGAGCGCGCCCAGCAGGCCGAAGATGGGCGCCGACGCCCCCACCGTGAACTGCGCGCCGCGCAGGAAGAAGACGGGGAGCCCGGCGAGATAGGCGCCGGCCAGCGAGCTCAGCGCGAAGCCCGCGACGCCCGACGCCACGTAGATGATGATCATCCGCCCCGGCCCGTAGAGGTCGGCCACGACGGGCGCGAGCTGCCGGATCCAGAGCACGTTGAAGAGCACGTGCAGGATGCCGGCGTGCAGCCAGCCCGCCGTGAGCAGCGTCCACCACCGCCCGAAGCCCATCACCGGCACCGCGCCCGAGGCGCCCAGCAGGAACAGGATCTCGGTGCTCGGCGCCAGCATCATCTGCAGGTTGCTGCCCGAGAGCAGCAGCGACAGCACGTAGAGCACCACCGTGGCGCCGATGACGAGCGGCACGAAGCCCAGGTCCTGGCCGAGCCGGCGGAGCGCCGGCGCATAGCCCCACAGCCCGGGGTTCCGCCGCCCGCAGTTGTAGCAGGTCTCGTCCTTGACCCCCACCAGCACGCCGCACGACGCGCAGATGACGGAGCCCTCGGTCTGGCGCTTCAGCACTCGGTGATCATACAGGGGTGGAGGGGTGGAGAGTGGGGGCTTGCCCAAGCCTCCACCCCTCCAAGCCTCCACCCCTCCAGTATCATCCCTGTGTGTCACGCGAGCTGCCGGGCTTGCCTCCCGCGCTGGTTGAACGGCTCCGCGCGGATCGCGACGGCCTCGACGCCGGGCTGGGGATCCTGGTGTGCTCGATGGATGAGGCGGGCCGCCCGCACCCGATGATGCTCAGCCCTCTCGAAATCGTCGCGCTCGACGCCCGCACCCTGCGGGTGGCCACTTACGCTGACAGCCGCTCGACGCGCTTTCTCGACGCGCGGGGCCACGTCACCGTGATGTTCGTCGACGCCGGCGAGGCCGTGTACGTGAAGGGCGCCGCCTGGCGTCTGCCGCCGCCCGCCGGCTTCCCAGGTCTCGCCCGTTTCGAGGTCCGGGCCATCGTCGTGCTCGAGGACGCGACCGACGCCGGCCTCGAGGGCGCCGCCGTCATCGAGTCCGGGATCCGCGTCCGCCGCCCGGGCGTCGAACCCGCCGAGGCGTTCGCGTTGCTCCAGGCGCTCGCCTCACGGGAAGACAAATGACAAATGACAGATGACAAATGACGAAGGGCGAATGACGAATGGCGAAGACCCGCCTCATCATCGGCATCACCGGCGCGAGCGGCAGCATCTACGGGGTGCGGCTGCTCGAGCTGCTCAAGGGCACCGGCGTCGAGACGCACCTGGTGATGAGCCGGTGGGGGCTCCGCACGCTCCTGCACGAGACCGGGCGCACCAAGGCCGATGTCGAGTCGATCGCCGACGTGGTGTACCACTCCGAGGACCAGGGCGCGGCCATCTCCAGCGGGTCGTTCGTCACCGACGGGATGATCATCGCGCCGTGCAGCACGAAGTCGCTCGCCGCCATCGCGCACGGCGTGGGCGATCACCTCGTGCACCGCGCCGCCGACGTCGTGCTCAAGGAGCGCCGCCGGCTGCTGCTCGCCGTGCGCGAGGCGCCGCTCAGCCCGATTCACCTCGAGAACATGCTCACACTCGCGCGCATGGGCGTCATCATCTCGCCGCCCGTGCCGGCGTTCTACAACCGCCCCGAGAGCATCGACGACCTCGTCACGCACACCTGCCGACGCATGCTCGACCAGTTCGGCCTTCACCTCGACGGGCCGCGCTGGGGCGGGCTCGCCGACGCGTAGCCGGAGGCCCCCGCCTCTGGCCCGAGCACCGGCCTGAGCAGCGTCGCCAGCGCCTGACGCGCGCGATGCAGGCGAATCTTCACCGCGTTGGGCGTCACGCCCAGCAGCCCCGCCACCGTGTCGGTGTCGAGCTCCTCGATGTCCCGCATGAGAAGCACGGTGCGATACGACTCCGGCAGCTCGTCGATGGCCGCGCGCACCGCGGCGCGCGTCTCGGCGTGATCCAGCGCGCGCTCGGCGTCGGTCCACGCCTGGAACCGGGTCACGTGGTGGCCGTCCTCGAGATAGACGGGCAGCAGATCCTCGATGGGCGTCTCGCGTCGCCGGCGCCGCGACCGCATCTTCATGAGCGCGGCGTTCACCGTGATGCGGTGCAGCCACGTCGACAGCCGGCACTCGCCCCGGAACGTCCGGAGCGCCCGGAACGCCGACAGGAAGGCGTCGTGCAGCGCATCCTGCGCGTCCTCGTCGTTGCGCAGCATCCGCCGCGCCACGGCCAGCAGCCGCGGGCCGTACAGCCGCAGCAGGTCCTCGGCGGCCCCTTCGTCGCCCGCGCGCAGGCGCTCTACCAGCAGGCGTTCAGAGGACCCGTCGTCGGCGGGCATCATGACAGGCTCCCGTCGAGCAGCGCCGCCACCGAGCGCGGCACGTGCAGCAGCCGCACACCCTGGCGGGATAGTTCGGACAGCACGCTGGCGCCGTGGCGATCGACGAACGTCACCCAGCCGAGGTCCAGCGCCGCGCGCCCTTCGGAGGCCGCCCGCAGCTCGTCGGCCCAGCGGCCGGTGACGCGTCCCTCCAGCTTGAGCGCGGTGCCCTCCGGCGAGTCCACAACCGTCATGCGCAGCATGGCCCGCAGCAACGCAACGGACGTGCCGGCTGTTACGCCAGGAGCATCGGCGGCTGATTGCTCAAAAGGCGCCGGAAATCGACGGGCCCGCTCGCGCGGTGCATGGTCGAGGGGGACCCCAGCCCGCGACATGTCGCGGGCGCCGCGACGGGACGCGGCCATTCTCCTCCCTCGAATACGCGGGATACTCCCGGTCGCCGCGCCTTGCCCGCCGGGCGCCGCGCGCGAAGAACCCGGCAACGGACCTCGGAGTCGGGATACTAGCGGCGCGGCCGCGCGATGCCGAGCTTCTTCATTCGGCTTCTCAGCGTGCTCGGGTTGAGGCCCAGTCGAGCCGCGGCGCCGGCCGGACCCTCGACGATGCCGCCGGTGGCGTCGAGGACGTTTTTGATGTGGCGCCGCTCGACGTCTTCGAGGGTGTCGCCCGGCGCGGGCCCCGGCGCACGCGCCGGGCCGGCGGGCACGAGGTCGGCGCCGAGCTCGAGGATGGGGCCATCTGCCAGCACCACGGCGCGCTCGACGAGGTTGGCCAGCTCGCGGACGTTGCCCGGCCAGTGGTACGCGGCGAGCCGATCGAGGGAGGCGGGCGAGATGCCCTCCACGCGCTTGCCGAACTCCCGTGCGAAGCGCTCGGCCAGGACGTGCGCCAGCAGCTCCACGTCGCCGGCGCGCTCGCGGAGCGGCGGCACGGTGAGGGGCACGACGTTCAGGCGGAAGTACAGGTCGGCGCGGAAGCGTCCGGCGGCCACCTCGGCGGCCAGATCGCGGTTGGTCGCCGCGATGACGCGGACGTCCACCTTGCGTGTCCGGTGGCTGCCGACCGGTTCGATTTCGCGCTCCTGCAGCACGCGGAGCAGCTTGGCCTGCGCCTCGGCCGGCAGCTCGCCCACCTCGTCGAGGAAGATCGTCCCGCCGTGCGCCACCTCGAACCGGCCCGTGCGCGCGCTGATGGCGCCGGTGAAGGCGCCGCGAACGTGGCCGAACAGCTCGCTTTCGACCAGGCCCGGCGGGATGGCGGCGCAGTTCACCTTGACGAGCGGGCGGTCGCGCCGCGCGCTCCGCTCGTGAATGGCCCGGGCGACGAGCTCTTTGCCCGTGCCCGTCTCGCCGAGGATGAGCACCGTGGCCGGCGTGGCCGCCACGGTGTGCAGGGTCGCCAGCAGCTTCGTCATGGCCGGGCTTCGGCCGACGATCTCCTGGAAGTCGTGCGCCTGCTGGATCTCCTCGCGGAGGTAGACGTTCTCCACCTCGAGGCGGTCCCGGAGCTCGGCGAGACGCTCGTAGGCGAAGCAGTGGTCCACGGCCACCGCGACGGCGCTCGCCACCCGCTCGAGCAGGGGCACCGGGATGTCGCGGTAGGCATCGCGCGACGTCGACATGAAGAAGAGCGCGCCGAAGCTGCGCTCCTCGCGGATGAGGGGCAAGGCGCAGACCGATTCCATCCCCTCGCGCGCCATGACGTCCCAGGTCCGCGGGAAGCGGGCGCGGAGGTCGTCGCGCGCCGCGCCGACGAACCACTGGCGCTGCTCCTGCGCCCAGCGGCACACGGTGCCGGCCGACGGGAACTCCTCGATCATCGGGCCGCGCGCGGGCTGATCGAGCGCCAGCACGTGCACGCGCAGGTGTTCGGGCCCGATCGGCACCTCGATGCCGAAGCGCTCGCAGCGGAGCAGGGGCTTGACCGAGCGCGCCAGCTCGGCGAAGAGGTCCGCGCGCCGCAGGTGGCGCGTGCTCGACTGGTTGATCTCGAGCAGGGCCTTGAGCTCGCCGTAGGCGAGGTCGAGCCGCGCGTGCGCCGACTCGAGGTCGGCCTTCGCCGTCTGCAGGCCCACCTCCAGGTCGTTGCAGGCCCGCCGCAGCACCGCCTCGGCGTGCAGGCGCTCCATCTCCACGCGTGCGCGGTTGGCGAAGACGTCGAAGATGGCCATGCCGCGCGGGTCCTCGTCCATGGGCCGCGAGTCGAGCGCCGCGAGGTGGCCGAGCGTCTGGCCCTGTGCGCCCTTGAGCGGCAGCCCCAGGTAGCTCCGGACGCCGAGCGTGGCCAGATCCGAGTCGCGCGGAAAGAGCTGCTGCACCTCGTCCTTGAAGAGGCAGCGCTGTCCGGCCACCACCTGCTCGCACGGCGTGCCGGCGAGCGCGTACTCGACGTTGTCGCGCCAGTCGCCGCCGCTCCAGAAGGCGATGGTGCGGACGCGCTCCGAGGTGCCGGCGAATTCCGCCACGAACGCGTGGTCCACGGCGAGCGATTCGGCGAGATTCTTGACGAGGGCGCGCAGGAAGTCGAGGCCTGCCTTGTCGGCTGTGGCCTCGACGATGGGGCGGAAGGCCACCTCCGCGTTCCATTTCTGGAGCGACGCTCTTGCGACGCCGGCCTCGCCGTCAGGTGGCGGCATGTGTGGTGACGCTCGGGGGTGCGCGGTCTGCCGATTATCGGGCCCAACCGCGCGGTGTCAAGGGTCACGCGCCCCGTGGCCGGGTCGTCACGCGACCCAGACGGCCTTGGTGTTCACGAACTCGCGGATACCCCACGGGCCGAGCTCCCGTCCGTAGCCGGAGGTCTTCACCCCGCCGAAGGGCAGGCGTGGGTCGGACCTCACGAAGGCGTTCACGGCGCAGGCTCCGGCGTCGAGGCGCTCGGCAGCCAGGCGCGCGCCGCGCGCCGTGTCGGCGGTGAACACGGCCGCGCCGAGCCCGAACGGCGTGTCGTTGGCGACGCGGAACGCCTCGGCTTCGTCGGCCACCGTGATGAGCGCGGCGACGGGGCCGAACAGCTCGTCGTCGTACGCAGGCATGCCGGCGACGACGCCGGCGAGCACCGTGGGCGGGTAGAAGGCGCCCGGGCCCTCGGGCACGACGCCGCCGAGCACGCATCGCGCGCCGCGCGCCACCGAGGCCTGCACCTGGCGGTGCAGCTCGTCGCGCAGGTCGTGGCGCGCCTGGGGGCCGACGTCCACGCCCGGCGTGAGCGGCGGGCCCATCGCCTTCTTCTCCATGGCCGCGACGAAGCGCGCCTCGACTTCCGCGGCGATCCGCCGGCTCGCGATGAACCGCTTGGCGGCGATGCAGCTCTGCCCCGAGTTGATGAGGCGAGACGTGACACACGCCGCCACCGCCTGGTCCAGGTCCGCATCGTCGAGGATCACGTAGGGGTCGCTGCCACCCAGCTCGAGGACGGTTTTCTTGAGCGCCGCGCCGGCCCGGGCGGCCACCGCCCGGCCGGCGGGCGTGCTGCCCGTCAGCGTCACTGCGGCGATGCGCGGATCGTCGATGACGTCGCCGACGCGCGCGGCCGAGAGCCGCAACACGCGGCAGACGCCCGCTGGCGCCCCGGCGTCGCCGAGGATCCCCTCGATGGCGAGGGCGCAGCCCGTGACGTTCGACGCGTGCTTCAGCACCGTGGTGTTGCCCGCCATGAGCGTCGGCGCGATGTACCGGAACGCCTGCCACAGCGGGAAGTTCCACGGCATGATGCCCAGCACGACGCCGAGCGGCTGGTAGGTGACGAAGCTCCGCGCCGCCTCGGTCGGGACGTCCTCGTCGGCCAGCATCGCGGCCGCTCCGTCGGCGTAGTGCTCGCACACCCACGCGCACTTGTCCACTTCGGCCTCGCCCTGCGCGAGGGGCTTGCCCATCTCGGCAGCCATCAGCCGCGCGAGCTCGGTCCGCCGGGCCCTGAGCCGCGCCGCCGCCGCCCGCAGCACGACGGCACGGTCGCCCAACGCGCACCGCCTCCAGGCGTCGAACGCGACGCGCGCCGACGCCAGCGCGGCGTCGACCTCCGCAGGCGTCATCTCGGGGTACTCGGCGATTCGCTCGCCCGTGGCCGGGTCCACGCTCGTCAGCATGTCGCTCCTTCCGCGCCTCAGCGGCTGCCGCGGTCGAACCAGCGGCGGTACCACGCGATGCTGCGCTCGAGGGCGTCCACCACGTGCCCCGTCTCGCGGAGGCCATGGCCTTCCCGCGGGTAGCGCACCATCACGGTGTCCACGCCCACGTCGTGCAGCGCGATGTAGTACTGCTCGGATTCGGCAATGGGCACGTCGTTGTCGTTCTCGCCGTGCACGAACAGCGTGGGCGTCTTCACCTGTCGAGCCAGCCGGATGGGCGAACGCTCCCACAGGCGCTCGAGGATGCCCTTCTCGTGCGGGAAGGCGCCGTACTCCACCGCCAGGTAGTCGTGGTAGTACGCCATGTAGTTGAAGCTCACCAGGTTCGAGATGCCCGCGCTCGGGATGGCCGCCTTGAACCGATCGGTCTGCGTGATGATCCAGTTGGTGAGCTGGCCGCCGTAGCTCCCGCCCTCGATGCCGATGCGGCCGCCATCGATCCACGGGTAGCGCGCGAGCGCGGCGTCGACTCCCGCCAGCACGTCCTTCGCCTCGCCGCCATTCTGATCGCCGAAGATGGCGTCGGCCAGCTTCTGCCCGTAGCCCGTCGACCCGCGGTAGTTGACCATCAGCGATGCCCACCCGAGCCCGGCGTACACCTGCGCCTTCGGGTTGAAGGCCGGGCCCTGCTGTCCGTGCGGCCCGCCGTGGATCATGACGATCAGCGGGTGTGTCGTCCCGGGCTGACGGCCGAGCGGCTCGGTGAGGAAGGCCTCGATGGGGGTCCCGTCGAAGCTCGGGAACGTGAAGGCCTCGACCGGCGCGACGGCGCGCTCGGCAGCCAGCCAGCCGTTGAGCGTCGTCACCGTCTCCGTGCCGACGCGCGTCCTGATCCGGAGCGCCGCGGGCGCGGCAGGCGTCGTGAACGCGTAGGCGACGACGTCGTCCGGCCCCACCGACCACGCGCCGAGGCTGCCGGCATCGCCGACCACGGTCTCGGCCGGGCCGCCGCCGGCGGGCAGCCGCATCAGGTGCGTGCTGCCGCGCGACTGCAGCGGGAAGTACACGTGCCGTCCGTCGCGCGACCAGTCCGGCGCCCCCTGCCGGTTGTCGATCGACGCCCCAAGCTCCACGCGGCCCGAGCCGTCGGCGTTCATCACCCACACGTGCGTGTCCTCCATCGTCGTCTCCGACGAGGTGAGGTCGCGGCGCGTGCCGCTGAAGGCCAGCCGCGCGCCGTCGGGGGACCAGGCGGGGGAGTACTCGGCGCTCTTCGTGTGGGTCAGCCGCGTGATGGCCCCGCCCGCCGGCGCGACGGTGAACACGTCGTAGTTGAACACCTTGTCCGGATCCGGTTCGCGATTCGACACGAACGCGATGGCGGTGCCCTGCGGCGACCAGGCAATGGAGTGCTCGTAGTAGACGCCGTCGGTGATCTGACGGACGTGCGTCGACGCAAGGTCGGCGACGAAGATGTGCGTGCGGCGGTTGTCGTTGAACCGCGTCTCGCCCTCCGACGCCGTCGGCTTGTAGAGGTACCGCGTGATCACCATGGGGTCGCCGTTGGCATCGCCGCCCTCCGGTCCCGGCGTGGCGGAGACGAAGGCAATCGACTGCCCGTCGGGCGCCCACGACACGCGCTCGCCTGAGGAGGGCAGCGGGTGGTTCGTGGACGTGACAGGCGCGATGAGCCTGGCGCCCTGTCCGTCCGCGCCGGCGACGACGAGGCCGGCGCCCTCGGCGGTGCGCCCGAAGTAGGCGATGCGCGTGCCGTCGGGGGACCATCGCACGCCCGACGCGTGCTCGATGCGCGTCGTGGCGCCGGTAGCCAGCGTCCGGATCCACGCGTGGGCGGAGGGACGGCCGGGACCCTCGGCGTGCGTCACGGTGTAGGCCACGTGCGTGCCGGCGGGCGAGAGCTGGACGTCGCCGACCGACTGCAGGCGATGCAGGTCCTTCGGCACGAGTCCCGGTCGCGTCTGGGCGCCGGGGGTAACGGTGAGAAGGGCGGCGGCGGCGACGGCGGGGATGACGGGCGTGCGCATCGGGGGCGGCCTTTCCGCCCCCATTCTCTCTCAGTCCCGGAGGGCGCGCACGCCGCCGGCGAAGCAGGCGGCGCCGAACGCGACGAGGACCGCGCAGGGGAGCAGCATCTCGCCCGCGGAGAAGCCCCGCCAGATTGCGCCCTCGAAGCCGAGGATGGTCCATTTCACGGGGCTCAGGTGGCCCACGGTCAGCATCCACGATGGCATGACGAACTGCGGCATCATGCCGCCGCCGAAGAGCGTCATCGGCATCAGCATGGCCCAGCCGGCCCCCGACGTGCCCTGCTCGGTGCGGCCCATGCCGGCGATGAGCATCATGAAGCCGACGAACGCCACCGCCGCGGCCGCGCCCGCCGCCGCCAGCAGGGCGTAGGACTGCGGGCGGATGCCGAAGACGAGCACGCCCAGCGTGAGCAGCACCAGCTCGACCACGGCGATGGCGCCGAAGCAGGCGAGCGCCTTGCCGGCCATGATGGCGGTGCGCGTGACGGGGGCCATCTGCAGCCGCACGAACGTGCCGTGCACGCGCTCGCTGACCAGCCCCACGGCGAAGGTCATGACGCACCCGATGATGCCCCACATGATGCCCTGCGGAAACGTGATGGCGAACGCGTTCACCGGTCCGCGGCGCTCGCGCGCGACGGGCGTCTCGGCGATCGAGAGGGGCGACCAGGCCGCCATGCCCGCGCGCTCGAGCATGTCGCCCACGGCGGCCTTGGTGAGCAGGCCCTGGATCATCGCGGCTTCGGCCTTCCGCGCGGGATCGATGCCGAGCTCGATCGGGCGCGGCGGACCGGGAAACGTGGTTCGCGCCGCCTCGCCGAAGCCGGCCTTGACGACGACGAACGCGGGGCGCGTGCCCTGGCGGACGGCCGCCTCGGCGGCCTCGCGCGTCGAGGGCTCGAAGTCCAGCTCGTCGAAGCGGTGGGCGCGCTCGATGAACGCGCGCGACGCGTCGGTCTGGTCCTCGTCGATGACGAGGAGGCGCAGCGCCGACTGCGGCGTGCCCTGCGCGCCCCCGGAGAAGACGTAGCCGAACAGCACCGCGACGACAACCGGCCACCCGAAGGTGAAGAACATCGCCGCCCGCACGCGCGACAGCACGCGCAGGTCCTTCACCGCCAACGCGAGAATCGCTTTCGTCATTCGCCCCTCGACATTCGACATTTGTCGTCAACGCGATCAATCCCTGATCGACCTTCCCGTGAGCTGTAGGAACACCTGCTCCAGCGTCGGCCGCTCGGTGTGGAAGCCGAGCACGGTCTCGGTGGCGGCCACCTGGTTGAGCGCGGCCACCGGGTCGCGCGTCTCCACGCGCGTCTCGCCCGACGCCGTGCGCACCACCAGCGTCGGCGCGCCGGCGTGCGCGGCCACGAGTTCCGGCACCGTGCCGAGCGCGAGAAGGCGCCCGTGATCGACGATGGCCACGCGATCGCACAACCGCTCGGCTTCTTCCATGTAGTGCGTGGTGTAGATGACCGTGCGCCCCTCGGCCTTGAGCGCGCGGATGTTCTCGAAAATCTGGTGGCGCGACTGCGGGTCGACGCCCACGGTGGGCTCGTCGAGCAGCACCAGGTCGGGCTCGTGGAGGAGCGCGGCCGCCAGGTTCAACCGGCGCTTCATGCCGCCCGAGTACGCGGCCACGCGATCCCCCTGGCGGTCGGCGAGGCCCACGAACGCCAGGCACGCGCCGACGCGCGCGTCGAGCCGCGCGCCCCCGAGGCCGTACACCTCGCCGAAGAACCGCAGGTTCTCGGCGCCGCTGAGTAGGTCGTAGAGCGCCAGCGCCTGCGGCGCGACGCCGATCCCCGCGCGCACGCCAGGCTCGGCCGGCGTGCCGCGGCCCTCGATGGTCACCCGGCCGGCGTCCGGGGCCAGCAGGCCCACGGCCAGCGCCACAGTGGTGCTCTTGCCCGCGCCGTTGGGGCCCAGCAGGCCCAGCACCTCGCCGCGCCGGACGTCCAGCGACAGGTCGTCCACGGCCACCGTCCGGCCGCACGCCTTCCGCACCGCGTCGAATGTCAGCATGACGCCCGTACATACCCCGACGCGCGGCGCCCGGTTCGGCCCGCCTGCGCGGCGGCGCACGCGGGCCACCGAGCGGTTCGAAACCCGGATCCGGCGGATGGCATCTAGGGGGGGCGGGGTGAAATGACGAATGACGAATGACGAATGACGAATGGCGAAGGGCGAAGGGCGAACGCCGAAGGGCGAATGACGCATGACGAAAGGGTGCGGGATGGCGATGGCACGGGTGGCTGCGGCGGTGCGGCCGGAGCTGCCGGCGGCGGTGCAGCCGGGGCGGCGCTATGAGGTGCGGTTTGCGCGGGGGGAGGCGGAACTCGATGCGGTCTTCCGGCTCCGTTTCGAGGTGTTCAACCTCGAGCTGGGCGAGGGGCTGCAGGCGTCGTATGCCACCGGACGTGACGTGGACGAGTACGACGCGGGCTGCCATCACCTGATCGTCGCGCAGACCGAGGCGCCCGATGTGCCGGTGGGCACCTACCGGATGCAGACCAGCGAGATGGCGGCGGCGCACCGCGGCTTCTACTCGGCCAGCGAGTTCGATCTCTCCACGCTGCCGGCCTCCCTCGTGGATCACGCCGTCGAGGTGGGCCGCGCCTGCGTGGCCGCGCCGCACCGGAACACCTCGGTGCTGTTCCTCCTGTGGAAGGGCCTCGCGCAGTACGTGGCCTTCAACGGCAAGCGCTATCTCTTCGGCTGCTGCTCGGTGTCCACGACCGACGAGGCGTACGGCTGGCGCGTCTACCGGCACCTGCAGCGCGACGGGCACGTCGACGCGCGCTGGACGCTGGCGCCGCGGCCGGGCTGTGCCCTCGATCCCGCGCTGTCGGAGACCCCGGACGATGCGCCGGTGTCGCTGCCGCCGCTGATGCGCCTCTACCTCCGCTACGGCGGCCGCGTGATCGGCGCGCCGGCGATTGATCGCCGCTTCGCCACCATCGACTTCTTCGTCGTCTTCGACGTCGCCGGCATGGAGCCGGAGCGCTACCGGCGCTTCTTCGGAGACGTGCCGTGACCGCGCTCCGGGCGCGGGCGCGCGCCCTCGTCCGTTTCGCGCTTCTCGCCGCCGTGACACTGGCGCTCTGGGCGGCCGGCATTCTCTGGTCGCTCCCGCGCGAGACGCGCGCGGCGCGGCGGGTGCGGATGGCGCGCGTGTGGGCTCGGGCCGCGCTCCGCATTCTGGGCGTCCGGGTGCACGCGCTCGGCCGCGCGCCGGCGGCGCCGTGCCTGCTCGTCGCCAATCACCTCAGCTATCTCGACATCCTCGTCGTCGGCGCGCACACCGACGCGACGTTCGTGTCGAAAGACGACGTCGCGGACTGGCCGGTTGTCGGGCGGCTCGCGCGGTTTGCCGGCACTGTGTTCCTGCGCCGCGCGCGCGGCAGCGCCGTCGCGGCCGGCCTCGAGGCCACCGCCGCCGCCCTGCGCGACGGCCGAACGGTGGTCGTCTTCCCCGAAGGCACGTCCACCGACGGGCACCACGTGCTGCCGTTCCGGCCGGCCCTCATCGAGGCCGCGGCGCGGGCGCGCCGCCCCATCGGGTGGGCGGCGATTGCCTACGAGACGGGCCGCGGCGACCCGCCGGCGTCCCGGGCCGTGTGCTGGTGGGGCGACATGACGCTGCCCGGCCACCTCTTCGGGCTGCTGCAGTTGACGCGCATCGACGCCCGGCTGGCCTTCGGGCGCCTCGTCCCGCCCGGACCCGACCGCAAGGTCCTGGCGCGCCAGCTGCACCACGCCGTCCGCCGCGCCTTGCCTGTACAATCTGTCGCGTAGATGGAGGGAGTCGGCACCGAGATTGCCATCATCCTGGCGCTGCTCGTGGCCAACGGGATCTTCGCCATGTCGGAGATCGCGGTGGTGGCGGCCCGCAAGGTGCGGCTGCAGCAGCGCGCGGAGGAGGGCGACGCCCGCGCCCGCGCGGCGCTCGAGCTTGCCAAGGAGCCCGGCCAGTTCCTCTCGACCGTGCAGGTGGGCATCACGCTCGTCGGCATCCTCGCGGGTGCGTACGGCGGCGCCACGCTGGCCGAGCAGCTCGCCGCGGCGCTTCAGGGGTTCCCGCCGATCGCTCCCTACGCCGAGGCCATCGCCCTCGGCATCGTCGTGGCCGCCATCACGTATTTCTCGCTCATCATCGGCGAGCTGGTCCCCAAGAACATCGCGCTCCGACAGCCGGAGGCCATCGCGGGCTGGGTCGCGCGGCCCATGCGCACGCTGTCGCGCGTGGCGCGCCCGCTGGTGGCGCTGTTGACGGGGTCCACCAACCTGGCCCTGCGCGTCATGGGCATGCGCGGCGGCGCCGAGCCGGGGCTGACCGAAGACGAGATTCGCGCCGTCATCAGCCAGGGCGCCGAGTCCGGCGCGCTCGACGCGACGGAGGAGACCATCGTCCAGCGCGTGTTCGAGCTGGGCGACCAGCGCGTGGCCGCCATCATGACGCCGCGCGTCGACATCGAGTGGATCGACGTCACGGCCACGACCGACGAGCTGCGCGAGTTCCTGGCCTCGCACGTGCACACGCAGTTCGTCGTCGGCCGCGGCGAGCTGGACAACGTCGTCGGCATCGTCCGGTCGGCCGACCTGCTGCCCGTGGTGCTGCGGGGCGAGCCGCTGGCCCTGGAGGCGCTCACGCGCGAGCCCATGTTCGTCCCCGACTCGATGCGCGCCTTCCAGCTCCTCGAGGCCTTCCGGACGTCGCACAAGCACGTGGCGCTCGTGATGGACGAGTTCGGCGCGGTAGAGGGGCTGGTGACGGCGACCGACCTGCTCGAGGGGCTGGTCGGCGGGCTGCCGGAGGACGCGTCGGACGCGCACGCGCCGTTCGTGCAGCGCAGCGACGGCTCGTGGCTCGTCGAGGGCGCGACGCCGCTCGACGAGGTGCTGGCGAAGTTCGAGCTCGGCGAGCTGCCGCCCGACGAGGCGGGCGCATATCACACGCTCGCGGGCTTCGTGCTCGCCCGGCTCGGACGGATCCCCCGTCCGTCCGACACGTTCGAGTGGGGCGGCGTGCGCTTCGAGGTGGTCGACATGGACGGGCGCCGCGTGGACAAGGTGCTCGTCACGGCGCCTTCGACGCCTGCTCAATCCACGACCACTGCGCGTCCGTGACCGGCATCACCGAGAGGCGCGGCAGACGGACCAGCGCGAAGTCCTTGAAGGCGGGGTTGGCCTTGATCTCGGCCAGCGTCACCGGGCGGGCGAGCCGCCTGCCGGCCTCGAGCTCCACGGTGTACAACTTTCCGGTCTTGTCCTTCGGGTCCGGATAGGGCGCGCCGGCCACCGTCGCCGTGCCGATGACGGCCTTGTCCTTGCCCGTGTGGTAGTAGAACACCTTGTCGCCGGGCTTCATCGACCGGAGGTGCTTCTGCGCCACCGGGTTTCGCACGCCGGACCACGTAGTCGTGCCCTCCTCGGCGAACGCGTCGAAGCTGTAGTTCGTCGGCTCTTCCTTGACCAGCCACCTCATGGGGCACTCCTTGCGGACACGCGAAGGCTGTACCATACATCACATCATGCCGACCGCCGCCGACCGCCTTGCCGCCGATCGCGCTCATCTGATTCACCCGCTGCACCACCCGTCCGCCCACGCCACCGCGCGGCTGTGGGTCGAGGGGCGCGGCGCCGTCATCGTCGACGCCGACGGGCGCGAGTACATCGACGGGCTCGCCGGGCTGTGGAACGTGGCGGTCGGGCACGGCCGGGCGGAGCTGGCCGACGCGGCGCGCCGGCAGATGGCCACGCTCGCGTTCCACTCTGCCTACGCGGGATCGACCAACGAGCCGGCCATTCGACTGGCCGAGGCGCTGAGCGCGTTGACCTACCCGTCGACGAACACCTTCTTCTTCACGAGCGGCGGCGCCGAGGCCACCGAGAGCTCCATCAAGACGGCGCGCTTCTACTGGAAGGCCGTGGGGAAGCCGGACAAGGTGAAGGTGATCGCGCGCAGGCGCGCCTACCACGGCGTCACGCTCGCCGCGATGAGCGCCACGGGCCTTCCCGCGTTCTGGCCCATGTTCGAGCCGCGGACACCCGGCTTCCTGCACATCGACGCGCCCGACCCGTACCGGTTCGTCAGCCCCGACCCCGCCGTCAGCATCGGCGTGGCGGCGGCCAACCAGCTCGAAGAGGCCATCCTCCGCGAGGGGGCCGACACCGTGGCGGCCTTCATCGCCGAGCCCGTGCAGGGTGCGGGCGGCGTCATCATCCCGCCCGACGATTACTTCCCGCGCGTACGCGAGATCTGCGACCGGCACGGCGTGCTCTTCATCGCGGATGAAGTGATCACGGGCTTCGGCCGCACGGGGCGCTGGTTCGGCCTGGAGCGCTACGGCGTCGAGCCCGACATCGTGCAGTTCGCCAAGGCGATCACGAGCGGCTACATCCCGCTCGGCGGCATCGGCGTGTCGGACCGGATCCGCGAGGCGATGGAGTCGGTGCCGCCCGCGCAGCGATGGATGCACGCGTTTACGTACTCGGGCCACCCGGTGAGCTGCGCCGTGGCGCTTGCCAACATCGAGATCATCCGCCGCGAGGGGCTGGTCGAGCGCGCGGCGCGGGCCGGCGAGCGCCTCCTGGCCGGGCTGCGGCAGCTCGAGTCGCTCCCGGGCGTCGGACACGTGCGCGCTCTCGGGCTCATCGGAGCCGTGGAAGTCGTGGCCGACAAGGCCACGAAGGCGCTGCATCCGCCCGAAGCCAACCTGGCCGCGCGGCTCACCGAGGCGCTGATGGCCGAGGGCCTCTGCACGCGCGTGGCCGCCGACTGCATCTGCCTGGCCCCGCCGCTCGTCGTCGCCGACGCGCAGATCGATCGCATCGTCGAGATCATCGGGACGGTGGTGCCGCGGATCGTCGGGGCATGACCGGCCCGCTCCGGCCGCTCCGCGATCGCATCCGGCCCGGCGTCCGCGTGCTCTTCGTGGGCATCAACCCGGGCCTCCGGTCGGCGGCGACCGGCCACCACTTCGCCGGCTACTCGAACCGCTTCTGGCGGCTGCTGTACGAGGCGGGGCTCGTGCCCGAGCCCATCACGTTCGAAGACGACGACCGGCTGCCGGAGTGGGGCTACGGCATCACCAACATCGTACCGCGACCGACGGCGAGCATCGACGGGCTCGCGCCGGAGGAGTACGCGCGCGGGGCGCGCCGCCTGCTGGCGAAGGTGGACAGGTTCCGGCCGGCGGTAGTCGCGCTCGTCGGCGTCACCGTGTGGCGGGCGCTGGCCCGCGCGCTCGAGCTGCCCGGCGGGCGCGGCGAGCGGGTGCGGCTCGGCTTCCAGCGGCCGCGCATCCACGGCGCGCGCGTGTGCGTGCTGCCGAACCCGAGCGGACGGAACGCCAACTTCACTGACGACGAGATGCGCCGGGCGTTCCGCCGGCTGCGGCGGGCTGCCGTGGGGTGACCGCGGGGCGCGTCCGGTCGCACCCCGCCCCCTCGTTTAGCGCGGCTGCGTGCTGGCCGCGCCCTTCTTCACGCCGACGTCCTCGCCCCTCAGGAACTTCAGCAGCGGCGGGTACAGCAGCTCCGGCGCCTCGAACTGCGGGTTGTGGCCGACGTTCGGGATGATGTAGAGCTGCCCGTTCTGCACGGTGTCGGCCACGCGCCTGGCGAGCGCCGGGTAGTTCGGACCGTCCTTCTCTCCGCCGATGACGAGCGTCCGCGCCTTGATGTGCGGCCAGTCGTACACCACCGGGTCGTTGGCGATGGCGTTCTGCTGGAGCGCCCGCACCATGGCCATGCGCGGCCAGTCGCCGCTCCGCGTCCACCCGTAATGGATCTTCACGTACTTCATGTACTCGGGCTTCCACGTCACGTAGTAGTTGCGCATGCCGCGGACGATCTCCGGGTAGTCGCGCGCCAGGACGCTCTTGTAGATCTCCGCGATGTCGCGCGCGCCGCGCCCGGGCCGCGTGTCGCTCAGCCCGATCTGGTTGATCATCGCGAGGTTGCCCACCGCGTCGGGGTAGAGCGACGCGAAGCGGCTGGCCACCATGCCGCCCATCGAGTGCGTCACGATGTCGGTGACCGCGATGCCCAGGTGATCCAGCAGGCGCTTGGTGTTCGACGCGTGCGTGGTGATCGTGTAGTTCAGGATCGGTTTCGATGAGCGGCCGTAGCCCACCTGATCGATGGCGATGACCCGGTAGCCCTCCTTGCGGAGGATCTCGATGGTGTCCGTCCAGGCCTCGCCGAAGAAGTTCATGCCGTGCAGCAGGATGACGCTGCGGCCGTTGGGTGCACCCACCGGCGCGACGTCCATGTAGGCCATCCGCACGTCCTGTCCCTCGACGGTGAACGAGTGGTAGGACACGGGGTGCGGGTAGGGCACGTCTTCGAGGTTGATGCTCATCGGCCCCCAGTCGGCCGGCGCCGCGGTGGGCGGCTCCGACTGGGCCGCTCCGGCCACGGGGACGAGCGCGAGGGCGCCGATCAGAAGGGCGGTGGTGACGATGCGCATGGCTGGGGAGGACCTCCGCCGAGAGCCTACCCGAAAAAGCCGCGCCGCGGCTATCCGTGGGGCGTCCCCGCCAGTCGCGCGCCGATGGACCACACTCACCACGCCGCGCCGCACGCTCCCGGTCCGCCACCGGCGCCTGCGCCCGCGGCCAGCCTCGAGCGCGGCAGCGGGCACCCGCTGGCCGCCGCCATCGTCAGGGGCGCCGAGGAGCGCGGCGTGACACTGTCAGAGGCCGAAGGATTCGAGTCGATTGCCGGAAAGGGCGTCACGGGCCGCACGGGCACGGCCGTGGCGATGGAGAGCGCGGACGTCCCGCGGGTGAAGGGCGACCTGCGGGGCAGCGCGCGAGCGCGCGCTGTCGCGCCAGACCAGGCGCAACGTCACGCGGGCCAGACGCGGAACCCCAGCTGGCCGGCGACGCGTCGGATCCGATCGTCGAGGCTCAACAGGGCCAGCCCCGCCACCGCCGACCGGGCCACGAGGGCGCTCGACAAGTGCAGGGCGTCGAGCGTCCGGATAGGCTCGCCTGGGAACGGCTGGCGCGCGCGCTCGACGACCGCCGGGCCGATACGCAGCACGTGCCAGTGCGCGGCGGCGGCCGCGAGGTGCGCCCGGCGATCGGCGGCGTCCGCTTCGGTCAGCTGGCCCAGCGCCGCGGCCCGGAGGAGCACGCGATCGCATTCGATGAGGGTGAGATCCGACGCGATGAGCGTGGCGGTGTCGCCGAGCAGGCGCCGGACGTCCGGCGCGCGGGCCTCGTCCAGCAGCCACGCGAGCGCCGCGCTCGATTCCACATAGGCGCTCATCGGCCGCCGCGCTCGTCGTCCAGCAGCTCCGCGGCCGAGCGGCCGCCACGCCGCCGGCGAGGCAGGCGCGGGTAGAGCGTGTCGTCGCCGGGCGCGCCCAGGGTGGCCAGCCCCTGCGCCGCGAGCGTGCGCAGCCCGGCCGGCACGGCCGGATCGAGGTCGCCTTGGCCCGGCGGCGTCAACTCGGCGACGACCTCGCCCCGATCGGTGACAATCACGGCGTCGCCCGCACGCACGAGCCGCAGGTACTCGCTCAGCCGGTTCTTCAGCTCGCGAATGCCCACGGACTTCATGGCTTCAATGTAGCTACATGTAGCTACATTGTCAACCTCCCGGCACTCTCGAGGGAGTCCCGTTTCTTGCGGGGTGTTTCCGTGCCTCCGCGATTCCGTGACCGCGTGATTGCGAGACGCCGTCCCGGAGACGCGGAGCCGCAGAGCTCGTGGGTCTGACCGTTGTCGTCCTGCGTGGGTGCGGAAACCTGGCGCGCTGCTCCGAGCTTCCGCGCTTCCGTGACCGCGTGATCGTGTCAGCGGCCGGGCGGGACGAGCGCCACGCGGAAGCCGATGAACGGCCGGCGCGCGCCGGGGTCGGCCGCGCCGCGCGTGGTGGTCCGCACCAGCCGCGGCGGATCGCCGAAGTGGCCGCCGCGCATGATCCAGAGCGCGTCGGCGTCCAGGTTGGCGCGGTCGTCGGCGGTGGTGAACGGATACGGCTGATTCGGGCTCGCGGTCCACTCCCAGACGTTGCCGCTCATGTCGGCCAGGCCGTACGGGCACTCGGGGCAGGGAAACGATCCCACGGGCATCGTGCCGCTTCCGCCCACGTTGGCGCGGTCGCGACGCGGCTCGTCGCCCCAGGGGAAGCGGCGGCCGTCGGTGCCCCGCGCCGCTTTCTCCCACTGCGCCTCGGTGGGGAGCGTCATGCGCCAGCCCTCGGCCAGCCGCGCGCGCACCGCCGCGGGCGCGCCGGCATCGCGCGCCATCGCGGCCTGCAGCCAGCGCGCGTAGGCCAGCGCATCGGGCCACGAGACGAACGTCACGGGATGGGTGGGCGCGCCGGCGAGGGCGCGCGGGTCGGCCTTCCACGTCGAGGCCCGGACGAACGCCGCGAACTGGGCCACCGTCACCTCGTGTCGCGAGATGGAGAATGCGGGCAGGTCCACGGCGCCCACGCCTTCGGCGGGCGACCACCGCTCGTTGTCGAACGCCTGTGCGTCGCGCGCCGGATCGGCGCCCATCGTGAATGGCCCCGCCGGAATCTCGACGAACTCCGGCCAGGGACCGGGTGCCTGGCGCCCCGCCAGCGGCTCGCCCCCAGCCACGGCGAGCGCCAGCCACGCGGCCGCGACCGCCGCGCGTGCGCGCGAACAACACAGCTGGCGGCTCACCGCGATGCCGATCGCTCGGGGCACGCGAAGCTCCAGCCGTGGCGGCAGGCCCGCGCGTAGAGGTCGGGCTCGGGCATGTCGAGCAGGTTCGGCCCGCCCTCGCGCAGCAGCAGCCGGAGGTCGATGACGCGGGGGTTCGCCTGGCTCGGCGTGGACGGATCCAGCAGGTTGACGCAGCCCGCCTGGAACCGCGTTTCGCACGCCCGCGAGAAGTACAAATAGGCCAGGTCGAGGTCGGCCGGCACGAGCCGGCCTTCCACGTAGTGCCGTCCCAGCTCGTTGCAGGCCCAGCCCACGTTGTCGCCGCAGTACGACGCCTCGATGCGCAGCAGCCGCTCGCACGCCTGCGGCCGGTTCTCGGCGCACGCCTGCTGCCAGAACGGCAGCGCGTCGCCGCGGTGCATGCCGTCGGTGCGGCCGGTGGCCGTCATCACGCCGAAGAACGCGATCCACACCGCCATGTGCGCCAGGTTCAGCCGGCCGAGCGGCGGGTCCAGCCCCAGCCGCGTGAGGATGGGCCGCTCGCCCAGCGCGCGGACCGCGCGATCGATGGCCGGCACCGCCAGGTTGAGCAGCGGCACGCACAACAGCTTGTCGTAGAAGGTCGGCAGCCCCCACGCGCCGAGCAGCGCGTACAACCCGAAGACGCCCGCGCCGTAGCCGACGCCGAAGACCGCCCGGCCCAGCGGCGTGCGCGGCGACGTCGACGGGTCGGTCACCAGCAGGTGCAGCCCGAGGAACACCGCCGACGGAATCTCCGAGTCGATGAAGAACGGCACCCCCGTGACGGCCATGTAAAGCGCGCTCGCCCCGAAGAGCGTGGCCGCCGCCGCCGCCGTGACCGGCGTGATGGCGAAGAAGTACATCACCACCAGTCCGATGGCGAAGAGCACCGTGTAGATGCGCGGGCCCAGGCTGAACGTGGTGGCAATCTCCTGGCCCCACGTGATGTCCGTCGTCCCGGTCGCCAGCAGCACGATGGAGAAGGCCGCCAGCGTGAACGCGGAGGGGTTGAAGATGTGGACGCGCCGGCCGTCGCGCTCCCAGCGCACCAGCGCCTTGCCGACGAAGCCCAGCGCGACCAGCACGAACTGGAGGCTGAACCAGTCGTCCTTGAACCACAGGAACAGGTTCGTGCTGAAGATGATGGGGAAGGGCCCGAAGCCGAGCGCGTACTCCTCGCGCCGCGTCCACGCCAGCAGCATGTCGAAGGCGTAGGCGAACGCGAGCTGGCCCGCCAGCAGCGGCGCAAAGTCGTACACCGGCGGCCAGAACCAGCCCCAGTAGGCGTAGACGCCGAGCTGGCAGAGGCTCTGGACGTAGTGCTGGGCCCGCGGCGGCGCGAGCCGGACGGCGGGCGCGCCCGCGAACCGGGCGCGTATCATCAGTCCGGCCGCCCACGCGACGAGCAGGGCCGCCGCCCCCCAGAACGACCAGGCCAGCGCGGCGTGATCCCGGATGCGCGGCAGCGCGCTCAGCCCCAGCAGGGCAACTGTGAACCCCAACGGCAGGGCAAATGCCCCAAGCGAGCGGATCGCCGGGGTTTCGGCGGACTGCGGGGCGGGGCGACGAGGGTCTTCGCGGCGCTCGCGGCGCCGTTCCGGCGGCATGGACAGGCTCGGGAACCTAGACGCAAGCCTTGTACACCACCCTCATGGGGCGCGCAACGGCCGGCGTGCCCGGTCCCCGGCGGCGGTGACAACAAAAGACGTCCCGCTCCGGCGCCGGCGTTGACTCCGGACCGCCCGTCCGTCAATACTTTGGGCGCTTTTCACTCAAAGCCGGGCGCGGTGGACGGTCCGCCGCGCGTACGCCGAGGTGCCCATGAGCTTCGCGCCTGTCCGGAGATTCGCGCCGCACGTTCTCACCGCTGCTTTCCTCGTCGCTGTCGCGCTCCTCGTGTCCGGCCTGCCGGGCGGCGCTCAGCAGGCGGGAGAGTGGCCCGGCATCACCGGGGGCTACGCCTCCACCCGCTACTCGCCGCTCGACCAGATCAACGCCTCCAACTTCAACAACCTGAAGGTGGCGTGGGAATGGAACGGCGAAGCGGGCCCTGGCGTGGACCTGGGCGACATCAACGCGCGGTCGCTGCCCATCTACGTGGACGGGATGCTCCTGACCACGGCGGGCCCCCGGCGCACGGTGGTGTCGCTCGACCCGGCGACGGGCAAGACGCTCTGGACGTTCACCGAGCCGGTGACGCCCCGCCACGAGTACTCGATGCGCAACAACCACGGCAAGGGCGTGGCCTACGCGCGCATCAACGGCCGCGGCGTCGTCTTCATCGTGACCCCGGCCTTCTTCGTGCACGCGCTCGACGCGAAGACCGGCCAGCCGCTGGAGGGCTGGGGCGGCGCCGTGCCGGTGGCCGGCTTCCCCAAGACGGGCTCGGTGGACGCGCTCAAGGACCTCATCGCGGACTGGGAACCCTGGGTGACCGCCAAGCTCCCGTACGACGCCGCGGCGGGCCTCCCGCTCGAGCTCGGCTACATCACCAACTCGTCGCCCCCCATCGTCGTCAACGACGTGCTCGTCGTCGGCAACTCCGCCGAGCAGGGCTACAACCAGACGCGGATCGAGAACGTGCCGGGCGACATCCTCGGCTACGACGCCAAGACCGGCAAGTTCCTGTGGAAGTTCCACGTGATTCCGCGGCCGGGCGAGTTCGGCCACGAGACGTGGGAAAACGACGCGTGGAAGTGGACCGGCGACGTCTCGTCGTGGGCGCCGATGTCGGCGGATCCGGCGCTTGGCCTCGTCTACATCCCGACCAACGGCCCGACGATGGACTACTACGGCGGGTTCCGGCCTGGCGACAACCTGTTCAGCACGAGCATCATCGCGCTCGACGTCAAGACGGGCAAACGCGTGTGGCACCAGCAGCTCGTCAAGCACGACATCTGGAACTACGACACGCCGACGGCCCCCGTGCTGATGGACGTCACCGTGAACGGCCAGCGCATTCCGGGCCTGTTCCAGGTGACGAAGCAGTCGTGGGTGTACTCCTACAACCGGCAGACGGGCGCGCCCATCTGGCCGATGGTCGAGCGGCCGGCGCCGCAGTCGAAAGTGCCGGGCGAGAAGCTCGCGGCGACGCAGTGGCATGTGACCCGACCGGCGCCGTTCGACCTGCAGGGGCGCACCGAGGATCACCTGATTGACTACACGCCGGAGATCAAGCGGCTGGCGCTCGAGCGCGCGAAGGCGCGCGACCTGCTGGCGCCGCTCTTCGCCCCGCCCACGCACCGCGGCAACGCCGAGGGCAAGGGCCACGCGAACATCTGCCCGGGCGGCGGCGGCGGCGCGAACATCACCGGCCCGCCGGCCGCCGACCCGACAACGGGCGTGCTGTTTGTGACCTCCACGAGCGGCTGCTCGCCGACCCTGCTGGCGCCCGCCAAGGAGCGCGACAACGACCGGATGACGGGCAAGACCCTTGCGGACTGGGCGTCGGTGCGCGGCGCGGGTCCCCCGGCGCCCAAGCCGGACCCGACCGATCCGCTCTACGGCATTCCGGACCTCTTCAAGGGGCCGGTGGGCCGCATCACGGCCATCGACATGAACACCGGCGAGCACATCTGGATGATCCCGCACGGGGAGATGGAGGCCGCCCAGCAGGAGCTGTTCCGCAACAACCCCCTGCTCAAGGGCATGAACATCGACACCAACTGGGGCCGCCGCGGCCACGCCGCGATGGCGGCCACCTCGACGCTGCTGCTGGCGTCGGGCACGACGGCCGACAACCGCGCGCACCTCTTTGCCATCGACAAGAAGACGGGCAAGCGCGTGGGCCAGGTGCCGACGCCGCGGCTGGGCCAGTACGGCCTGATGACGTACCTCCACAACGGCAAGCAGTACGTCGTGATTCCGCGCAACGGCGGCTACACGACAATGGCGCTGCCGTAGGCCGGCAGGCCGCCGCGCGCGGCCGCCGCCGGGTGATGGCGAGGCCGGGCTCCCGCGAGGGGGTCCGGCCTTTGTTCGTGGGTGAGCGTTACCCCTCGACGCGGGCCAGCCAGCGCAGCACGTTGAGCGCGAACCGTTCGTTGTGGGCACCCGGCCACCCGAGTCCGATGCTCGCCGGACCGTCCGGCCCCCGAACGACCTGCGAGGTCACGAACGCCGCTTCGCCGATGACGACGACGCGTCCCCGGCCGTGGGTGAGCGCCACGCCCTGGGCCAGTCCCGCCACCGATCTGGCTGGAGCATCGCCACCGCGGCCTGTGCGTTCGATCGCGGTGCCCGAGAGTCTCAGCAGTGCCGTGGCATGCGCGGGCGCGCGCAGCGCCTGACCCGTGAAGGTGACGATGCGATCGACTCGCTCGTCGTCGCGGCGACCGGTGAGAATCGGGTGCTCGCCGAGCAGGTTGTCGGCTCGGTCGAAGACCAGCGTGGTGGGCAGTCCGGTCACCGGGTCGTGATGGTCGGGATCCTCGACGTACCCGTTGGTCATCTCGACGGCGAAGCGGCGTGCGAGCCGGCCAGCGGCGGCACCTGCAGGGCGGTGGTCTGCCACGAGGAGCAGCGAGCCTCCAGACGCGACCCAGGCCGCCACGCTCTCGATCTCGTCGTCTCGAAAAGCCGACCCTGTCCACCGGGCATACCGGTCGAGGCCGAGCACCGTTCCGAGCTGCTCGGCGGCACCTGCGAGACCGAGCGCGTTTGCCACGACGAGGATGTCGACGTCGGCAAGGGCCGCGGCTGCAAAGCGGTCCGAGAGCGGCGCGACACGAAAGCCATCGGCTCGCGCAAGGCGCGCGAACGGCGCGTAGCGCCCGTTCGCCGTGTGAAGGTTGACGTGAGCCTCGTCGATGGCGACCCGGGGGCCGGTGTCGGGGGAGAAGGCCCGCGCCCGCGTCCGCGGCACGTACGCGGGATCCGGATCCTGCTGGGGCAGCCGTGTCCAGACGACCGCCGCCGCGACGACGGTTGTCGTGAGGACCGCACCCGCGATGAGCATCGTCCGTCTCTGCATCGGCCCCTCACTCGGCGCGGTTCCCGGGCGGCGTGGCCATGACAGAATGCTGCCAGGCCCGACGTGGCTGTCGACCCATGGTCCTTTCGGTTACCGGGCCGAGAAGCGAGCAAGGCAGCGGTCGACGGAGCCGCGCCTGACAGCGACGAACAGCGCGGGAAACGCCGCGCCCGTCACGGCGAGCCACCGCGTCCAGTCCCAGTCGCCCGTGGCGACCGGCACGGCGATGGCGGATGTGAGCGCAGACAGGGCAAGGGCGAGGGCAACCGCGGCGAGAGGGTGGCGAGCGACAGGCATGGGACCTCCTCGGCTGGTGTCGCACCGCGCCGGCGCATGGCTGCGGCGGCGGGGACGTAGGGGACGATAGCAGTATGACAACATGTTGTCAAGTTCACCGGAGCCGGCGTGCCGCGCGAGCCTGACCCCTCCCCGGCCGGCGTCGCTCCGCCCGATTCGGCAGCCGCCTCGGTGGTCGAGCTGGCATGGGCGCTCCTCGATGCGTACACCAGGATGAAAGCGGCATCGGACCGCCTCACGGCGGCCGAGGGCCAGAGCACGCCGCGCCTGGGCGTGCTCCGGGAAGTGGCCGTCCACGGGCCGTCGACCGTGGCCCAGATCGCGCGACAGCGGGGGGTCGCGCGCCAGGGCATCCAGCGGCTCGCCGACGAACTCGTGGACGCGGGGTTGGCGCGGTTCACGCCCAATCCCGCCCACCAGCGCTCGCCGCTCCTGGCGCTCACCCGCGCAGGCCGGGACGTCACCAGACGGCTCCTGGCGCGCCAGGACGCCGTTGCGCGGGCCATCGCGCCGCATCTGGAGCCGACGAGCGTCCGTCAGGCCGCCGACGTGCTGCGCGCGTTCGGCGAGCTCGTGTCGAGCGTGGACCTGCCGGGGGGGATGCGCGGAGCGCGCCGCCGGCCTGCGCCGAGACTCACCGGGCGGGTGGTCCGCTGATTCTTGACCTCTTGCGCTTCTACAGGAGCCGTGCTAGCCTCTCCTGTAGAAGGGCAAGGGGAAGACATGCCACACGACGACCGGCTCGACCTCCCGCAGGGCACGCTCGACTTGCTGATTCTCAAGGCGCTCGCCGCCGGGCCCATGCACGGCTGGGCCATCTCCGAGCGGCTGCACCAGGTGTCGAACGAGGTGCTGCAGGTGCCGCAGGGGTCGCTCTACCCGGCGCTCCACCGGCTGGAGCGGCAGGGGTGGATCGAGGCCGAGTGGGGCGCGAGCGACAACAACCGCAGGGCGAAGTACTACGCGCTCACGCGCGCCGGCCGCCGGCAGCTGGCCGCCGAGACCGAGTCGTGGCAGCGCCTGGTGACGGCCGTCCAGCACGTGCTGGCCATGGAGTAGGGAGCGCGCCATGTTCGCACGACTGCTGAGCGAGCTTCGCTACCGCTGGCGCGCCCTCGTCGCGCGGGACCGGATGGAAGACGAGCTCGAGGACGAGCTGGCGTTTCACCTGGAGCAGGAGCAGAAGAAGCTCGAGGCGCGCGGCATGCCGCCGGACGCGGCGCGGCGGGCCGCGCGCCTGGCCTTTGGCGGCTACGAGGCCATCAGGGAAGCGACCCGCGACGCGCGCGGCGTGCGCCTCGTCGAGCAGACATGGACGGATGTCGTTCACGCGCTGCGGACGCTCCGCACGCGGCCGGCGTTTGCCCTCGGCGTCGTCGGCACGCTCGCGCTCGGCCTCGGCGCCAACGCCGCCATGTTCGGCATCGTCGATCGGCTGATGTTCCGGACGCCGGCGGGCCTGAGGGACGCCGATCGCGTGCATCGCGTGCACCAGCACTGGAGGCAGAACGGCGAGATGCAGTCGAGCCGGTCGATGGCGTTTCCCCGGTACCGGGACGTCGCCCGCGATGCGCGCAGTTTCGATCTCGTCGGCGCGTTCCAGGTGCGGCGCGTGGCGCTCGGCCAGGGCGACGACACCCGTGAGGGCCGCGTCGCCGTGGTGAGCGCGGGTTACCTGGACTTCTTCGACGCGCCGCCGGCCCTGGGGCGCTGGTTCACGGCCGGGGAAGACGAGCCGCCCCTCGGCGCCCCGGTTGCGGTGCTGAGCGATGCGTACTGGCGCGTGCGCTACGGCGCGCGGCCCGACGTCCTCGGCGAGACGATCCAGGTGGACCGGCTCCAGGCCACCATCATCGGCGTGGCGCCGCCCGGATTCGCCGGCATCAACGACGACGGGGCGCCGCTGGTCTTCGTGCCGATGAGCGCGTTCGCCCACGCGCTGCGGGGATCCGGCTACGACACCTCGTACAACTGGTCGTGGCTGCAGATCCTGGTTCGGCGCGCGCCGGGCGTGAGCGTGGCCGAGGCCAACGCGGAGCTCACGCGCGTGCTGCAGGCGAGCTGGCAGGCCGAAGCCGAGCGGCACTCGCGAAGCGAGCCGGTCGATCTGGCGGCCATCGGCGGGACGCTCGGCCCGGTGCTGCTCGGCCGCGGCCCCGACGCTTCGCGCGACGCGCGCGTCGCGTTCTGGATTTCGGGCGTGGCGCTCATCGTCCTCCTCATCGCCTGCGCGAATGTCGCCAACCTGTTCCTGTCGCGCGCGGTGAGCCGGCAGCGCGAGGTGGCCATGCGCCTCGCGCTGGGCGTCGGCCGCGGGCGGCTGACCCGGCAGCTGCTGATGGAGAGCCTCGTGCTGGGCGTGGCCGGCGGGGCCGGCGGCCTGCTGCTGGCGTGGCTGGGCGGCGGCGCCCTGCGCGCGCTGCTCCTGCCGGACGCCGATGCGGCCGCGGTGCTCACCGATGCGCGCACCCTGGTGTACGCGCTGGCCCTGGCGATCGCGGCGGGCACACTCACGGCCGTCGTGCCGGCCATGATGGCCGCCCGCATCGACGTCGCGGGCGCGCTCAAGTCGGGCGGGCGCGGCGCGACGCGTCGCCGATCGCGTCTCCAGGCGGCACTCGTCGTGGTCCAGGCCGCCCTCTCCGTCGTCCTGCTCGTCGGCGCGGCGCTCTTCGTCGGGAGCCTGCAGCGCGCGGAGGCGCATCGGCTGGGCTACGACGTCGAGCGGCTGCTCGTGGCGGGCGTGAACCTCCGCGGCGAGCGTCTGGATGACGACGCCCAGCGGCAGCTCGTGACGCGCATGCTCGAGGCCGCCGTGCGCGTGCCGGGCGTGACGCACGCGACGATGGCCGCGTCGGTGCCGTTCTGGAGCACCGAGGCGCGGGGGTTCCACGTGGACGGCGTGGACGACGTCGAGCGGCTCGGCCGCTTCGCGATGCAGGCCGGCACCGGCGACTACTTCGCCGCCACCGGCACCCGCATCCTCCGCGGGCGCCCGTTCACCGACGCCGATCGCGAGGGCGCGCCGCTCGTCATCGTCGTCAGCGAGGGCATGGCGCGGGCGCTCTGGCCGGGGCAGGACGCGATCGGGAAGTGCGTGCGTCTGAGCACGCCGGACGCGCCGTGCCGAACCGTCATCGGCATCGCGGAAGAGGCGGCGCTCATGTGGTTCGACGCGCCGCGCAGGTACGCGTACTACCTGCCCGTGGCGCAGTATCCCGACGGCCTGTCCACGGAGATGCTGCTGCGCGTCGCGTCGGACACGGGCGCGGCCGTCGCCGCGGTGCGCGCAGGCCTGCAGGCGGCGCTGCCGGGCGCGGCCTACGCCACCGTCATGCCGCTGCAGGATCTGGTGGCGCCGGAACTGCTGGGGTGGCGCCTCGGCGCGACGATGTTCGTGGCCTTCGGCGTGCTGGCGCTCGCGGTGGCGGCGCTGGGCCTGCACAGCGTGGTGTCGTACGAGGTGGCGCAGCGCGGGCAGGAGTTCGGCGTGCGCATGGCGCTCGGCGCGACGCGCGGCCGCATTCTGTGGCTCGTGGTCGGCCGCGGCGCGCGGCTGGCCGCGCTTGGCGTGGCGATCGGCGTGGGCCTGGCTGTGGCCGGCTCCGGCGAGATCGAGGCGCTGCTGTTCCACCAGTCCCCGCGCGACCCGGCGGTCATCGCCGGCGTGGCCCTGGCGCTCCTGGGCATCGCGACGCTGGCGAGCGCCGTGCCGGCGATGGGTGCGACGCGGGTGGAGCCGGGGATGGCGCTCAGGGCGGACTAGACAATATGGAATGACCGGCTCTCCATCGTAACGTTGTCGTGTCTTGGAACACGCAACACGGTGGTCAGAGCCACCCAATCGCGGGTTGGCGCCTGACGGCGCCAGAGCCGCACCGAAGGGAGC
>JBFMCA010000041.1:10000-32275 GCA_040754955.1 Acidobacteriota bacterium | reverse complement strand
TCGCGATCGCGGTCCCGGTCGCGCGGGCGCTGGGCTTCGGGCCGGTACTGCACGACCCCTTCGAGCGCGCGGACGCGCCGCTCCGCGAAGTCCAGCCGGCTCGCGAGCGCTTCGAGCCGCATCTTCATGTTCTTGACCTCGATGCCCGTCCGCGTCGTCTCGAGCACCAGGTTGTGGAGCACCTCGTAGTACAGCGCGTTCCACTCGGCCCGCGAGCGCTCGAACTCGATGCGGCGGCGCTGCTCGCGCTTGAGCAGGTCGACGTTGAACTCGGCCTGCTTGTGGAGGACGTAGATGAGCGGGTTGGGGTTGAAGAACAGCTTGAGCAGCGGGTTGAGCAGGCGGCGGACGAAGCGGAGCGCGCCCCGGTGTGTCGCGTAGATGTCCTCGTCGCCGAACGTGTACGGCGGCTCGATGGGCTGCGGTTCGACGGCGGTTGCGGGCCGGCTCTTGCGGAACTGGTCGAGCAGATCCGACCGGAGGTTGCGCGGATCGAGGAACTTCTCGAGCTTCACGGTGGCGAGTTCGCGCACCTGCTCCTCGGTGTAGTCCACGCCGCGCTTCTCGCGGATGCGCGCGCGGATCTGCTGCATGATCTGTTCGACGTCGACGTTGTCGGAGCGAACGTGGAATTCGGCCATGAGGGATACCTTCAGGACGCCGGCTGCGACGACTTCCGCCGCCGGCGGCTCGCGAACTCGGGAGCTTCCTTGACGCAGGTCGCCAGGATGCCCAGGGACTGCACGAGCGCGCGGCGGCCGCCGCGCGACACGTGGGCGGGGGCGTCGCCGACCTGCGGAAACCCGTCGGCTCCCGGCGTCAGCGACTCCCAGTTCTGAAAGAGGCGGCCCCACGGGCTGTCGAGCGCGGCCGCCATGCGCCCGTCGGCGTTCATCGGGTACCAGAAGCTGTCGTGGTACAACACGCTGGCGACGTACGCCCACGGGGCCAGCACCGTCTTCAGCGACCACTCGATGGGCTTGCGGAGCGGCCCCCAGTAGATGTGGTGCTGCATGCGCGAGGCGAACGTCATCTGCCGGAACGGCCCGGCGAAGCGCCAGTTCTCCGCGGCCGCCGCCGCGTCGCCGACGATCTCGATGTCCCGCGGATTGCCGCAGCCCAGGCCCGCGTCGTGCGCCAGCCGGATGTACTTGATCGACAGCGGATCGAAGCCCATGAGCTTCGCCGCCACCGCGTCGATGGCCACCTGATCCGCGCTCGCCAGGATCACGTTCTTGACGTGCGGCACCATGCAGCGCGGCCCGGGCCCGTCGCCCGCGAACGTGCCGTCCATCACGGCGAACACGCCACGGTGGATCTGCTTCTGGATGCGCAACAGGTCCACCAGCGTCTCGTGGATCACCGGGTGCGTCCAGTGTCGCCGCTCGTTCAGCAGGCCCCCGAACGCGTTCTTCATCGCGCCGGTCGTCGTCGTGAACACGTGCGTCTTCACCGTCGGCAGGTGCACGATGTTCTCGCCGATGAACCGGCGGGGGATCATGAAGCCGTCCGGATACACCTCGTTGAGGCAGAGGAACTGCTTCGTCAGGTCGCCGACGGCGTCCCGGATGTGGATCCACGCCTCGTCTCCCTCGTAGAGGTGGACGTTGCGCAGGCCGTGCGCCGCGACGACCGGGAGCTGCTTGTTCTCGACCTCACCGAGGTGGGCGTCGATCACCACCGTGCGGTTGTGGCAGGCGTGAATGAGGTCCCGGCGGTAGCCGTCCTGCAGCATCGCGGCAATCACCCCGTCGAGCTGCCACGGCGTCGTGGAGGAGCCGGGAAAGAAGAAATGCCACGAGATGTTCACCTTGAGCGCGGTGTCGGCGTCCTTGGCGAGGACGTCCTGGTAGCCGGCCAGGTTCAACAGCTCGTGATAGTCCCGCCGCACCGTCGCCGGCGCGGTCCGAAGTATCGCGACGTGGGATCGTGCCATCAATCACCACGGGAATGGCGAATGACGAATGGCGAATCGCGAAAGCCGGGGCACCCACCCCGTGTCCTTTCGTCATTCGTCATTCGCCCTTCGTCATTCCCCCTTCGTCGTTCCCCCTGTCAGCGTATCGGCTGATAGATGATGGCGATGGCAGCGAGGCCCCAGAGCGCGACGCAGGCGAGCAGCGGCCGATCCGTCAGCAGCATCTCCGAGGGGCTCCCCCCGCCGTCGCGCTGGTGCACGAGGTAGAGGTACCGGAAGATGCCGTAAATGGGGAACGGGATGGTCAGCACCAGCCAGTGCGTGCCGAACCGCTCGGTCGTCTCGGGGCTCAGGCAGTAGATCACGTAGGCCACCAGCGTCGAGGCGGTGACCACGCCAATCATCTGATCGAGCAGATACGGGTTGTACTCCTCCAGAATCCGCCGGTGGCCCTTCGCGCCGTCCGTGAGCAGCGTCAGCTCGTGACGCCGCTTGGCCAGGCCCAGGAAGAGCGCCAGCAGGAGCGTGCAGACCAGCAGCCAGTCGCTGATCGGCACCCCAATCACCACGCCGCCGGCCACAGCCCGCAGCACGAAACCCATCGCGATCGTCAGCACGTCGAGGATGACGATGTGCTTGAGGACCCGCGAGTAGAGCGCGAAGAGCGCCAGATAACCCGCTGCGACGGCGCCGAACCACGGCTCGATCCAGAACGCCGCGGCGAGCGCCGTCGTGCCGAGCCCCGCCGCCCAGCCCATCGCCCTCCCCGGCTCGAGCTCCCCCGAGGCCACGGGGCGCCGCGCCTTGTACGGGTGCAGCCGGTCCTGTTCGCGATCGGCGATGTCGTTGACGAGGTACGCGGCTCCGGACAAGGCGCAGAAAATCAAAAAGGCCGCCGTGGTGACGCCTACGGCGGCCGGATCCAGCAGGCGGTGCCCGAAGATGAGCGCCGCGAACACGATCAGGTTCTTGGTCCACTGTTCCGGCCGCAGCGACACGAGCAGGCTGCGGGCGGTGGACCGCTTCTCCACGCTACGCGGAGAAGCTGTTGACGGCCTCGGCCTCCGTATCGAAGGTCTCGAAGACCGTCAGGAGCTTCGTGATCGACAGCAGATCCTCGATCCGCTTCGTCAGATTGAGCAGCTTGAGACTGCCCCCCTGCCGGCTGACCGTCGTGTAGGTCCGCACAATCTCGCCCAGCCCCGCCGAATCGATGTACGGCACGCCCTCGAGATTGAGCACGAGCTTCTTGCGCCCGTTGGCCAGCAGGCTGTTGATCTTGTCCTTCAGCAGCTCGTCTCCCTCACCCAGGGTCATCTTCCCCTTGAGGTCGAGCACCGTCACGTCGTTGACGACGCGTTCGCCGATCTCCATTGCCACCTGTCCTCTACGGTCTGGCCGCAGAAATCCCTGGGGGCGCACCCGAGGCGCGCCCCAAAGGTTTCGCATGTTATCACAAGGCTATTCCGTCTCCCGGCGCATCTTCTTGCGGTTGCGCTTGCGCGCGAGCGCCTGCTTCGCGCGCCGCTTGTCGCCGGGCTTCAGGTAGAAGGAGTGCTTCTTGATGTCCTTGATGATGTCCTCCTGCTGCACCTTCCGCTTGAAGCGACGGAGCGCGCTCTCGATCGACTCGCCCTCCTGCAGTTTGACTTCGGCCATCGCGGATCACCCCCTCTCCCTCGGGATTGGCCCCTGCGCCGCGCCGGCGCGTGGAGCCGAATATGCTAGGCTATCACAAACGGCCGAGCTCGATTCAGGACCATAAACGCTTATTTATCATGTATTTGGCGGCCGATGTTCCGCCGCCGCCCCACCCCCAATGCGCATCCTCGTCATCGGCGCCGGCGCACGCGAGCACGCGCTCGCCCGTCTCCTCGTGCGCGAGCCCGGCGTCGACCTCGTCCTCGCCGCGCCCGGCAACGCCGGCATCGCCCGCGACGTCGACACGCGGCCAGTCGACGCGGCCAACCCTGACGCTGTCTTGGCCCTCGCCGACGAGGCGCGGATCGACCTGACCGTCATCGGGCCCGAGGCGCCGCTGGCGGCGGGCGTTGCCGACCTCTTTCGCGCGCGGGGCCGGCGCCTTGTCGGCCCGACTCGCGCCGCCGCGCGACTCGAGACCAGCAAGGCGTTTGCGAAGGACTTCATGGCCCGTCACGGCGTGCCAACCGCCCGCTACCACGTGGCGCGCGACGCCGACGAGGCTCTGCGGGTCGTGCGCGCCGGCGCGCTCGGCGAGGCCGTCGTGGTCAAGGCCGACGGGCTGGCCGCGGGGAAGGGCGTGGTCGTGGCAGAGGACCGGGCCGGCGCCGAAACGGCCATCCGCACCGCGATGATCGATCGCGCGTTCGGTGGCGCAGGCGAGACGGTGGTGGTCGAGGAGCGGCTGACCGGACCCGAGGTGTCGTTCTTCGTCCTCGCCGCCGGCTCGAGCTACGTCGTGCTGCCCGGCGCGCAGGACCACAAGCGCATCTTCGACGACGACCGCGGGCCCAATACCGGCGGCATGGGCGCGTTCGCGCCGAGCCCGCTCGTCGACGCCGCTCTCGGCGCGCGCATCGTCCGCGAGATCGTGGATCCCGTGCTCGCGGGCATGGCCGCAGAAGGCACTCCCTTCACCGGCTTCCTCTACTGCGGCCTCATGCTGACGGCGGAGGGCCCGAAGGTCATCGAGTTCAACGCGCGTTTCGGCGATCCGGAGGCCCAGGTCGTGCTGCCCCTGATCGACGAGCCGCTCGCGCCGCTCCTCTGGGCCGCCGCCGCCGGGGAGCTGACGTCGGGCGCCTGCCGCGTGTCGCCGGACCGCCAGGTGGGCGTCGTGCTCGCCTCGCGCGGGTATCCGGGCCACGTGGAGACGGGCCACCCGATTGGCGGCCTCGACCGCGTGGCGCAGGAGTGCCCCGACGTGCAGGTCTTCCACGCGGGCGTCGCCGATCGCGGCGGCCGCCTGGTGACGGCCGGCGGGCGCGTGCTCACCGTCGTGGGCCGCGGCGCCGATTTCCAGACCGCCATCGCCCGCGCGTACGACGCCGTCTCGCGCATCTCGTTCGAGGGCATGCAGTTCCGCCGGGACATCGGGAGGAAGGCGGTGGTCGGCAGCCAGTCGCCAGAGCCCAGAGCCTGACGCCCCCCTCGTCACCGCCCCAGCAGCGCGCCAAGCGCCTCGTCCAGTCGGCCGCGGAAGGTCTCGGTGCTGTGCCCCTCCGGAACTTCGCGGTAGACCACTGAGGCGTTCACGTCATCGAGCGCCGTGCGCAGGCGGCGCGCGCCGTCGATCGACGTGTCGTAGGTGCCCCCGAGCACGAAGAACGTGATCGAGCGCGCGTGGCGACGCCCGTGTTCCTGGTTGCTGATGACCGTGGCCGTCTGTGCCGGCGGCGCGAGCGCGGCGACGAGGCCGAAGACGCCGGGATGCTCGATGGCGAGATCGATGGCGCCGTACGCCGCCAGCGAGCTGCCCAGGATGACCCGTCGTTCCGGGCCTGGGAAGGTGCGGAAGCGCGCGTCGACCGATGGCACCAGCTCGCCGGTGACGAACTGACGCCACCGGGGATTCCGGGAGTACTCCTCCTGGCGGTCCACCGGCTCGAGGAAGACCGCGACGAGCGGTGGAACCGCCTGCCGGGCGATGAGCCGATCGAGAATCCGCGGCACGGCCATGCGCTCCACGTAGTTGCCTCCGTCGAGCACGAACACGGACGGCAGCACGCCGCTCCCCTCGTCGTAGCCGGGCGGCAGGTAGTACCAGACCCGCCGGGTGCCTCCGAGCGCGCGCGAGACGAACGCCTCGCCGACCACCTCGCCCGCCGGGACGTCGGCGTCCTCCAGCTCCCACTGCGGCTCCCAGAACGGCATGCGGACCTCGGACCGCGGGCCCGCGTACGCCTCGACCGTGCGCGGGTTGAGCGGGTCGGGCCGCGCGTCGATGTCGAAGAGCAGGACGTACTCGAGGCGGGCGTTGCTGAAGGCGCTGGCTTCGAGATAGTGCCAGTCGGTGTCTCCGAGCCGCGTCATGACGCCGGCCGCCGGGTCATGGCCACTCGGCGTCGATGCCCAGGCGTTGAAATCGCCGACAATCCGGGGCGCCTTGCCGTCGACGGCCCGCGCCAGGAAGACGAGGCGCGCGCGGCCTTCAACGAGCGGGGTGCCGCCCCGCGCCTTCACGAGCTGCTCGATCAGCGCGGCCTGCGTCTCGCTGTCACGTCCCTGGAGGGCGCGCTGCAGCTCGCCGAACGTCTGAGGCTCCCCGGTGCATCCGCCCGTCGCCAGCGCCGTCGCGACGATGGCCGCGCCCGCCCGCCACCGCGTGCGGCCGGCGCATCCCAGGCCCCCGCGAACCGCGTCCGTCACTCGAGCGCGGCCGCCAGCCGCTGCCCCGCCGATTTGCGCCGGGCGCCGTCGACGATGAGCTGGCCGCAGGCGGCGCGGATGTCGCGCCCGCGGCTCTTCCGCACCGAGACGCTGACATGGCGATCGGCCAACGTCTGCGCGAACGCCTCCACGCGGGCGTCGCCCGGCCGCTCGAAGGGGATGCCCGGCGCCGCGTTGAGGGGAATGAGGTTGACCTTGGCCTTGAGGCCCGCCAGCAGCTTCACCAGCCGGCGCGCGTCCTCGAGCGAGTCGTTCACCCCCTCGAGCAGCACGTACTCGAAGGTGATGCGGCTTCGCTTCTTGAGGGGAAACCGGCGGCAGGCCTCGATGATGTCGGCGAGCGAGTACTTCTTCGTGGGCGGGACAATGGCGGCGCGCTGCGCCTCGGTCGTCGCGTGCAGCGAGATCGCCAGGTTCGGCATGAGCGACTCCTGCGCGAGCCGATCGAGCATCGGCACGAGCCCCACGGTCGACAGGGTGACGCGGCGCGGGCCAATCCCGAGGCCCTGCTCCTCGTGCCACATCCGCAGCGCCTTCATCGTCGGGTCGTAGTTGTGCAGGGGCTCGCCCATGCCCATGAGGACGATGTTGAAGGGCTTGTCGAGGAGCCCGGTGGCGGCGGCGAGGATGCGCGCCTGGGCGGCGATCTCGCCCGCCGTGAGGTGGCGCACGAGCCCCATCCTGCCCGTGAGGCAGAAGGCGCAGCCCATGGCGCAGCCGACCTGCGTCGAGACGCAGAACGTCTGCGACGGCGTGTCGGGGATGTAGACCGACTCGATCCGCTGGCCGTCGGCGAGGCTCAGCACGAACTTCTGCGTGCCGTCCTCGGAGACGTCGTGGCGCACGACGGCCGGCGTGCGGATCTCGAACCGATCGGCGAGCGACGCCCGCAGCGGCCGGCCGAGGTCCGTCATCGCGGCGAAGTCCGTCACGCCGCGCTTCCAGATCCAGCGGTACACCTGGCGTGCGTGGAAGCGGGGAACGGCCTCCGCGTCGAAGGCCGCTTCGATCTCGGTGAGCTCGAGCTCGCCCAGATCCACGCGGCGCGCCTCCCGAGTCATGGAGCCAGTGTAGCCCGGAGCTCGACCGGGCCGCCATGGATCGGCTTGCTCGAGGACAAAGCCTCGTGCTTGAATCTCGGGCACCGACGCGATGAGCCGCACCCGCAGCCGACTCGCACGGATCGACCACGCGTACGACGCGCAGAAGGTGTACGACGCGCTGGTCGTGGGTTCCGGCGTGGCCGGGTCGATCATCGCCAGGCCGCTCCCCATCTCCGGTCTCGACCGGGTGGCGGCCGGGCGTATCAACGGCGCCGAGGTGTCGCTCGCCGCAGAGACCTGCACGCTGATGACGCGGAACACGCCGCCGGGCGCCGTGAAATCGGATCGGCGCCCCTGGTCGTCGGCGGGGAGGCACGGATGCGAAGACGGCTCGCGGTGATCGGCGCCGCGCTGGTGGCGGCGCTTGCCGGCTGCGCGCGCGCGCCCGCCGCTCCCACCCCGCCGCCCGATCTCATCCTCACCGGCGGCGCCGTCTACACCATGGACGCGAGCCGCGCGTGGGTCGAGGCCTTCGCCGTCCGCGCGGGCCGCATCGTCGCCACCGGGACCGCCGCCGAGATCGCCGCGCTGGCGGGTCCGGCCACGCGCGTGGAGGATCTGGGCGGGCGCTTCGTCATGCCGGCGTTTCACGACGCGCACGTGCACCCGCTGAGCGCGGGAGTCGAGCTTGGCCAGTGCAACCTGAACGACATCGAGCAGGCCTCCGCGATTCTCGCGGCGGTCAAGGCGTGCGCCGAGGCGCAGCCCGATCGGCCGTGGATCGTCGGGGGCGGTTGGGCGCTCCCGGCCTTTCCGCCCGGTCAGCCCGACCGGGCGATGCTCGACGCGGTGACCGGCGGGCGACCCGCGGCGCTCGGGTCCGCAGACGGCCACACGACCTGGGTGAACAGCGCGGCGCTCGCCGCCGCCGGCATCACCCGCGACACGCCGGATCCGGCCGCCGGGCGCATCGAGCGCGACGCGCGCGGGGAGCCGACCGGCGTGCTGCGTGAGGCGGCCGCGGCCCTGGTCGACGCGGTCGTGCCGCCCGTGACCGCGGCCGAGCGCGAAGCCGGTCTCATCCGCGCCATGGGCGTGCTGAACGGCTTCGGCATCGTGTCGGTGCAGGACGCCAGCGCGCGGGACGACGCCGTAGAGGCATATCGCGCCGTCGCCCGGCAGGGGCGGCTGACGGTGCGCGCGCGGCTCTCGCTGTACGTGGACCCCGCCCAGGACGCGTCGCAGGTGGATCGCCTCGTGCAGGTGCGCGCCGCGACCACCGAGCCCGGCGTCACCGCCGGCGCCGCGAAGATCTTCGTGGACGGCGTCATCGAGGCGGGCACGGCGGCCGTGCTCGACCCGTACCTCCCGCTGCCCAGCGCGGGGACGGGCGCGCCGCCGCGCGGGCTGCCGAACTTCACCGACGCGCGGCTCCAGGCCCTCGTCACGCGGCTCGACCGCGAGGGCTTCCAGATCCACATGCACGCCATCGGCGACGCGGCGATCCGGCAGGGGCTCGACGCCGTGGCCGCCGCGCGCCAGGCAAACGGTCCGCGCGATCGCCGGCCCCACATGGCGCACATCCAGCTGTTCGCGCCGTCTGACATCCCGCGCTTTCGCGAGCTGGGTGTCATCGCCAACATGCAGCCGCTCTGGGCGTACGCCGACAGCTACATCCGCGAGCTGACCGAGCCGCGCCTCGGCCCGGCCCGTTCCCGGTGGCTGTACCCCTTCGCGTCGCTCGAGCGCGCCGGCGCCATGCTGGCGGGCGGCAGCGACTGGTCGGTGACCACGGCGAACCCCCTGCACGCCATCCAGGTGGCCGTGACGCGCAAGGCCCTCGGCGCTCCGCCCGAGGCGCCGGCCTGGCTGCCCGACGAGCGGCTCAGCCTGCCTGCGGCCCTCGCGGCCTACACCGCCGGCGGCGCGTACGTGAACTTCGAGGACGAGGTCAGCGGCTCGCTCGAAGTCGGGAAGTACGCCGATCTCATCGTGCTGGACCAGAACCTGTTTGCCATCCCGGTGGAGCGGATTCACCAGGCGCGCGTGCTGTGGACGCTCAAGGAGGGGCGGGAGGTGTTCAGGGCGCCCGCATGGTAGACTGTGAGGGTGGTTGCCGACGCGCGCTGAGCGCCGAGGCCATCTCCCGTTTCCCCGACAAGTGACCGAGCCCCGCATCCGCCGCGAGACGCTTGCGAATGGTCTCCGTCTCGTCACCGAGACGATGCCCCACGTGCGGTCCGTGTCGCTCGGCGTGTGGCTGACGCGCGGGTCGCGCCACGAGCCAGCCGAGCATGCCGGCATCGCGCACTTCGTCGAGCACATGCTCTTCAAGGGCACCGCGTCGCGCACCGCCGAGGACATCGCCCAGCAGGTCGACTCCATCGGCGGTCAGCTCGACGCCTTCACCTCGAAGGAGTACGCCGGCTACTACATGAAGGTGCTCGACGAGCATCTGCCGGTGGCCGTCGACGTGCTCGCCGACCTCGTCCAGCACCCGACGATGGCGCCCGATGACATCGAGCGCGAGAAGAAGGTGGTCCTCGAAGAGATCAAGATGGTCGAGGACACGCCGGACGATCTCGTGCATGAACTGTTCGCGGAGCGGTTCTGGGCCGGCCATCCGCTGGGCCGGCCGATTCTCGGGACAGCCGCCAGCGTGTCCGGCCTCACCCAGGAGGCCCTCCGCCGCTACTTCGAGTCGGCGTATGTCGCCGCCAACTTCGCCGTCGTCGCGGTGGGCCACCTCGACCACGATCGGCTGCGTGCGCTCATCGAGCCGGCGTTCGCCTCCGCGCCCGCGGAGGGCGCGCCCATCGAGCGCCGGTCGCCGACGGCGCTGCCCGGCGTCGAGGTGCGTCGCAAGGACCTCGAGCAGAGCCACGTCTGCTTCGGCGCCGAGGGGCTGCCGCAGACTCACCCCGACCGCTACGTCGGCTTCGTCCTCAACACGGTGCTCGGCGGCTCGATGAGCTCGCGGCTCTTTCAGCACGTCCGCGAGAAGCGGGGGCTGGCCTACTCCGTGTTCTCCGGCATGAGCCAGTACCGCGACACCGGCGCGCTCAGCATCTACGCCGGCTGCGCCAACGACTCCGTCGACGAGCTCATCGACGTCGTCGTGGCCGAAGTGCGGCGCCTCAAGCGCGAGCCGCTCGAGGCCGTCGAACTGCGACGCGCCAAGGACCACCTGAAGGGCTCGCTCATGCTGAACCTCGAGAGCACCTCGAGCCGCATGTCGCACCTGGCGCGGCAGGAGATCTACCAGGACGCGCATGACGGGCTCGACGAGATGCTCGCGGCCATCGAGCGCGTCTCGGCCGACGACGTCATGCGGCTCGGCGACGCCCTGTTCCGCCCCCGCGGCCTGGGCCTGACCGTGCTCGGCGACGTCAACGGGCTGCAGGTCACCGAGGAGCGCCTGACGCTGTGATCGCCCGATGATTCCGCGCTACACCCACCCCGAGATGGGCCGCATCTGGAGCGAGACGCGCCGCTACGAGACGTGGCTCCAGGTGGAAGTGGCCGCCGCCGAGGCGATGGCGGAGGCCGGCATCGTGCCTCGGGAGGCCGCCCGCGACCTGCGCGAGCGGGGCGGCTTCGACGTGGCCCGCATCGAGGAGATCGAGAAGACCACGCAGCACGATGTCATCGCCTTCACCACCGCGGTCGCCGAGCGCGTCGGACCCTCGGCCCGCTGGCTGCACTTCGGTCTGACCTCCTCCGACGTCGTGGACACGGCCCAGGCCGTGCAGATGGCCGAGGCCTGCGACCTGGTGCTCCGGCTGCTCGACGGCCTCCGCGAGGCGGTGAAAGCGCGCGCCGTCGAGCACCGGCGCACGCCCATGATCGGCCGCACGCACGGCGTGCACGCCGAGCCGATGACCTTCGGCCTCAAGCTGGCGATGTGGTACGACGTGCTGGGCCGCGACCGGACGCGGATGGTCCGGGCGCGCGAGGTCGTGGCGGTGGGCAAGATCTCCGGGGCCGTCGGCACCTTCGCGCACCTCGATCCGGCCATCGAGGCGGACGTCTGCCGCCGGCTGGGCCTCGCCCCCGCGCCGGTGTCGACGCAGGTCATCCAGCGCGACCGCCACGCGGAGCTGCTCTCGGCCCTCGCCATCCTGGCCGCGTCCATCGAGACCTTCGCGCTCGAGATCCGCGGACTTCAGAAGACCGAAATCGGCGAGGTCGAGGAGCCGTTCGGCAAGGGCCAGAAGGGCTCGTCCGCGATGCCGCACAAGCGCAATCCCATCGGCTGCGAGCAGATGGTCGGCCTGGCGCGTCTCGTCCGGGCCAACGCGGGAGCCGCGCTCGAGAACGTCGCGCTGTGGCACGAGCGCGACATCTCGCATTCCTCCGTGGAGCGCGTCATCCTGCCCGACAGCTTCATCGCGCTCGATCACATGCTCCGCCGCTTCACGCGCATCGTGTCGGGCATGGTGGTCTATCCCGATCGGATGCGCGAGAACCTGGAGCGCTCGCGCGGCATCGTGTTCTCGGGCCAGGTGCTGCTCGAACTGGCGCGCCGCGGCGTCTCGCGCGAGCAGGCGTACGAGTGGGTGCAGCGCAACGCCATGCGGTCGTTCCACGAGCAGGCCGACTTCAAGGCGCTGCTGCTCGCCGACGCCGACATCACGGCGGTGCTGCCGCCGGCCGACCTGCAGGCCGTGTTCGATCTCGACCGCCAGCTCAGGAACGTGGACGCGATCTTCGATCGCGTGTTTGGAGACCGATGATGCGCGCGCGTGTGTACGTCACCCTGAAACCGTCGGTGTTCGATCCCCAGGGGCGCGTCGTGGCCGACGCGCTGGCCTCCCTCGGCTACGGCGACGTGCGCGACGTGCGGCAGGGCAAGTTCTTCGACCTCGAGATCGACGCGGCCGATGCCGGCGCCGCGAAGGCGCGCGTCACCGAGATGGCCGACCGGCTCCTCGCCAACCCCGTGATCGAGAGCTACCGGGTGGAGATCCTGCCATGAAGTTCGCGGTGGTCGTCTTTCCGGGGTCGAACTCCGACCACGACGCCTGGTACGCCGCCAGCCACGTGATCGGCGAACAGGCCGCACTCGTCTGGCACAAGGACACCGACCTCGGCGGCGCCGACGCCGTGATCCTGCCCGGCGGCTTCGCCCACGGCGACTACCTCCGAACCGGCGCCATCGCCCGCTTCTCGCCCATCATGACGGCGGTCGCCGACTTCGCCGAGCGCGGCGGCCCGGTGCTGGGCATCTGCAACGGGTTCCAGGTGCTGCTCGAGGCAGGCCTGCTCCCCGGCGCGATGGTCCGCAACCGCTCCGTCAAGTTCATCTCGCGCATCGTCCCCGTGCGGGTCGAGCAGGTCGACACGCCGTTCACGCGGGCCTGCGCCCCAGGACAGGTGCTGCACCTGCCCATCGCGCATGGCGAGGGGAATTATGTGGCCGAGCCCGACGTCGTGGCGCAACTGGAAGCCGAGCGGCGCGTCGTGTTCCGCTACACCGACGAGGAGGGCCGGGTGACCGACACCTCCAACCTCAACGGGTCCGTCAACGCCATCGCCGGCATCGCCAGCGAGCGCCGGAACGTGGTGGGGCTGATGCCGCATCCCGAGCGCGCCTGCGAGCCTGCGCTGGGCAGCGGCGACGGCCGCGTCGTGCTGCAGTCGGTGGTCCAGGCGTTTGCCGAGGGGCTGTTCCGGGCGCGCCCGGCGGCCGTGGTGCGATGAGCGGCGCCGCCACGGGCCGCGGCCGGCGCGTGGTCGGGCTGGTGCTCGTCCCCGGCGGCATCGCCATGGTGATGGCGGCCGTCGCGATCGCGGCCGGCGCATTCCAGATGGACGACGTCGTCCGCACGGTGGCGGCCGCCGCCATCGGCGCCGCGGGGCTCGCCGACATCGCGATCGGGTTCTGGTTCCTGAGCACGTCCAAGACATGAGCGTCATCGATCAGGCTGTTCTCGAGCGGCACGGCGTCACGGCGGAGGAGTACGAGCGCATCCGGCAGCTCATGGGCCGCGAGCCCAACCTGCTCGAGCTCGGCATGTTCTCGGTGATGTGGTCCGAGCACTGCAGCTACAAGAGCTCGAAGGTCCACCTGAAGACCCTCCCGACCACCGGCCCGCGCGTGGTGCAGGGCCCGGGCGAGAACGCCGGCGCCGTGGACATCGGCGGCGGGCTCTGCGCCGTCTTCAAGATCGAGTCGCACAACCACCCGTCGTTCGTCGAGCCCTACCAGGGCGCCGCGACGGGCGTCGGCGGCATCATTCGCGACGTCTTCACCATGGGCGCGAGGCCTGTGGGGCTCCTCAACGCGCTGCGATTCGGGTCGCTCGAGACGCCGCTCGCGCGCCGCATCTTCGCGGGCGTCGTCGCCGGCGTGGGCGGCTACGGCAACAGCATCGGCATTCCGACCATCGGGGGCGAGATCTACTTCGACCCGGTCTACGCGGGCAATCCGCTCGTCAACGTCCTGTGCCTCGGTCTCGCGCGCCACGCCGACATCGTCAAGGGCACCGCGAAGGGCGTCGGCAATCCCGTCTATTACGTCGGCGCCAAGACCGGCCGCGACGGCATCCACGGCGCGACGATGGCGTCGGCGGAGTTCGACGAGAGGTCGGAGGAGAAGCGCCCGGCCGTGCAGGTGGGCGACCCCTTCATGGAGAAGCTCCTCATGGAGGCCTGCCTGGAGGTGATGAGGACGGGCGCCGTCGTCGGCCTCCAGGACATGGGCGCCGCGGGGCTGACCTGCGCGACGAGCGAGATGAGCGCGCGCGGCGGGAGCGGCATGGACGTGGATGTCGAGCACGTGCCGCAGCGCGAGACGGGCATGCAGCCCTACGAGATCATGCTCTCCGAATCGCAGGAGCGCATGCTGCTCGTCGTCGAGAAGGGCCGCGAGCGCGACGTGGAGGCGGTCTTCGAGAAGTGGGACCTGCACGCCGTGCAGATCGGCGTCGTGACCGACACGGGCCGGGTGCGGGTCCACGAGCGGGGCACACTCGTCGCCGACATCCCCGCGCGCGCGCTGACCGACGAGGGGCCCGTCTACCGTCGTCCGACGCGCGTGCCCGACTGGCAGGCCGACGTGCAGCGGCTCGCCCTGGCCGACCTGGGCGCGCCCCCCTCGCCGCAGGACGCGTTCGACGCGCTCATCGCGAGTCCGGTCATTGCCAGCAAGCGGTGGGCGTACCGGCAGTACGACCACACCGTCGGCACCAACACCATCGCGCAGCCGGGCACCTCCGCGGCGGTCGTCCGCGTCAAGGGGACCCCGCGCGGCATCGCCGTCTCGGTGGACTGCAGCGGGCGCTTCTGCTACCTCGATCCGTACCGAGGCGCCGCCCTGGCCGTCGCCGAGTCGGCGCGCAACGTGGCCTGCGCGGGCGCCGAGCCGATCGGCGCGACCAACAACCTCAACTTCGGCAATCCCGAGCGGCCGGAGATCATGTGGCAGTTCGCCGAGGCTGTGCGCGGCATCGGCGACGCGTGCCGCGCCCTCGATATCCCCATCACCGGCGGCAACGTCAGCCTCTACAACGAGACGGAGGGCCGTGCCATCTACCCGACGCCGGTCATCGGGGTCGTCGGGCTGCTCGAGGATGCTTCGCGCGTGATGACGCGGACGTTCAAGGCTCCAGGGCGATCGGTCGTGCTGCTGGGCGATAATCGGGGAGAGCTGGGTGGCAGCGAGTATCTCGCGCGCCTGCACGGGCTGGTGCGCGGCGAGGCGCCCGTGCTCGATCTGGCCGGAGAGCGCGCGCTGCAGGCGCTCGTCGTGGCGCTCATCCGAGAGGGCCTGGTCGAGTCGGCCCACGACTGCTCGGAGGGCGGCCTCGCGGTGGCGCTCGCCGAGTGCTGCTTCGACGCGCGCGGGCTCGGCGTAGAGGCCGACGTCGCGGCGCCGGCCGGCGAGTTCGGGGCCCTGGCCCCGTACGCCGCACTCTTCGGCGAGTCGGCCAGCCGCATCGTGGTGTCGACCGGGCAGGGCGAGGCCGTGGTCGACCGGGCGCGCTCGTCGGGCGTGCCCGCGGCCATCATCGGCCGCACCGGCGGCGATCGGATCCGCCTGGCCGTCGACGGCCGGCCGGCGGTGGATGTGCCGGTGGCCGCCGCCGAGGAGGCGTGGGCGACCGCGATTGAACGGCTGATGGCGCGGACGTAGGAGCGACATGTTCGACAAGTTCCGCGAGGAATGCGGCGTCTTCGGCATCTACGGCCATCCCGAGGCGGCCAAGCTGGCGTACCTGGGCCTCTACGCTCTCCAGCACCGCGGGCAGGAGAGCGCCGGCATCGCGTCGTCCGACGGCCGGCGCGTCCACGCCGTGCGCGAAATGGGTTACGTCAACGAGATCTTCGACGAGGCCGCGCTCGCAAGGGTGCCCGGCACCATTGCGATTGGACACACGCGTTACTCGACTGCGGGGGAAAGCCGCCTCGCCAACGCGCAGCCCATCGTCGTCGACTGCGCCCACGGGCAGATTGCCGTCTGTCACAACGGGAACATCGTCAACGCCAACGAGCTCCGCGCCCAGCTGGTGGCGCAGGGATCGATCTTCCAGACCAACAGCGATACCGAGGTGCTCGTCCACCTCTACGCCCGGAGCCAGGAAGGCGGAGTCGACCAGGCGGTGGCCGCCTCGATCGCGCAGCTCTCGGGCGCGTTCTCGTTCGCCATCATGACGACGGATCGGCTCATCGCCGTGCGCGACCCGCACGGGTTCCGTCCGCTGGCTGTCGGCCGCCTTGGCGATGCGTGGGTCGTCTGCTCGGAGACCTGCGCCCTCGACCTCATCGGCGCCACCTACGTGCGTGACGTCGAGCCGGGCGAGGTGCTCGTGATTGGGGCGGCCGGGCCGATGTCGATGCGGCCGTTCCCGCCGCAGCCGCTGGCCCACTGCGTCTTCGAGCACGTCTACTTCGCGCGGCCCGACAGCGAGGTGTTTGGCACGAGCGTCAACGAGGTGCGCACCAACCTGGGCCGCACGCTGGCCCGCGAGACGCCCGTCGAGGCCGACGTCGTCGTGCCCATTCCCGACTCGGGCGTCTGCGCGGCCATCGGCTTCGCCGAGGAGGCCCGGCTGCCCATGCGCTTCGGCCTCATCCGCAACCACTACGTCGGCCGGACCTTCATCGAGCCGGCGCAGTCGATCCGGCACTTCGGCGTCAAGGTGAAGCTCAACCCGGTGCGGAGCATCCTGGCCGGCCAGCGGGTGGTGCTCGTCGACGACTCGATCGTGCGCGGCACGACGAGCCGCAAGATCGTCAAGATGGTCCGGGCCGCGGGCGCCAGGGAGGTGCACGTCCGCATCAGCTGCCCGCCGACGATTTCGCCGTGTTTCTACGGGGTGGATACGCCGCGGCGCGCCGAGCTGATCGCGGCCACGCACTCGCTGGAGGAGATCCGGCGGTACCTCGGCGCCGACTCGCTGGGCTACCTCAGCCTCGAGGGGCTGCTGTCGTCCGTGGGCCCTTCGCGCGGCCACTACTGCACCTCCTGCTACACGGGCCAGTACCCCGTGGCGTTCCCCCGCGACGAGCAGGCCTACCTCCAGCTCACGCTCAAGCTCGATGCCAGTGCTGCCACGCACCTCGAGGAAGAACCCGAGAGTGTGGGCTAGGGCGTCGGCGCTCGCGCTGGCGCTCGCCCTGGCCGTGCCGGCGGCGGGCGCGGCGCAGGATCGCGGCCCGGCTCCGACCTCCGCCGCCGATCTGGCTGCTGCCATCGACCGGCTCGGCGATCTCGACTACCCGGCGCGCGTGGCGGCCGCGCGCACGATCCGGCGCACGGCGGCCGCGCAGGCCGTGCCGGCCCTGCTGCGCGCCGTCGACGAGCACGGCGACGGCTACGTCCGGTTCCGCGCGCTCGTCCTGCTGACCGGCTTCAACGACCCTCGCATCGCCGACGCCATGGAGTCAGCCCTCGCCTCGCCCAACGACCGCCTGCGCGAGCTGGCCTATGGCTACTTCGAGCACCATCCGGAGCGGCCCCTCGTCACCCGGTTTCTGGACGCGCTCGACAAGGAGCCCGGCGAGTTCGTCCGGCCCGCCATCGTCCGCGCGCTCGCCGCCCAAGGCGACGATCCGCGGGTGCGGGAGGCGCTCACGCGCGACATCATGCGCGGCGTCGACTTCTTCCGGAGCACCGTCATCGAGGCTGTCGGCGACTACCGGCTCGCCTTCGCCGTGCCCCGGCTGATCGACGTCGCGAGGCTCGACGGGCCGCTTCAGGACGATGCCGTCGTCGCGCTGGGGAAGATCGGCGACGCCCGCGCGCTGGGCGTGCTGGCCGAGCTGCAGCGCACCGCGCCAGAGACCGTGCAGCCCGCCATCGCGGCCGCCATCTGCCTGCTCGGGTCGAACTGCGGCTCGCACGTCGGCTACCTCGAGAGAGTGCTCCGATTCGGGGAGGATCATCCCGGGTATCAGGAGCTCATCCGCGGCGCGGCGGCGGGCCTTGGCGCGGTGGCCGTGAAGGGCGATGAGGACGCCCTGCGGATTCTCTTGGATGTGGGCGTGCCGTCCCAGGACCCGCTGCGGGCGCCGCTGGCCCTGGCGCTGGGCCTCGTGGCGCTCCGGAACACGCCGCTCATGCTGAAGACGCTGCAGGCGCTGGCGGACCCGGCGCCCGCGATTGATCTTCTGGCGGAGGGCTTCGACATGCTCGAGGAGGATCTGGAAGAGGAGCGGTTCTTCGTTGCCGTGCGCCGCGCCTACTGGGCCGCGCCCGAGGGCGCTCCGATGCGCGCGCTGGGCGAGGCCCTCATCACCAAGCTGGACTTCTAACCTCCAAGTCTCCACACCTCCACTCCTCCCAGACCTATGGACTACCGCGACTCCGGCGTGAACATCGATGCAGGCAACGAGACCGTGCGCCGGATCAAGGCCCTTGCCCGCGGCACGTTCACGCCCGGCGTGCTCTCGGAGATCGGCTCGTTTGGCGGGCTCTTCAAGCTCGAGACCGCCGCGTATCGGGAGCCCGTGCTGGTGTCGAGCGCCGACGGCGTCGGCACGAAGCTGAAGGTGGCGTTCCTGGCGAACCGGCATCGCACCATTGGCGCGGATCTCGTCAACCACTGCGTCAACGACATCCTGGTGCAGGGCGCGACACCGCTCTTCTTCCTCGACTATCTCGCCACGGGCCGGCTGTCGCCCGACGTGGCCGAGCAGATCGTCGAGGGGCTCGCGCGTGCGTGCCGCGACAACGGGTGCGCGCTTCTCGGCGGCGAAACCGCCGAGATGCCGGGTTTCTATGCCGACGGGGAGTACGATGTCGCCGGCTTCATCGTCGGCGTCGTGGATCGCGCGCGGCTCGTCGACGGGTCGACCGTCGCAGCCGGTGACGTGCTGGTGGGCCTGCCTTCGTCCGGACTGCACACCAACGGGTACTCGCTCGCCCGGCGTATCGCCTTCGACAAGCTCCAGCTCGGCGTGGACAGCGTCGTCCCCGAACTGGGCGAGACGGTGGGTGAGGCGTTTCTGCGGACCCACCGCAGCTACCTGCCGGTCGTCCGCCCGCTGCTCGGCACGGGCTGGATCAGGGGTATGGCGCACATCACGGGCGGCGGCATCACCGACAACCTGCCGCGCGTGCTCCCAGAGGGGCTCCGCGCGCGGGTGGACCGCCGCGCCTGGCGGACGCCGCCGATCTTCAGGTGGCTCGGCGAAGCCGGCTCGGTGCCCGAGTACGACCTGCGCCGCACGTTCAACATGGGCATCGGGATGATCCTGGTCGTGCGGCCGTCCGACGTGGACGCGGTGCGTGCGGCGTTGCTCGAAGCGGGCGAAGCCAACTCGGTGGTGATCGGGGAAATTGTGCCCGGCGCCCGCGGGGTCGAGTACATCTAATTCGGGGTCGGGCCTATTTTTTCGAATTCCGTAAATCTCGACGCCTTCGGACGATCGGGCTGGCGGCGCCTGCCTCTGCCCCCACCCAGGCTTGCCGCTCCGCGGCGCGAATGACTACCCTGGTTGCCCGCACGTCCGCGCCGGCGGCCGTCCGCGCCGACGGATCGCACGCGTAATCCCAAGCGTTGCTGCCACTTCGCGCTGCCACACTTCTTCGCCGATCGGGCAACTGCGGTTTACAGCCCTTCGCATCGCGTCGAGCTCGGTCTGGGTCTGTGCGCTGTTGACGTAGTCCAGCCACCGCGCAGGCGGCGCGACCGGCCACGGATCGAAATGGAGTCGACCGCTCCACCGCAGGGCCGGTCCTCCCCAGCGCCAGTCCTCCACCCGCGCCACCAGCCCCGCCCGGACGGGATTGCGTTCGACGTAGCGGCAAACCTGCAGGAAATGGTCGTCCTGCTGGACGGCGACGGCCTTGTAGCGGCTCTGGAACACGGCGCCCTCGCCGACGGTCTTCCGGTCTTTGCGCCACCGGAGGCTGAACGTTGTCGTCAGCCAGTGCATGAAGCGCGGCAGGTCGCGGTCAGCCTCCGGCCAGGCGACCATATGAAAGTGGGTGGACATCGCGCAGAAGTCGAGGAGGCGCAACGGCCGTTGCGTCTGGGCCTCGCGAACCGTGTCGATGAAGGCCTCGTAGTCGTCCGGCGTCTCGAGCAGCGGTCCCCGTTTCGCGCTGCGATTCATGATGTGAAACACGAGTCCGGCCATTCCCTGGCGCTGACGTCTTGGCATGGGTTCGGCTCTCCGCGGTAGACTCTTCAACCTGCGTGCCATTCCCCTGGCCATGATGAGGGATCGCAAAAAGTGAAAATAGGCCCGACCCCGAATATCGGTGTCCTCATCTCCGGCCGGGGCTCCAACCTCCAGGCGCTCATCGACGCCACGCGCGAAGGGCGGCTCGACGCGGTGATCCGCGTCGTCATTTCGAACCGTTTCGACGCGAGGGGCCTGCAGCGCGCACAGGAGGCGGGCATCGAGACGCTTGTACTTCCGCACACGGATTACGCGTCGCGGGAGGACTACGATCGGGCGCTCGCCGCGGAGCTGACGGCGCGCGGCGTCGGGCTGGTGTGCCTCGCCGGATTCATGCGGCTCCTCGGCCCGGTCTTCCTCGATGCCTTTCCGAACGCGGTGTTGAACATCCACCCCTCGCTCCTGCCGTCGTTTCCCGGCATCGACGCCCAGCGGCAGGCCATTGAGCACGGGGTCACGGTGAGCGGGGCCACGGTGCATTTCGTCACCCCGGAGCTCGACGCTGGCCCCATCGTCCTCCAGGCGGCCGTGCCGGTCGAGCGTGACGACACGCCGGAGACGCTGGCGGCCCGGATCCTGGTGGAGGAGCACCGGCTGTACCCGGAGGCCGTGCGCCTGGTGCTCGCTGGGGGCTGGCGGCTGGAAGGTCGCCGGTTTCTGACCGGGCGCTGACGGGCGGACCCTGGCCGGCCGGCCCCGGCTGGTCACGGGCTGAATCGTGGGGCACACTCTGTACATCCAAGGAAGGGGAGGCTCCATGATTCGGTTCGTCGCGTTGTTGATCGCCACGGTGCTCGTCGCGGCCGACGGCGCGCCCATCGCGGCCCAGGCGCCGGGGGCCGAGGCGCCGCCCCGCCAGCTCGTCGAGGCGCTCCGCGCGATCTACCGCCTCCGCCAGTACACCGTCTTCGACTGGATTGGCGGCCGCTACGACCGCGGCACGCTGACCCTGGAAGGTTTCGCGGCGCGCCCCGCGCTCAAGGAGCGCGCGGAGGAGGTGGCGAAGCGCTCCGCGGGCGTGGATGAGGTCGTGAACGATATCGAGGTGCTGCCGGCGCTGCAGAGCGACGACCAGCTCCGGCTGCGGATGTACGTGGCCATTTACGGGCACCCCGCGCTCGAGCGGTATCTCCCGGGCGGACCGTCGAGGATGGCCGTGCGCGAGCTCGAATCGGCGAGCTTCTTCGGGCTCGAGTCGTCGTCGCAGTTCACCGGCGCCCATCCGATTCACATCGTCGTGTCGGCCGCGAGCGTGCAGCTCTTCGGGTCGGTGTCGAGCGCCGGCGATCGCCAGATTGCCGAGGCGCAGCTCCGGGGCCTGCCCGGCGTCCTGAACGTGATCAACCGCATTCAGGTCCGCGGCGGGCGCTGAGGCGCGCCGCGGGTCAGATGTTCGAGCGGCGCCGGAGCGTCAGCAGCGCCACCTCGGGCGGGCAGTTGATGCGCACGGGCACGTAGACGGTGCCGACGCCGCGGCTGACGAACAGGGTCGTGTTCTCCTGCCGCGCGACGCCGGCGAGCACCGGGAACTTCCGCCCAGCGATGGCGCCGACGCCCGGCATGAGCACCTGGCCGCCGTGCGTGTGCCCCGAGAGCACGAGCTGCACGTCGAGCGCGGCGGCCTCGGGCAGCCGGCGCGGGTCGTGCGCGAAGAGCAGCGTCGTCTCGCCCGTGCCGCGCAGCACTCTTGCGATGTCCGCCGGCCGCCGCGTCCAGAACCGGATGCCCGCCAGGTCGACGCGCTCGCCGCGCAGGGCCACGGTCGTGCGCTGGTCCTTGAGCACGGTGAGACGCTGGCGCGCGAGCGCCGCCGGCACCTCGCGGTCGTCGTCGTGGTTGCCGAGCACGGCGAAGGCGCCCTCCGGCGCGTCGGCGAGCGGCGCGAGGAGCTCCGCCACGGGCTCGATAAAGCGGCGATCGGCGAAGGTCACGTAATCGCCGCCGAGCAGCACCATGTCGGGTGCGGCTGCGCGTACGAGATTGACGGCCCGGACCACGTCGTCGGCGGGTACGGCGAGGCTGTGGTGGATGTCGGTGAGAAAGCCGATGCGCAGCCCGTCGAGCGCGGGCGGGAACCCCGACACTGGCAGGTCGGCGGTGACCATCCGGACGGCGTGGCGCTCGTAGGCCACGCCGTGCGCCACCGTGCCGGTGGCGGCGCCGACGCCCGCCGCCACGAGGGCTCTCAGCGCGTCGCGCCGGGTGATCGGCATGGCCGCAGTATAGTAAATGGGCTCATCGGCCCCGGCTTCCATGACTCTCTTCGATGAACTTCGCTGGCGCGGGATGGTGCACGCCGCCACCGAGGGG